>JBKPSP010000144.1:0-8055 GCA_046735175.1 Acidobacteriota bacterium
ATATCCCGAAGCCGAGCAGGAACTCGCCAAAGCGGTTCAGCTCAAGCCTGATCTGGGGGATGCATATGGCGACCTGGCCATCGCCGCCAACGAGAACAAGGATTACGCGACCGCGCTCAAAGCCCTCGACACGCGCGCCAAGTACGTGCCGGACACACCCATCACATTTTTCTTTCGCGCTACCGCATACGACCATCTGCGCGATGCTAAGCAGGCCGCCAGGTACTATCATCAGTTTCTGGATGCCGCGAACGGCAAGTTCCCTGACCAGGAGTGGCAGGCGAAGCACCGGTTGATTGCCATCGAGCCAAAGAAATGAAACGTGGTGTTGGGACAATTTTGTTATTGATTGCCTGGGGGCTTACCGCTCTCGGATCAGACAATGACACTCTGGCGCAACTGATCGCGCGAGCGGAATCGGCTTCAGCGTCGCAGCAACTCGATCTCTATCTTGAAATCGCCGACCGCGAATCGAAACTTGCCGTTGACGCGTACAAGAGCAGCAACCTGGAGGACAGTCACAAGGCGCTCGATCAAACTGTAGCGTATGCGGACAAGGCACACGCCAACGTTCTCAAGTCCGGCAAGAAGGTGCCTCGCACTGAAATCAAAATTCGCCGGCTGGTCGCGCGTTTCCGCGATCTCAAACAGAATGTGGATGCGGACGAGCAGACCGCGGTGCAGGCCGCGGTAGATAAGCTGGAAGGTTTTCGGACCGATCTGCTGAAGTCGATGTTCGGCTCGAAAAACGCGGAGAGCAAATGAGAGCGGGCCTGGTCCTCCTGGCTTCGATGCTCGCGGCCTTCCCTGCTGTCGCCGAGCAGCACCACCGCGATCCATTGAACGACCTGGAAATCGACAAACTGCGCGATGCCGCGCAGGAACCGGAAGCCCGGCTTAAGCTTTACATCGAGTTTGCGCGGACCCGGCTGGAAAACCTGGAGAAGGTGCGCGCCGATGAAAAGGCACAAAACCGCGATGAGCTTACGCGCAACGCACTGCAGGATTTTTTGGATGTCTACGATGAGTTGAATACCAACGTAGATACCTTCGCCGATCGCGGTGACGATCTGCGCAAAGCCCTCAAGCCGGTGATCGAGGCTGATACCGAATTTGGATCGAAGCTGCGCGCGTTCAAGTCTTCGCTTGGCTCAAGACCGGAATCGCAAAAGGACTTTACGTTTCTCTTAGGTAGCGCGCTCGATGCGATTGATGCCGGCATGAAAGACCATCGCGATCTGCTCGCCGAGCAGGAAGAGACTTTCAAGCACAAGAAAAAGGACAAAAAGCACGGCTCGGAATAACTTCGAAGGTGCTGCTGCACAGAGGTTCGCGAGAGTCATGCTAGGCTGCAATTGTGTCTTCGAGTCTTCAGCAGGTGTTTGATCAGACCTACCGCGAACTGAGGCCGCGATCTCCGGTTCCAGCGTTGGAAATCCAGTTCTACAGCTTCGCCAACATCAACAACACGATCCGGCTGCGCGACGGCAGGCTGTTGGTTCGCCTGTCCGATCTACTTGAGGGCGCTCCGGAACATGTGCTGAAGGCAATTGCACACATTCTGGTGGCAAAGATGTATCGCAAGCCGGTTGACCGTGAACACGCCGCGCGCTACCGGCGATACGTCACCGCGCAGCACATGTCGCGCAAAGCCCACCTGGTCCGGCAGATCAGGGGCAGAAAGCGAATTGCCTCGGCTCAAGGCGAGACCTACGACCTGGAGGCAATCTTTGAGGATCTGAACTTTAAGTTCTTTCATGGCCTGCTCGCTCGTCCGCAGATGACCTGGAGCAGTGAAGCGGCCCGCAATCGCCTCGGTCACTACGACCCTGCGCACAACGCGATTGTGGTCAGCAAGGTCTTCGATCATCCCCGCGTGCCGCAGTTTGTGGTCGAGTACATCGTCTATCATGAAATGTTGCACCTGAAGCATCCTGTGAAGGTGCGTGGAAGCCGCAGGTGCGTACATCCTCCAGAGTTTCAGGCAGAGGAGCGTATGTTCCCGCGACTAGAGGATGCCAGGCGATTCCTGAGACTCCTGTGATCGTTTGACGCCTGCGTTTCGGCCAGATATTCTCATAGTTAGCCCTCTAGTTGCAACTCAGTTGCAACACTTCGGGAAAGGACCTACTTGCTCCAGGCGTTTATTGTCACCCTGCGCGAAGGCGTGGAAGCCGCGCTGATCATCGGGATCACGCTCGCCTATCTGACCAAGATCGGCCGGCCCGACCTACGCAGGCCGGTGTTTGTGGCGCTCGGCGCCGCATTCGTTGCCAGTATCGGAGTCGCGATAGCTCTCTCCCGCTTCCAGTTCAATGAAGACCTGTTCGAAGGCTGGGTGATGCTCGTGGCCGCCTTCTTCGTGATCACCATGATCATCTTCATGATGCGGACCGGGCGGAAGCTGAAGGGCCAGATCGAGGAGAAGCTCGGGTCGCTGGCGGGCCGTGGATCCCAGATCGGCATTTTTCTATTCGTGTTTTTGATGGTCCTGCGCGAGGGTGCGGAGACAGTGCTGATCCTTTCGGCGGTTTCCCTCGACACCAGCGCTCTGCTCAGCTTCATAGGCACTCTGGCCGGAGTCATTGCGGCAGTGCTGTTCGGAGTGACTTTTGTAAAAGGCAGCGTACGCATCAATCTGCACAAATTCTTTCGCGTCACAACGGTGATTCTGTTCTTTGTTGCCGCGCAGCTGCTGGTTTCGGGGCTGCACGAGCTTTCTGAAAACGGATTTCTGCCTTCGTCCAAGCGAGAGATGGCGCTGATCGGACCGATTGTCCGCAACGACTTTTTCTTCTTTGTGACCATCGTCGCGCTGGCCGGACTGATGGTCTTGTTTGAAGTGCGTCGCCGCCAGCCTGCGCCGGAACCCGCGTCTGCCGCTGAAAGTCGCAAATCGAGATGGAGCGCGCGCCGCGAGCGGTTGTGGATGATGGCGGTGTTCGCGAGTTCATTCCTGTTCGTCGTGCTGGTAACCGCTGAATTCATCTATGCCAAGAGCGTGAATGCGCTTTCACCGGCCACCGAGGTCAGCTTCAGTAGCGGCGAAGTGGCGATACCACTCAGTCAGGTGTCGGACGGAGACTTGCACCGCTTCGCGGCCCGCGAGAATGGAACTGAGGTCCGTTTTCTTCTGTATAAACGGCCAGATGGCAAGGTCGTCGCGATCTTCGATGCCTGCGAAATCTGCGGGTCGCTTGGGTTCTTCAAGGGACAGAATGGCGTCGTGTGCAAGAACTGCGCTGCGCCTATCAACTCGCAATCGGTAGGAACAGCCGGCGGCTGCAATCCGGTACCGTTGGCATCGTCTGTCTCAGGCGATGACATCGTAATTCGTGAAGCCGATCTTGTTTCGCGGGCAAAGCTGTTCGAGCGATGAGATTTCAACATTCAAGAGCCTTTAACCGCAGAGGTCGCAGAGAACAGCTGCGGAGATCGCCAAGGAGACCTTCGTGATCCTTCGTGTCCTTGGTGGTTCGCGGTAAAGAGCGTGAACCACCCAGGACACGAAGTTGCACTAAGGAAACTTTCGGTTCGATTTCAGTCAGATCACATGTTTGTACGCCTTGTTTACGAATCCTTCCGACGCCAGCCGCGGCGCAAGCTGCTCGTAGCCGTGGCCGTCACACTTGGCGCGGCGGTCGCCACCGCGATGATCGCCATCGCGACCGATATCGGAGACAAGGTCAGCCGCGAGCTGCGCAGCCTCGGGGCAAACCTGGTGGTCACGCCGGAGGAAGACTCGCTCGATGTTCAGATCGGCAGCGTGAATCTGAAACCCGCAGGCGCATACTTGAGCGAAGCCGATCTGCCGAAGATTAAGGGAATTTTCTGGAGAAACAACATAACCGGTTTCGCGCCTCTGCTACCGGTCAAGGCACGAGTGCCTTCCGGAGAGGTCACACTGGTTGGAACCTACTTTTCTAAGTCGCTTCAGTTCGGAAATCAGCAATTCACCACCGGTGCTCGCGCCACGTTTCCATGGTGGAAGGTTGAGGGCGAGTGGCCTACGGACGACTCGCAGGAGATTTTGGTAGGCAGACGGCTTGCAGCAAATCAAAACGTCTCGCCCGGCTCGCCGATTGTGATCAACGGGCAACAGTATCGGGTTGCCGGCATTCTCGAAACCGGCGGCGATGAAGACCACCAGATCGTCGCGCCGTTAGCTGTTGCGCAGACACTGGCTGGAACTCCCAGCGCAATCGGCAAGATCTTCGTCAGCGCAGTGACAAAGCCCGAAGACGCCTTCGCCCGGCGAAATCCCGATTCCCTTAGTCCAGCCGACCGAGACCGCTGGTATTGCTCGCCTTATCCACAGTCGATTGCATATCAATTGCAGGAAGTCATTCCGCATTCCCACGCTGAACAGATCCGCAGGATCGCTCAGAACGAAGGAACGGTGCTTTCGCGGATCAACGGCTTGATGCTGCTGATCACGATCGCTGCGTTGCTTACTTCCGGGCTCGCCGTTGCCGCCGCCATGGCGACTGCGATGTTCGAACGGCGTGAAGAAGTAGGCTTGATGAAGGCGCTTGGCGCTGGCCATTTCTCGCTCTCCGTGATCTTCATTACGGAATCCGTGCTGCTTGCCATGGTCGGAGGCGCTCTCGGATTCGGCGTTGGTTCTTTCTTGGCGACGGAGCTCGGCCGCACGATCTTCGGATCATCGATTGTGGTGCATCCCGTATTGCTTCCTGTTGTCCTTGCTCTGGCGGTCGGGGTCACATTTGCCGGGAGTGCAGTCGCGATTCGTCGAGCGGTCAAAAGCGATGCTGTGCAGGCATTGCGCGGGGAGGCATGAACCGTCCTCTTCAAAAGCGCTCCATGTTCCTTCGCATGCTGGCGCGTGCCGCAATGCTGCGAAAGCGCAGCGCCCTTGCGGCCTTGATTGCCATCGTAGTAGCCGCTTCCGCTGCAACCGCCATGCTGAACCTCTTCTCCGACGTGCAAGGCAAGCTGCATCGGGAGTTCCGAAACTTCGGAGCGAATATCGTTGTGAATGCTCCAGACGGCAATGCCCTGACGGCGCAAGAACTCAACGGAATTGCGGCGGCGGTTGATGGACATGGGTTGGCGGTCCCTTTTGCCTATGCGGTTACGCGAACAGAACGCGATCAGGCGATCGTCGTGGCGGGTACTGAACTCGAGCTTGCGAGAAAACTGAACCCCTGGTGGTCAGTCAGCTCGTGGCCGCGCAGTTCCGGACAAGCGCTAATGGGGGTTCGTGCCGCACGCGTAGTTTCGCCGGATGGTAGGCCTTTCAAGCTGCGCCACCAGGGACACGAAATCCAACTCTCACCTGCTGGCACGCTGCAGACCGGTGCGAGTGAGGACAGCAGAATCTATCTATCGCTAAGCGACTTTCAGCAACTGACCGGGCTTGAGCCTTCGGTGGTGGAAATATCGGCCGAAGGTTCCCAGAGTCAGGTCACGTCACTCCTGCAGACTCTGCAGACTGCGTTTCCAAATCTGGACGTGCGCCCGGTACGGCAAATCGCCGAAGGCGAAGCCAACGTGCTCGGCAAGACGCGCTCTACCCTGCTGGCCTCGTCGGCGTTCATAGTGTGTACGGCGGCGCTCTGTGTTCTCGCGACGCTCATGGGATGGGTCTTCGATCGCCGACGCGATTTCGCCATCATGAAAGCACTTGGGGCCTCAGATCGTCTGATTGCGCTGTTTGTGGCGGGCGAAGCCGCGGTTCTGGGATCGGCCGGGGCGGTCCTGGGCTTCAGCGCCGGAATCGGCATCGCGGCGTGGATCGGACGAGCAAACTTTCATGCTTCCGTTAGTCCCAGACTCGAATTGTTTCCGCTGATACTTGCCGGGTGCCTGTTGGTCACGATTTCTTCCACCGTTCCGCCTTTGCGATTGCTGCGCCGGATTCAGCCCGCTATGATTTTGAGGGGAGAGTAATGATCCAGCTCAAACAGGTCACCAAGTTGTACCCGGCCCAGGCAGCCGGCGGCGGCGTGATTCGCGCTCTCGATGATTTTTCGCTGACCGTTGATCCGGGCGAATGGATCGCGGTGATGGGCCCTTCGGGGTCGGGCAAATCGACTCTGGTAAACCTGATTGGATGCCTCGACTCACCCAGCTCCGGCCAGATTCTGCTCGATGGTCAAAACGTAGCCGGATTGAGCGCCAGCGAGCTTACGCGGGTGCGTGCAGAAAAGATCGGCTTCGTATTTCAGCAGTTTCACCTCATTCCGTACCTCACTGCAGTCGAGAACGTCATGCTTGCCCAGTACTTTCACAGCATGACAGACGAGCAGGAGGCCCTGGAGGCACTGGCCCGCGTAGGACTTCGCGAGCGTGCCAATCACCTTCCCGCTCAGCTCTCGGGCGGGGAGCAGCAGCGGGTCTGCATCGCTCGGGCGTTGATCAACGATCCCAAGATCATTCTGGCGGATGAGCCAACCGGCAACCTTGATGCGGCGAATGAAGAAATCGTGCTTCGTCTTCTGCGCGATCTTCACAAACAGGGCCGCACAATTGTCATGGTCACGCACGATCCCATTGTCGCCCGGCTCGGAGACCGAAGGATTGAACTGCATCACGGCAAAATCGCAGCGCAAGAGGTCTTTGCCCTGGCGGATGAAGAGCAGTTCGACGAGGTGCTCGAGGAGCTCTGGGTCCTCTCCGAGCACGGCGAGATCGCGGAGATAGGCCGCATGGAAGTGCACGGTGCTTTGCCCGTGAGCATGGCGGTTGAAAAGATGCGCGAGATGGGACTGGTCGAAACTGCCCCGCATCCGCCCATGGCACACGATCACAAGCCGTTCGTGAATCCTTGCCATGACGCGCTCAAGCCAACTGGCGTTTCGATCGGTGACGGCAGCATGATCGTCGAGTTGACCGAGCGCGGCCGGCAGCGCGCCGCCGATATCATCCGCCGCCACCGCCTCGCCGAGCGCCTCTTCACCGACAGCCTGGCGCTCGAAAGCGAATCGGAGATCGAGCAGCAGGCGTGCAAGTTTGAGCACATCTTGTCGCCCGAAGCTACCGACAAGATTTGCACGTTCCTCGGACATCCGGAAACGTGCCCTCATGGTGCGCCGATACCGCGGGGAGCATGCTGTCGAAGCAGTGAATACCAAGGGACAATGGAAACGTTGTCGCACATCAGAGCGGCTGGTCCCTATAGGCGGGACGAGATGAACAAGCGCCGATGAGCCCTACAGTTGGCGTTTTCGACTCCGGCTTTGGCGGCCTCACCGTACTTAAAGCTTTACTTGAGGTAGCTCCTGAAGCCGACTACCTCTACTTCGGCGACACCGCCCGCCTGCCCTACGGGTCGAAGTCCGTTCAAACCGTCGCCAAGTACGCATGCGAAGCTGCGCAGTTTTTGCAACAGCAGGGCGCGGAACTGCTGGTGATCGCCTGCAACACGGCAACCGCGCTAGCCATTGACCAGATCAAAGCAGCCTCGACAGTTCCGGTGATAGGAGTCATCGAGCCGGGAGCGCAGCGCGCGGCAAAAACTTCGCAGTCGAAAAAGGTTGTGGTGATCGGGACGGAGGCGACAACCTCCAGCCATGCGTATCGAAATGCTCTCCAGACATTGCAGGTCGACGCTCACGAGAAAGCTTGCCCTTTATTGGTGCCGTTGGTCGAGGAGGGATGGGTGAATCACTCTGTAACCGAGGAGATTGCCCGCATTTATTTGAATGAGGCGTTCGCCGACGGGTTCAAGTCGGCGGATGTTCTGCTCCTGGGGTGCACGCATTATCCGCTGCTCAAGCCGGTGCTGCAGCGAGTTGCGCCTCAGGGTGTGATCCTCGTGGATTCGGCGGAGTCAACCGCGGCGGCAGTTCGAGACTGGGCCCAATCGCCTGCAGTCAACGAGCGCCACTCCACGAGTGGAGATAATCAGGTCAGATTTTTTGTGACCGACTCAACCGAAAAGTTCAAGCGTCTAGGGAAGCTATTTCTTGGGCGAGACATCACAAAGATTGCTCACGTGGATTTGAAGGAGTGAGCAATGAAACCTCTCCCGCCCGCTTTCGCGGACGGGTTCGGAATGACAACTTTGGAGGGGATCAGTACAGTCTGAAC
>JBKPSP010000145.1:0-7310 GCA_046735175.1 Acidobacteriota bacterium
AACCAGTGAGCAGTCGGCGCAATTGCAGCAGAACAGTTCATCGGCGTTCAGTTCGCAGACCTCGAATGCGCTGCTGGCCGCCGCACTGAATGCGACGCTGAACAATCGGGCGCAGCGTCTCTTCGGGAATACCCACATCAAGATTGATCCGCAGGGCCTGGTTACGGAGACCTCGCTCCCCCAGAACAGTCCTGCGGTCACGATCGAGCAGCAGGTCAAAGACAATCTCACTTTGACTTACACGACCGCGGTCGCCCAAACCTCGCAGCAGGTAATTCGCGCCGAGTACAACATCACCCGAAATATTTCGGTGGTCGCCATTCGAGATCAGAATGGTATCGTCAGCTTCGACGTGAAAGTCCGCCGCCGGAAGCGATAGCATTGTCCTTCACCGAAGAACGAGCGCGGATGGTCGAGTCGCAGCTGCGGAATCGCGGCATCCGCGACGAGCGGGTGCTGAGCGCGATGCTGCAGGTTCCGCGACACGAGTTTGTGCCGGCGGAATACCAGGACAAGGCGTATGCGGACCATCCCATTCCGATTGCCGAGAACCAGACCATTTCGCAGCCATTCATCATCGCTGTGTCGCTGGAAGCCCTGGCTCTCAACGGCAGCGAGCGTGTTCTCGAAGTAGGAACTGGTTCGGGATATCAGACAGCGCTGCTGGCGGTTCTGGCGCGGGAAGTGTTCTCAATTGAGCGTCGTCCTGTTCTCGCTCAAAGCGCGGAAGCACTGCTCAATAGGTTGGGATACGCGAACGTCACCATCGTTGTGGGAGACGGAAGCAACGGCGTGCCACAGTTCGCTCCCTTTGACGCGATTGTCGTTTCTGCCGCCGCGCCGCAGGTCCCTCGAAGCTTGTTCGATCAGCTCGCGGAAAACGGGAGGATGGTGATTCCAGTCGGGCCACCTCACGCGCAAGAACTTCAACTGGTGCGCAAACAGGATGGCCATATCAGAGTAAAAGTTCTTGAGGGCTGCAGATTTGTGCCGCTGATCGGCGCCGAGGGCTACTGAGAACCGGCTTCGATACAATACTCTGTGCCACTCCTGAAACACGCGCGCGTCACGCTGGAGATGATCAAGTGGGAGCACTCGATTTTCGCGCTCCCGTTCGCTCTGTGCGGTGCGATGCTGGCAGCGCGCGGCATCCCCGATGTCCATCAATTGTTGTGGATTGTCATCGCGATGGTCTCAGCTCGATCGGCAGCGATGGCATTCAATCGCCTGGCTGATGCGTCGATTGACGCCGTCAATCCGCGAACACGCACCCGCGCTCTGCCCGTCGGCGCAGTGAGTCCGGGCTTCGTCAAATATTTTGTCGTGCTTTCGTCGGCCATTTTTGTTTTGGCAGCCTGGCAGTTGAATCGTCTCGCATTCTTCTTGTCGCCGGTGGCCCTAGCGATCATTTTTCTTTATTCGTATACGAAACGTTGGACGCGCTGGTCGCACCTGGTGCTTGGCTTTGCGCTTGGGATTGCGCCAGCAGCAGCATGGATCGCGGTACGTGGATCGCTTGACGTGCGAATCCTTTTGCTCACAGCTGCCGTGACGTTCTGGGTCGCCGGCTTCGATGTGCTCTACGCCTGCCAGGACTATGCATTCGACCGTGAAACCGGGCTGCATTCGATCCCGCGCTACTGGGGGATCGCTCGCTCGTTGTGGATCGCGAGAGGTTTGCACGCAGCGATGGTTTTTCTATTGCTGGCGCTCATCTTTGCGTTTCGGCTTGGGCCGTTGTCCGCGACCGGTGTCGTCGCAGTCGTCGCTCTGCTTGCGTATGAGCACTCGCTGGTTTCGAAAGACGATTTGAGCAAGCTGAATGCTGCATTCTTCACTATGAATGGCGTTATCGCGGTGGTGTTTTTTGTATTTGTAGCGCTCGATCTCCTCCTGCGACGTTCGGGTACAATCTAACGCTTACATTTGAGGAGGCATATGAGGAAGATTGCTTTTGCCATGGTTTTGGCCTTTTCGATGACTCTATTTGCCCAACCACCAGCTAGCGTGAAATCGCCTGAAGTGCAACCGGACGGGCGCGTCACGTTTCGCTTTCGGGCGCCGAATGCGCAGAAAGTGGCGGTGTCCATCGAAGGTCAACGCGACCATGTGCCGATGCAGAAGGGTGACCAGGGTGTATGGAGCGTCACAGTCGGTCCTTTGCCGCCGGACATTTACGGTTATTCGATCGTCTCCGACGGCGTGGACCTCATTGATCCTTCAAACCAGATGATGAAGCCGAACCTGCTTTCGAGCGACAGCGCCGTGCACATTCCCGATCCGTCGCTGTCGTGGGAAATCAACGATGTTCCGCATGGCCAAATCCATCATCACTTCTACCATTCCAAGGTCAATGGGCTGGACAGCGACTTCTATGTCTATACGCCCCCGGCATACGACGCGGCGGCAAACGTACAGTATCCGGTTTTTTATCTGCTTCATGGATTCAGCGATGCCGCGAACGGATGGTCCGAGGTCGGGCGCGCGAACTACATTCTCGATAACCTGATCGTGCAAGGGAAAGCCAAGCCCATGATCGTGGTGATGCCGCTGGGGTATGGAGATTTTGAGGTGATCCGGCGGGGATGGAACTCGTGGGATGACAAAGAACTGGCGCTGCGAAATCTGTCGAAGTTCACCGACGTACTTCTGACGGAAGTTATGCCACAGGTCGAAAAATCGTATCGCACGAAGAACGACCGCGAGTCACGGGCGATTGCAGGGCTTTCGATGGGAGGCGCCGAGTCTTTGCGCACCGGCTTGAATCACCTCGACCAGTTTGCCTGGATTGGGGCTTTTAGTTCGGGAGGGATCGACCGGCAGGAGTTCGGCGAACAGTTTCCGGGGGTCGATGCGACGATCAACGGCAAGCTGAAAACGTTGTGGATCGCCTGCGGTACCGACGATCAGCTGATCAAGATCAATCGCAAGTTCAAGAACTGGTTGAAGGATAAGAATGTCCAGTTCACGGATGTGGAAACGCCCGGCGCGCATACCTGGATGGTCTGGCGGCGGAACCTCACGGCGTTCGCACCCCTGCTGTTCAAATAAGGGCTGAGCAGGGAGGGGGCTGGCCAAGTATCGATTGCGGGACGCACCACTAGCCACTGACATCCAGCGACTTGTATCATCAAAGTAATGGCTGCTGCCCATTCATTTCAAACCGACGATCCACGCCTGCAACCGATTTACGGAAAGGTGATGGCACATGAGCGCCTTGATGCTGATGACGCACTCGCGCTCTACCGCACCGGCGATATTCTGGCGGTCGGGTGGCTGGCGAATCACGTCCGCGAGCGCCTGCATGGTGACAGGACCTTCTTCAATGTGAATCGCCATATCAATCCGACCAACGTTTGTATCGCCGCTTGTCGTCTCTGCGCCTTCGGTCGCAAAAAAGACTCCCCCGGCGCTTACACAATGGCGCTCGAAGAGGCGTTTGAGACTGCGGCCTCAGGCTACAGCGAAGCGGTAACTGAATTTCACATCGTAGGCGGGTTGCATCCAGATTTGCCGTTCCAGTATTTTCTCGATCTGGTTTCCGGGCTGAAGCAGCGCTTCCCGCAAGTGCATCTGAAAGCGTTCACGATGGTGGAGGTTGCATATCTGGCGAAGCGCGCCAAGCTCTCGATTCCCGAAACGCTTGCTCAGCTGAAAGCCGCCGGCGTGGATTCGCTTCCTGGCGGCGGCGCGGAAATTTTTGCCGATCGTGTACGGCATATCATTTGCGATCACAAGATTGACGGCGATCAGTGGCTGGAAACCGCGCGCACCGCGCACAATCTGGGCCTGAGGTCCAATGCCACCATGCTGTATGGACACGTCGAAAACGACGAAGACCGGGTTGACCACCTGCTGAAGCTGCGCTCATTGCAGGACGAAACCGGCGGCTTCCAAACTTTCATTCCGCTCGCGTTTCATCCGGACAATACTCCGCTCGAGCACTTGCCCCGAACCACCGGAATGCTCGATATCAAACAGATTGCCGTCAGCCGCCTGGTGCTCGACAACTTCCCGCATATTAAAGCGTACTGGCAGATGCTTACGCCGAAGATCGCGCAGATCGCGTTACGTTTTGGCGCAGACGATCTGGACGGCACGGTTATCGAGGAGAAGATTTATCACGATGCCGGCGCCGCTACACCTCAAGGAATGCGGCGGCAGGAGTTGGTTCGGCTAATCACAGACGCCGGGCGAGAACCGGTCGAGCGCGATACCCTCTATCGCCCGGTGACTCGGACAGAAACCTCGGTGACGGTAGCTGTTTAGAAAAATTCAGTCATGTCTGGCGCAGTAGCGGCGGCCCCGGGAAAGTCCTTGACTCCGAGGAGCTGCATTGTCAGCTTCAACGTGCTCTGGTGCTGATAGGTTGTGCTTGACTGATATCCCTTCCGCACTGGATCGCCAATTAGGATGGTTGCTACGTGCCCGCCGCCATTTACGGTGTCCGTCACCACGCTCTCATCCCACGTATAAATCAGAACCGAATTCGCGAAGGCTGGGCTTGAAATCAATGGAGCGACATTTTTTTGTACCCACTTGTCTACCTGCTTAATTTTGTGGACATCTGCGCAGGCCGTCATTCCCGGCGGGCAGTCGTGACCGTCGTTTTTTACGTCGGGAATTATGAAGCCGTAGTCGGGCAGGGAATTATTCTGAATGTCAGCAGAGAGCTGAGTAAATGGCACTATATTCGCGGCCTGAGCCGGATCTTTGAGCACGTCGTCGAAGTAGGCGAATGGATTGTGGTCTCTTACATAAGGGTAGACGCTAGCTCCTGTGTGTCCTGGATTCGGCAACGACTGAGCGTAAGCCTTCCAGGTTTTTCCGGCTGCAGTGAGGGCGCGGACAACATTATCTGCGCTCACCGTCCCAGTGTAGGTATCGTCGTCGGCGATTGTCTGCCCCACGGTCAACATGAAGTAGTTCAGGAGCGAAGGGTGGACATTGGCGTAGTAGGAAGCTGCCAACGAATATTGCTGTGCCAGCGAATTCGTATAGGGCATCATCGGGTTGCCTATGACGGTGCCATAGGAATGGTTTTCTTCCACCAACAAGAAGACGTGGGTCGCACGTGGAATGGTTCCGCTGCCGGTGCTGTGACTCATCGGGCCTCCACCGCAAGCAGGTTGGAGAGCAACCGCGACCAGCAACAACAAAAATTGAAATAAATTGGTTGAGTTCGGACGAGCCTTGCCCATCAAACGTTAGACTGTCCAGCGAGAAGGCGAGTTGCTCACGCTCAGGGACATCCCCCAGACGTTCTAAGGTTGGAATTGAAAATTACCGCGCCGTTCGCGATAGGATTTTGCTTTCCAACGGCATGGCAGGTGTAGAATCGCCTTGCAAGGCTTCACGGGACCTCCTCCCGTATCGAGGCGCGCATGAATGTTCACGTCAGTTACAAAGTCCCGAAAACTCCCGACATAGAAAAAGAAATTCAGCACTGGACAGCAAAGCTGCAGAAGCGGCTGCAAGTGTTCAGGCCCGAGTTGGTTCATCTCAAGGGATCCCTGGAAGAAAATTCGGCACGGGCAGGCACTACGGTTTCGCTGAATTTGCGGCTTCCCTCGGGACAGATGGCGGTGCAGCAATCGGCTTTGTCTCCGACGTCAGCGATCAAGTCTGCATTTGACGATCTGCTGAATCAGGTCGGCCGGCACAAGGACCTGTTGCGCCATTCGCATCGCTGGAACCGCCGCGGCTCTGCTAATGGACGTCGCGTGCACGAGGTGCCGTTTGAGCAGACGATTGCTGCTGTCCCGCCGTTAACTGCGTCGAGCGATGACATACGCTCGTTTGTGAATGCCAATTTCCGGAGGCTGCGCATCTACGTGGAACGGGAAATCGCGTTTCGCGAAGCTTCGGGTCAATTGGAACCAGAACTGTTGATTTGGGACGAGGTGCTCGATGAGGCGGTTGCCCGTGCGCTGGATGAGAGCCATGAAAAGCCGGACCGCATTGGGATCGAGCCGTGGCTCTATCGGCTTGCTATTCGCGCGATGGACGAATTTGAAGCCTCTCTTGCGGAAGAAACTCAGGACGTGCACCTGGAAACGATGCGTAAGGGCCGCAATGAATTGGCCAGTGATGAAACGCGTTTGCAGTTCCATCAGCCCGATGACTCATTGACGGCTGAAAGCAGCATTGCCGATCGCCGTGTCGCGACCCCGGAGGAGATCGCCTATTCGGATGAAATGATCGCCCTCGTTCAATATGGCTTGCATGCTGCAGCTCGGCAGGACCGGGAAGCGTTCATTCTGTACGCGATCGAAGGTTTTTCGCTGGATGAGATTGCTGCCATCACCGACAGATCTGCGCCCCAAGTGGAGCAGTCAATCCGGGCGGCCCGCGAAAAGCTCAAACAATCTGTATCACTTGAGGATTCTTTTAAAGAAAAATCACTGCAGCAGATTGGGACTGACTAAAAGCCTATGGAGTGAGCAATGATTTCTCGTGAAGAACTGCGTCAGTTGGCGTCATTTGAATGCCGAGGTGATGGTGAACTCGCCATCAGCTTTTACTTTCACCCCGGTGTTCCGCGTGACAAGTCGCACCGAGAAGAAGCTATCCTCGCAAAGGACCTGATCAAGAACGCACTTCGGGAATTGCAGCTACAGGAACGGAATCGCAAAGCTATAGAAGATCTCGACAGGGCACTCAGGCTGGCTGAAAGCCTGCACGGCAACCAGGCGCGGGGCAAAGCTGTATTCGCGTGCGGCCAACAGGGCGTGTGGAAAGAGTTTGATCTTCCGCCGGTTGCTCTCCCCAGCAGGCTGTTTGTGAACCGCAGGTTTCATCTCAAGCCGCTGGCGGCGGTTTTTTCGGAATATCCGCGTCATTGGGTTGGGCTTGTCGATCGGCACTCGGCGCGTTTCCTGGAGATACAGTTCGAAGAGATGCGTGAGCAATCGGAATTCACGACAACTCAATCCCGCCGAAGCCGCAGTGATGGCTACGCCGGTTACGATGCGGGCCATGCTGAGAGGCACTCCGATGATGAGGTCAGGCGCCATTATCAGCGAGTCGCGGATTTTCTGAAGCAGGCAGTCGAGCGGCACCAATTCGAGGCACTCGTAATTGGTTGCCACGACGTGAATTGGCCTGATCTTGAAGCGCAGTTGCATCCTTACGTGCGACAGCGCTTGCTGGGGCGTTTTTCAGCGGACCTGCGCTCGCTCAGTGACGATGACGCCCGAAGCGAGGGAGAGCGCATCATTCGCCAGTCGCTGCGGGAGCACCAGCAGAAGCTGATCGCTGAAGCTCTGAGTGGATCGCGCAGCAATGGACGAGGCGTGACCGGCCTGAGG
>JBKPSP010000146.1:0-5084 GCA_046735175.1 Acidobacteriota bacterium
GATATAGACGAGAAGAAAATCCACGACCCGGCCTTTCAGCAGCCGATCCCACAAATTTCCCAGAGCGCCACCGAGAATGAGGGAAAGGCCGATTGCCGTTGCCGTCATCGTGTGACTGCTGCGCCAGAGCAGGGCGGCAACAATCACCAGGGCGATGATGGAAAACAGCACCAGCAACGCAATCTTCCATTCCGACGGAGAATCGTTGAAAAGCCCAAACGCTGCGCCCTGATTCTCAACGTGGGTAATGTAGAAGACCCGCTTGATGACCGTGATGCTGTCATGCAGAGAGATGTCTCGCGCAACCAGGCGTTTGGTGAATCGATCAAGCAGGAACACCGCCAGCGCGATCAGTAAATGCAGTTTACGGATGATGCGATGGCCGTGCATGCGGTTTAGCTTTTCGATGCTCCTGGGTCGGAGTCCAGTTCGTGAAGGACAGGCGCGCATCGCTCGCAGACGGTCGGATATTTCGCGTCTTCACCAACTCTGGTCGAATAATTCCAGCAGCGTTCGCACTTCTCTCCGGCAGCGCGGGTGATTTCCACCTGCAAGCTGCCGCTGCCGTTTCCTGAGCCGTGTTCGAGCGAAACCTGCGACACAATGAACAGGTAGCGCAGATCGTCCTGGTGACGGGCAAGAACAGCGTAGAGCGGATCGGAGGCGGTCAGCTTCACTTGAGCTTCCAGGCTCTTGCCGATCTCGCCTTTGGCGCGCGCCTCTTCGAGCGGCTTCAACACCTGCTCCCGGATCGACAGAAGCATCGTCCAGTCCGATTTCTGCTGCGCATCCTCTTTCGGGATCGAGTCGCCGCCGAGGATCTCTGCGGCGGTAGGAAACCTCGCCATGTGCACGCTGGTGGGGCGCGATTCGAGCTTCGGCAGGTATTGCCATGCTTCGTCACTGGTGAAGCTCATGATGGGCGCGAGCAGGCGGGTCAATGCCTCGCCAATCCGCCACAATGCCGTCTGGGCGGCGCGGCGCCCGGCTGATTTGGGCGCGAAGGTGTAAAGCCTGTCCTTCACTACGTCCACATAAAACGCGCTCAGCTCCACGATTACGAAGTTATTCACTCGCTGATAGATCTTGTGAAAGGCAAACTCGTCGTACCAGCGGACGACATCGTCGGCCAGAGCGCTGGTTTGGCGCAGAATGTACTGGTCAACCGGCCGCAGTTGTTCGAACGCCACCGCATCGCGCGCAGGATCGAAGTCAAACAGATTGCTGAGAACGTAACGAAACAATTTGTTGCGGATGTCGCGATAGGTTTCGGCGGTGCGTTGCATCAGCTTTTCGGAACCGACGACATCCTCGCGGAAATCGACGGACGCGACCCACAGACGGACAATTTCTCCGCCCAGGCGGTTGGCAATGTCGACGGGGTCAACATCAGTGCCGCGAGATTTCGAAAGCGCCCGACCTTGCTCATCGAGCGTCCAGCCAGGAGTGACGACGCCTTTATACGGAGTGCTGCCGCGCGCCGCGATCGAGCAGAGCAGGGAAGACATGAACCATCCGCGATATTGATCGCCGCCTTCGAGGTACAAGTCTGAAGGCCAGGGATAATCCGGCTCCTTGCCAATTTCGACCAGGTAGCTGCAGCCCGACTCGAACCAGACGTCCAGAATGTCCGTCTCTCTTGTGAAGGCCGTTCCACCGCAGTTTGGACATTTCGCTCCGGACGCCAGGCCGTCGGCTTCCTCGGTGTACCATGCGTCCGCGCCGGATTTCGCGAACAGGTCAACTACCTTGCGATTTACACCCCGATCATTTAACGGCTGATTGCAGCCATTGCATGCGAAAACTGCAATTGGCACGCCCCAGACGCGTTGACGAGAGATAGTCCAGTCGGGGCGGGTCTCGACCATGTTGGAGATGCGCTCTTCGCCCCACGCCGGGTCCCATTTCACTTTCTTGATGTCTTCCAAGGCGCGCGAACGGAAGGTGCCACCCGGCATCGGGGTTTCCATGGAAATAAACCATTGTTCGGTTGCACGAAAGATCACGGGATTGTGGCAGCGCCAGCAGTGCGGATACGAGTGCTCGAGTTTTTCTGCATGCAGCAGCGCGCCGCGTGACTTCAGGAGTTCGATGATCGGTTCGTTCGCCTTAAAGATCTGAAGGCCGTCGTACTCGGGAAGTCCATTGCGGATTCGTCCGCTGGCATCGACATCGCAGTTTGCGTCGAGCTTGTAGCGCTGCCCTGTGCCAAAGTCCTCCGCACCATGGGAAGGCGCCGTATGGACCACGCCGGTGCCGGTATCCATGGTGACGTAGTCAGCCAGCACACCCAGAATTTTGCGGCGCTCCCACGGAAGGAACGGATGGTAGAAGTACGTGTGTTCCATCGCGCTGCCGAGGAATTTTGCGATCACGGGCGCATGCGCAAAACCGCACTTTTCCGCGACGGACTTTGCCAGCTTCTCGGCCACGATGTAGATGGCGTCGGCCGCTTCGAGCGCAACGTATTCCTCGTGCGGATGAAACGCTGCCGCCATCGAGGCCGGCAGCGTCCACGGAGTCGTGGTCCAGATGATGGTATAAACAGGTTTGTCTTTTGTGATACGCGTATCCGCCAACGCTGGATCGACGGTCCGCAGATCCGATTGCATGCGGTAACGTACGAAAATCGCCGGGCTGGTATGCGTCTCGTACTCGACCTCGGCTTCGGCCAGTGCCGTTCGGTCGTGCCAGCACCAATAGACCGGACGCAGGCCCTTATAGACGAAACCGTCTTCAAAGAATTTGTAAAAAGTTGCAATGACAACCGACTCATACTCGGGAGTCATGGTCGAGTAGGGCCTCTCGAACCGTCCCAGCACGCCGATGCGTTTGAACTGCTCGCGCTGCAAGTTCAGAAATTTCTCGGCGTACTTACGGCACTCGAGGCGCACGTCGAGTGCCTTCATCTGCAACTTTTTTCCGCCTAACTGCTGGTCAACTTTGATCTCGATGGGCAGACCGTGGCAGTCCCAGCCGGGGATGTATGGTGCGTCGAACCCGGCCATATTTTTCGACTTGACCACGAAATCCTTCAGGCACTTATTGAGCGCATGACCCAGGTGGATGGGGCCATTTGCATAAGGCGGGCCGTCGTGCAGGATGTATTTTCGTTCGCCTTTGTGCGCTTGGCGAATGGCCTCATAAAGGCGCAGTTGCTCCCACCGGTCGAGCATTTTTGGCTCGTTCTGGGGCAAATTCGCCTTCATGGGGAAGGCGGTTTTGGGTAGATTGATGGTGGACTTCAGGTCCAGCGGCACGCCGTTCGGTCTCTCCAATGTGGTTGAGATTGCATTATACGGGTGATGAGTGTCAGGCGTCAGGCACCAAGCGGCGTCAGGCCTCAGGCGTCAGGCTTCAGGCACCAGAATTCAAAATTGCAGACACGCGCCAAAGAAATTCCAGCACACGAGCGAGTCCTTAACTGAAGCCTGACGCCTGACGCCCGATTCCGTGTGAAATCTACCCGTCGCGCGTGTACAATTTTTGTAAGGTTACGTTTCCCGAGTGCAGGCATCTAATTGCAATAGGTTGGCTGGTGCCTCAGCCGCTGTCTAACCTGAAAGCAGAGAAGGCTTTACGAATCCGGTTCGCGGGCATGCAACTTGGCCGGAAAGCTGCTCATCAGGTATAGGACAGGAGTGGCGACCAACCAGCAACTCGGGTAACATATGGCAACATTGGAATTCAAACCACCGCAATCCGCCGAACGGGAACCCGAACTGAATCTGTTAATGCCGAAAGGCTCAGATCCATCGTTGTGGGCTTCGCTTCGTCAAAATTTCAAGGACACCTTTTTCCCGGAAAAGCTCCCGCCGCTGGTGCTGACTTCGAAGCCGGTTCCAGTGCGCGATATCTGGGGTTTTTACGGCCATAAGAAGGCCAGCGCTGCGCTCACAAGCATCGCGCACATCGTGGGACTTGCTGCTATCCTGGCCATCAGCGCGTACTTTGCAAAGCCGGTGGTGCAGGAAGCAAAGAAGCAGGTGACAGAGATTTTCCTCCCGTCAGAAGTGCCGGTGATGAAGCCCGCGCCCAAGCCCGTGGCCGGCGGCGGCGGTGGGGGCGACCGCGACAAATTTGAAGCGCCAAAGGGTAAACTGCCAAAGCAGTCGCTGCAGCAGATCACTCCGCCCGCCATTGTAGTGCGGAACGATCATCCCAAGCTCGCGGTTGAACCGACAGTCGTGGTTCCCCCGCAAGTGAAGTTGGCTTACAACGCGCCGAACTTGGGTAATCCGATGGCGCCTATGCCGTCCGGTCCGCCTTCGAACGGTACCGGATCCGGTGCCGGAATCGGTTCCGGTAGCGGTGGCGGCATCGGCGTAGGGACCGGCCCTGGAGTCGGTGAAGGCCGCGGCGGTGGTATCGGCGGCGGCGTATTCCGAGTGGGCGGTGGTGTCAGTGCGCCGAAGGCCATCTTCGCACCCGACCCCGAATACTCAGAAGAGGCCCGCAAAGCCAAATATCAGGGCGTCTGCGTTTTGAGCTTGATCGTTGGCCCGGATGGCAAGCCTCGGGACATCAAGATCGGGCGCAGTCTGGGATTAGGCCTCGACGAAAAGGCCATTCAGGCGGTCAATCAGTGGAAGTTCGAGCCCGCCATGAAAGACGGCAAGCCCGTAGCAGTCGCCATCAACGTGGAAGTACAGTTCAGGCTGTACTGATCCCCTCCAAAGTTGTCATTCCGAACCCGTCCGCGAAAGCGGGCGGGAGAGATTTCGTTGCTCACTCCTTCAAATCCACGTGAGCAATCTCCGTGATGTCTCGTCCAAGAAATAGCTTTCCTAGACGCTTGAACTTTTCGGTCGAGTCCGTCACAAAGAATCTGATCTGATTGTCTTCACTCGTGGAGCGGCGCTCGTTGGCTGCAGAGGATTGGGCCCAATCTCGAACAGCCCCCGCGGTCGATTCCGCCGAATCCACGAGGATCACACCCTGAGGCGCAACCCGATGCAGCACCGGCTTGAGCAGCGGATAATGCGTGCACCCCAGGAGCAGAACATCCGCCGACTTGAACCCGTCGGCGAACGCCTCATTCAAATAAATGCGGGCAATCTCCTCGGTTACAGAGTGATTCACCC
>JBKPSP010000147.1:0-16757 GCA_046735175.1 Acidobacteriota bacterium
GGTGAAATGACTTTTAGTGTCGGAAGTGGCGTATCCCCGTGAAGATCATCGCCAAATCTAACCTGTCTGCCGCCTCGATCACTTCCTGATCGCGGACCGATCCGCCGGGCTGAATGATTGCCGTGGCTCCAGCTTTGGCGATCTCTTCCACTCCGTCAGGAAATGGGAAGAACGCGTCTGACGCGGCAACTGTTCCTTTCAGCGGAAGCACCGCTTTTTGCGCCCCGATGCGGCAGGAATCCACGCGGCTCATCTGCCCGGCGCCTACACCTACGGTCTGGCCGTCGCGGGAGTAGAGAATGGCATTCGACTTCACGTGCTTGCAGACTTTCCAGGCGAAGAGCAGCGCGCGTTTTTCTTCCGGAGTTGGAGCGCGCTTGGTAACGACCTTCAGATCCGATTCTTTCAGTTGATGCAGGTCCGCATCCTGCACCAGCATTCCACCAGACACATTTTTCAGAACCCACTTTTGCTGGGAGTCGGTGATCTCAACGAGTCTCAAATTCTTCTTTGCGGAAAATTTCTCCACCGCATCTTTATCGAACGACGGCGCTGCGATCACTTCGAGAAACAGCTTGGCCATCTCCTCTGCAGCGGCGACATCGACGGGACGATTGACGCCTATCACTCCGCCGAAGGCCGAAACCGGGTCGCACTCGAGGGCTCGCTTGTACGCTTCCGCCAAAGTCTTGCCAGTTGCGGTCCCGCATGGGTTGGTGTGCTTGATGATCGCGCACACCCGCTCTTCGAATTCCTGCGCCAGGTCCCACGCGGCTTGCAGGTCGACGATGGTGTTGTAGGAGAGCTCCTTGCCCTGCACCTGCCTCGCGTTGGCAACGCCGGTGCCGGAGCCATCGGAGTACATGGCGGCCTTCTGGTGAGGATTTTCTCCATAACGCAGGTCGCTCACTTTTGTGAATGAGAGCCGAAGTTTTTCTGGGAACCCTCCTGCCGGTTTCAGGCTGAAGTTGCCGTTTGCGCTCACTCGCTCGAGTGTCGAAGCAATTGCTGAATCGTATGCTGCGGTGGTGGCGAATGCCTTTTGAGCCAGCCGCCACTTGGTGTGTTGCGATAGGGAGCCGCCGGACTGTGCCATTTCACTTGCGATCGCCTCGTAGTCGGAAGGCGAGGTCACAATCGCAACATCAGCGAAATTCTTGGCCGCTGAGCGGATCATCGAAGGCCCGCCGATATCGATGTTCTCAACCAGTTCTTCGAAGTGAACATCGGGCTTGGCAGCAGTTTTCTCGAATGCGTAAAGATTGACGACCACCATGTCGATCGGCTGAATACCGTGCTCGGCGACGGCGGCCACGTGCTGCGGATCTTCACGGCGATGCAAAATTCCGCCGTGCACTTTGGGATGCAAGGTCTTCACGCGACCATCGAGCATTTCCGGGAAGCCGGTGAGGTCGCTGATGTCTTTGACCGGAATGCCGGAGTCGCGCAGCAGCTTCGCGGTGCCGCCGGTGGAGATCAGTTCGACTCCCATACTGGAAAGCTTGCGGCCAAAATCGGCAAGGCCGGTCTTATCGGTGACACTGAGAATCGCGCGTTGAATGGGCTTGGACATGGGGACCTCGGATGGAGCTGGTAACAACCGGAACCAGAATTTTATCAGCGCAGAGTGTTCTCTGTGCGCCCCTGTGTCCTCTGTCGTTTAGGTCTGCGAAAAGCTTTGACCGCAGAGGTCACAGAGGGGACAGAGAAGGCTCAAACCCTAGCGGTATTGTGAGCCGTACAACAGACCTCGTGCTGATTGGGTGGCGACCAGACACAAGGTCCCTCGACTACGCGCGATTTCGCTCCGCTCAAATCGCGCTTCGCTCGGGATGACATCGTGGGGCGATTCCTGAGCAGGCCTCGAAAGTCAGCGGATGCCGTAACACCCCAGAAATGGCTGGCACATCTGATAATCTCTTTTGCTCAATTGCTTCCCGGAGGCCGCCGATGATCCAATGCAAGTTTGTGCCCGCAATTGCAGTGCTCTTGCTGTCGTTCACAGCTCGTGTTTTCGCCGCCGATCAGTACTCAGTCAAATACGAACGTAACGTCACGATAAAGATGCGCGACGGCGTCACGCTCCACGCGGACATTTATCGACCGAACGCCGACGGAAGATTTCCTGTCCTGCTGACGCGAACACCCTACAACAAGGACAACGAGGTGGAGTTCGGCATCAAGGCGGCAGCGAAGGGATACGTGGTGGTGGCCGAGGACGTGCGCGGCCGCTACTCGTCGGACGGCGAGTGGTACGTTTTCAAGAACGAGATCAACGACGGCTACGACACGGTTGAATGGGTCGCCGCGCTGCCCTACTCCGATGGCCGCGTCGGAATGTTCGGTGGCTCATACGTCGGCGCGACCCAGATGCTGGCCGCCATTTCCCATCCGCCGCATCTCGCCGGGATTCTTCCGGTTGTCACCGCGAGCAATTATCACGAGAACTGGACTTACACCGGCGGCGCTTTCGCGCAGTGGTTCGATGAAGACTGGACATCCGGGCTTTCCCAGAATGCATACGAGCGAAAAGTCGGCGGCCAGAATGACCCGGTCGGCGGGATCTGGACTTTGCCTCTGACGAATTATCCGATTCTCAACCTGGAGAAGCGCCCCGATCTCGGTTCCAATGCGAATGTGGCGCCGTACTTCCTCGATTGGCTGGCGCATCCGAGTTATGACGATTACTGGAAGGCGCTCTCGATTGAAGAACACTTCGCCGATATCAAAGTGCCGGCGCTGCATGTGGCGGCGTGGTACGACCTGTTCCTCGGAGGCTCGCTGCGGAACTACGAAGGAATACGGGACCACGGCGGGAGCGAGGATGCCAGAAAAGGCCAGCAGATGGTAGTGATCATTGGCGGTCATGCCGGTGGCGGCCGCAAGATCGGCGACGTGGATTTCGGGCCTGCGGCTGAAGACCACGGCGAGGACACGACGCTGGACTGGTACGACTACTTGTTTAAAGGGGCAAAGAACGAATTCGCCTCCGGCAAGCCGGTCAACATTTTTGTGATGGGCGCGAACCAGTGGCGGCACGAAGATGACTGGCCGCTGGCGCGCGCAAAGAGCACGAAATATTTTCTGCACTCGGGCGGGAAAGCGAACTCGATGCGTGGAGACGGCAAGCTTTCGGTGACCGCAGCAAGCAAAGAACCGTCTGATCAATTTGTTTACGATCCGGCGCATCCAGTGCCGACGATTGGCGGCTGGTTGTGCTGCGAAGGCCAGCGATGGCCGGCGGGACCACGCGATCAGCGGCCGGCGGAAGGACGCGGCGATGTGCTGGTGTACTCGACTCCGCCTCTGAGTGAAGACCTAGAAGTTACCGGCCCGATTTCGCTGGAGCTTTACGCGAAGTCTTCGGCGGTGGACACGGACTTCACGGGAAAGCTGGTGGATGTCTGGCCGAATGGCTTTGCGCAGAACATTGCCGAAGGAATCGTTCGCGCGCGGTATCGAGATTCACGCGAAACGCCGGAGTTGATGACGTCCGGCCAGGTTTACAAATTCACGATCGATCTTTGGGCGACCAGCAATGTGTTTAAAAAAGGACATGTGCTGCGGCTGGAGGTTTCGAGCAGCAACTTCCCGCGGTTCGATCGCAATCTGAACACCGGCGAGACGCGATACATCAAAAGCGGCGTGGGGACCGATCAGTTCGTGACGGCGACAAACGTCGTTTTGCACGATGCCGAGCATCCGTCGGCGGTGATCTTGCCGGTAGTGCCGGCGAAGTAGCTGCTTTTCTCAGCGATCTCGGCGGATTTTCTCCGCGACCTCTGCGGTTAAGATCTTTTGAGAGAGCCTTTAACCGCAGAGGACGCAGAGGCAACGCCGAGATCGCTGAGAAAAACTTTGAGATGACCATCGTTGGCGTAATCTCCGATACGCACGGACTGCTGCGGCCCGAGGCGCTGGCTGCGCTGCAGGGATCGGATTACATCATTCATGCGGGCGATATTGAGGATCCAGAGATTCTTGACCGCTTGAAAGAGATCGCGCCGGTTACGGCCGTTCGCGGTAACGTCGATAAAGATTGGGCCCGGAATATTCCACAGACAAATGTGCTGGACGTCGAAGGCTCCTCCATCTATGTGCTTCACATTCTGGACGAGCTTGATTTGAAGCCCCAAGCGGCCGGATTCGCCGCCGTCATCTACGGGCACAGTCACGTTCCCAAGCAGGAAACGAAGCATGGGGTGCTGTACTTCAACCCAGGGAGCGCAGGGCCGCGGCGGTTCAAGCTGCCGGTCTCACTTGGACGATTAATCGTGCGAGGCGGTCAGATCGAGGCGGAAATCCTGAATCTCGTCTGAGTCTTGATCCCAAAGCCAACTCCGTCGTTACATTAGAATCACTCCTCTGTGTAACTCTGTGCCCTCTGTGGTTGATCTGCTTTCAAAACCTTTAACCACAGAGACACAGAGGAGCACAGAGGAACTCTCGCGACGGCGATGGCATGGCTCTCCACTTTGAAATTGCGGCAGCGAAAGGGACCGGGCGGCGGGGATGCCTGAAAACGCCGCACGGCGAAGTCGAAACCCCCGTCTTCATGCCGGTCGGCACGCAGGCGACCGTCAAAGGCGTGCCCCAGGACGTGCTTGAAGAACTTGGGGTCGAGATTCTGCTCGGAAACACCTATCACCTTTATCTGCGGCCAGGGATCGAGCAGGTCCGCCAGCTCGGCGGGCTGCATCGCTTTATGTCCTGGCCGAGGGCGATCCTGACAGATTCGGGGGGATTTCAGGTTTTCAGCCTGAGCGATCTGCGGAAAGTCACGGAAGAGGGCGTTACGTTTCGTTCTCATCTGGACGGATCGTCACATTTTCTGGGCCCGGAGCAGGCGATCGAGGCTCAGATCGGCTTGGGTGCCGACATCATCATGGCGTTTGATGAGTGCACTGAGTATCCGGCGGATGCGGCGCGCGCGCGGGCTTCGATGGAGATGACGCTGCGGTGGGCGGAGCGGAGCAAGAGATATTTTGAGCAGCACAAGAGAGAGGTGCCGTGGGGGAGCTATCAGCCGTCAGCCATCAGCCATCAGGAAACGACAAATCACGTAGGGGCGGGTGGCCTCACCCGCCCAGCCGCGCTAGGCGCGGCGACCCGCGAGCAGAGCTCGCCTGCCCGGGTGGGGGCACCCGGGCCTACGTGTTCTGATAAGACCCAAGCGTTGTTCGGCATCATTCAAGGCGGGATGGACCACGCGGTGCGCAAACAATCCGCCGAGCGAACCATCGAAATCGGCTTTGACGGCTACGCGATCGGCGGGCTGAGCGTTGGCGAGCCGCGAAACCTCACTCGCGAGATCGTCGAAAGCACGCTCGAGCACCTGCCCAAAGACAAACCCCGCTATCTGATGGGCGTGGGAACCCCCGAAGAAATCGAGGAGTATGCGCGGCTTGGTATCGACATGATGGACTGCGTCCTCCCGACACGGGCGGCAAGGCACGGGCTGCTTTACACGTCAGAAGGGAAAATCTCAATCAAGCAGAAGCGCTACGCCGACGATCAAGGCCCGCTCGATCCAAACTGCTCATGCCGGGTGTGCTGTCGCTATTCGCGCGCCTATCTGCGTCATATTTATGCGGCGAACGAGGTGCTTGCACAAGTCCTAAATACCATCCACAACCTGAGTTTCTACCTTGACACTATGCAGCGCGTCCGGCATTCTATTTGACTTGGGAATGCGCGCGATTCTTAACTGACCGCTGTTGCGGCACTAGCTCGGGTTGCCATCCCAGGTTGTACCTAGTAGTAAACGTCCGGTTCTGAATTATCCCGCGATCCATCGCAGCGGACCGTAAATACGCCGGGGCCATTCGAGCCCCGAGGCGACTGCGATTGTGAACGCGGGAACCAGCATCCAAATGCATATATACAGTCTCATGTTGTTGCAGGCGGGCAGCAGCCCGGGCGCGCTCGGCGGCACTCTCCTCATCCCCATTGTTTTCATCGGACTCCTGTACGTGGTGATGATTCTGCCGCAGCAGCGTCGCCAGAAGAAATGGCAGGCCGTACTGAACGATCTGAAGACCGGTGACAAAGTCACGACAACCGGCGGCATTCGCGGCACTATCGTGGCTTTGAAGGATGACTACGTTCATCTGCGCGTGCCGCCCGACAATCTGCGGATCGAGGTCAGCCGGGCGTCGGTGGCGGCGGTGACGACCCCGGAAGAGGGAGAGAAGAAATAAGTTTCGAGTTTCAGGTTTCGGGTTTCGAGCACCTCGCATCGTCCCCTAAACCAGAAACTTGAAACATGAAACTCGAAACTGAGTAGTGTCATGAACAAGAATCTAGGCTGGAAAGTCGGAATCATTTTCGGTGCCGTGCTGCTGTTTCTGTACGGGATTTTCGGAATCCCGTCAGGGCTCTCCGGCGACGCGCTGGCAAATGCACTGGTGTCCCCATCGCCTATGCGGCACGGCATTACCCTCGGGCTCGATCTCAAGGGCGGCACGCACCTGATTCTGCAAGTTCAGGTCAATGACGCCGTCAATTACACGACCGACAACGACATCGAGAGCCTGAAGGCTGCCTTTAAGAGCGGAAAGATTACCTACAGCGAAATCACCAAGCCTGACGCTACGAACCGTCCTGACCAAATCGTTATCAAAGGCGTCTCGCCGGAGTCGAGATCTCAACTTCAGGAAACCGTCCAGGCCAAGTTGCCGGACTATGACCTGGCGGCGGGCCCTGAGAACTCCTGGACAGTCACGATGAAGCCCCAGAACTTGAATCAACTGAAAGAAGGGGCGGTGGATCAAGCCATCGAGACGATTCGTAATCGCATCGATGAGCTGGGCGTAAAAGAGGTGCCAGTCGAGCGGCACGGTCTGGGGAAGTATCAGATTCTGATGGAGCTCCCGGGCGTGGATGATCCTGATCGCATCAAGGACCTGCTTTCTCAGACTGCATTGTTAGAGATCAAGCTGGTGCTCGGTGGTCCTTACGCCAGCGAGCAGGAAGCGCGCGCGGCGCACCAGAATGACGACAGTCTGATCTTGCCGAGCAGCGTGGTGACGCGTTCTTCCAGTGATACAGGAGAGTGGTACGCAGTCACCCGATCTTCAGTAGTTACAGGGCGCGATCTGCGGCAGCAAGGCGCGAGCGTCAGCTCCGATCAGACCACCGGGCAGCCTTCGGTGGTCTTCAATCTCACCAACGAAGGCGGAAAGAAGTTCGCGCAATTCACGGGGGCCCACGTCCAGGAAAAGCTCGCCGTAGTCCTCAACAAGAAAGTTCGCGAAGCTGCAACCATAGAAGAGCAGATTCATGACCAGGTGAGTATTCATGGTGGATTTACCGACCAGACCGCGAAGGACCTGGTCTTTGTTCTAAATTCGGGGGCGCTACCCGCCGGCATTACTTATCTAGAGGAGCGCACAGTCGGGCCGTCCCTGGGCGCGGATTCGATCCGGTCGGGTGTTCGTGCTGCCATTGTTGGCATGATCGCCGTTCTGGTGTTCATGTTGATCTACTACCGGGCAGCGGGTGTGAACGCTGACGTTGCTCTGATTCTGAATCTCATCATCCTGCTTGGAGTTCTCGGATTCATTGGGGCAACCCTGACTTTGCCGGGTATCGCCGGAGTCATTCTGACGGTCGGTATGGGGGTGGACTCCAACGTGCTGATATTTGAGCGCATTCGCGAGGAGCTGCGCAACGGCAAGACCGCGCCATCGGCGGTTGACCAGGGATTTGGCCACGCGTGGATCACGATCGTGGATACGCACGTGACGACCATTGTTTCAGCAGCAATTCTTTTCATCTTCGGGACCGGGCCAGTAAAGGGATTTGCGACAACCCTGGTCATCGGATTATTCGCCAACCTGTTTACGGCGGTTTTTGTGTCGCGGACGATTTTTGATTGGGTGTTGGCCCGGAAGCCGGTGGGAGAAGCATTAAGCATTTAAGAGCGTCGTACGTCATTGGTCGTTCGTCGTTCGCAAAACGGACGAGCGTACGGCGGACGACGTACGACGGACGACGAGGGTTTTTGAAGCGTGGAATTTTTTAAGAACTCAAACATAGATTTCTTAAGCAAGAAGTGGTACTTCATTGCGTTTTCGCTGGTGTTCAGCGTGGCGGGAGTGCTTTCCATGCTGTTTTGGCATGGCATTCCGCTGGGCGTGGATTTTCGCGGCGGCACCCTGGTGTACGTAAAGTTTTCGCATACGCCGGACGATGGGAAAATCCGCGCTGACATGGATAAAGCCGGACTGCGCAATGCCAGTATTCAGCCGCTGGGCCAGCCGGGCAGCAATGAACGGTTGATTGACGTCTCCGAGCGGGAGACGAACGAGAAGACACTGGATCTGGCCCGGGCGCAGATTGTGGCGGCGCTGGAAACGAATACCGTTTCCGGCAAAAAAGACCTGAACAATAGCAGCTCGATCGGGATTGCCAAAGACCTGCTGGACAAAGACCCGCTACATGTCGCAACCGACGCCGAGAAGCGCTACTCCGATATCGCGCAGCAGATCACCAGCTTCCGCGACAAGACGAAAGGCGGCGTGCTGGCGAGTTTCGATGACCTCAAAGGGGTCGCCGATCCTGCTGTGATCGCGGCTTTGCAGGTTGGATACTTTCTCTCCGATTTCGGTGTCTATCAGGTAGAGATCGTTGGGCCGCAGGTGGGCCAACAGCTTCAGCGTCAGGCGATCCTGGCGACGCTGTATTCACTCGCGGGCATGTTGGTGTACCTGGGGTTCCGGTTTGAATGGATCTACGGCGTGGCTGCAGTGATTACCGTTTTTCACGATACCCTGATCACCGTAGGAGCCTTCTCGCTGACGAATAAACCTATATCTCTCACGGTGATAGCGGCCATTTTGACCCTGATCGGCTACTCCAATAACGACACCATCGTGGTTTTCGACCGCATTCGAGAGAATCTCAAATTAATGCGGCGCGAAAAGCTGTCGGAAATCGTAAATCGCAGCATCAATCAAACTTTAAGTCGAACTATCTTGACGGCGGGTTTAACATTCCTGACTGTACTTGCGTTGTATCTTTTTGGCGGCGAAGTTCTTCACGGGTTCTCCTTTGCCCTCGTAATTGGCATCCTAATCGGGACGTATTCGTCGATTGCGATCGCCGCACCGATTTTAGTGGCGTACCAGGAGTCGCGGCAGGACCGCAATAAGCCTGCACCGGTGCTGGCCGGCAAGGGCAGGAAATAATTGGTTGTCGGTGGCTGGTTCTGGTCACTGACAGCTGGCAACTGACCACTGAAGTTGGAACAACTAGCTGTTGGCTGGTGTCTAAAACATTTCGTAGCTCTGTGCGCAGGAGAGGACTATGTTTGAGGACAGCCTTATCGAATCTGGTAACAGACTGAAAACGAAGCGCGGCAGGACCACGACGACAGCATTCATTTTGGAAGCGATCGTTGTCGGGATTCTTGTGCTGATCCCGCTTCTATTTACCGAGGCGCTGCCGAAAGCGCAGCTCATGATGGCGCTGGTTGCGCCCCCGCCGCCCCCGCCGCCTCCCCCACCGCCGGCTGAAGTGCATGTCGTTAAAAAGGTGGAAACCGATATCGTCAACGGTCAACTCCGCACGCCGACCAAGATTCCAAAGAAAGTGGAAATCATCAAGGAGGAAGAGGCACCGCCGCCGCAGATGTCTGGCGTCGTGGGTGGAGTGCCCGGCGGCGTGCCAGGCGGGACGATGGGCGGAGTGATGGGCTCGATTATCGGATCCAGCGCCCCCGTTCCGAAGATGAAGACCCCCGACCGCGTTCGCGTTTCGCAGGGTGTGGTTTCGGGTTTGAAGATCAGAGACGTAAAGCCCACTTACCCGGCGATCGCGAAGACGGCCCGCGTGCAGGGTAACGTGGTATTGCAGGCGGAAATCAGCAAGGAGGGAGCTATTGAGAAGTTGCAGGTGGTCAGCGGCCCCCCCCTCTTGATACAAGCCGCCGTCGACGCAGTGAAGCAGTGGCGGTATCGGCCGTACATTCTGAACGGAGAGCCTGTAGCGGTGGAAACCACCGTCACCGTGCAATTCACCCTGACTGGATCGTAGGAAGCCGTATGTATGAAGGCGCGGCTTTTGTGATTTCGAGGTAAGCAGTAAACATAAGTTTTTATCGAGGAGGAATAGCAACTCATGATTGCAGCAGCGCACACACTCACACACGTACCCACGCTGGCGATGTTCCTGCAGGACCAGCAAGTAGGATTCGACCTGCTTTCGCTGTGGCACCAGATGGGAATCCTGGCGAAGATCGTGGTCGGAATTCTGTTCGTCATGTCGGGCTGGTCTTTCGGCGTGATGATTGACCGTTACATGGCATTCAGCTCGGCCCGGAAACAGTCGCGCGCTTTTGCTCCGGCAGTCGCCGGCGCGCTGCGCGACGGCAAGATTGACGAGGCCATCAAGGTCGCGGAGCGCAATAAGAAGAGCCACTTGGCCAAGGTTGTCACCGCAGGCCTGATGGAATTCCGCGCCCACCAGGATTCGAACGAGATTCCCGGTGAAACCATTGAAGCTTCCAAGCGCGCCTTGGAGCGCACCGAAGCCATTGTCCACGCCGAACTGAAGCGCGGCCTGGGCGGTTTGGCCACGATCGGTTCGACAGCTCCGTTCGTCGGGCTGTTTGGGACGGTCGTCGGCATCATCAACGCGTTTAAGGAAATTACAGCCCAGGGAGGACGAACCGGTATAGGCGCGGTCGCTGGTGGTATTTCAGAAGCGTTGGTGACGACAGCGATTGGGCTCGCGGTTGCGATTCCGGCGGTCATGATGTTCAACTATCTGACCGGCCGCGTGGAAGCGTTCGACGTGGAGATGGACAACTCGTCGAGCGAACTGATCGATTACTTCCTGAAACGCAGAAGCGTTCGCCGGTAGTTCAGGTCGGGTCAGCTTCTCGCCGAAGCCGCGTTGAGCGCGGCTGGGCGAGTGAGGGCACCCGCCCTACGTAAGACGATTTGAGTTGCGGGCCCGGCTTTTGCCGGGCCGCCTCCTCAGGAGAAATGTATGGCAATTTCAGTCAGAGACGAAGGTGCAAAGGTCAATTCGGACATCAACGTTACCCCCATGGTGGACGTCATGCTTGTGCTGCTGATCATTTTCATGGTGATCACGCCCATGTTGCAGAGAGACGTTTCAGTGGATCTCGCGGAGGTCAATAACCCTGACCAGATGACCGACGCCGATAAGGAAGATGCGCTGGTGGTGGCAGTCACACGCCAAGGGGATGTCTTCTTTGGTCGAGACATAGTGAAAGACACCAGCCAACTGACCAACAAGATAAAGGACCGCATCGCCAACCGCGCGGATAAGCGCGTGTTTCTGCGCGCCGACGCGCGCGCACGATACAAGTCGGTGGTCGACGTAGTAGACAATGTGAGGGCAGCAGGTGTCGACGATCTCGGGTTAATCACTGAGCAAAAGCGCGAGCATCAGCCACCGCCGGGTGGCGGCAAGACGGCCAGCGGGACCGAATAGGCGCAAGTGACTGAACTGAGGTGAGGAGGCTTTTGTTATGGCAATGGCAATGGGTGGTAAGGGCGGTCAGAGTTGTGTGATCAACGTGACGCCGCTGATTGATGTGCTGCTGGTGCTGCTGATCATTTTCATGGTCATCACTCCGGTGGTTTCAAAAGGTTTGGACGCGCTGGTGCCACAACCCCCACCGCCAAACCAGAAAACCCAGCCCGATCCGCAGCGCACCATCGTGATCCAGGTGCTTGATCGAGGTGCTGGTCAACTCCCCGGTATCAAGATCAACGACGAAGACACGACGTGGGACAATCTACAAGGCCGGCTGACAGACATTTTCAGAAGCCGTGCTGAAAAAGTGATGTTCGTGAAGGGCGATGACAACATTCCGTTCCAGAACGTCGCGCAGGTGATTGACATTGCGCACGCTGCGGGCGTGGACAAAGTCGGTTTGATCACCGCCAAGATCGAAGCCGGCAGTTAAAAAACGAGTGATACGGGCTAGTGATCAGCCAGGAATGCGCTGATCCCTGACAACTGATCCCTGACCAACTGATTTGTGCTATCGTATGCGGCGGGTTCGGGGGGCGAATTCCGTCGAGGGAATTGAAATCATGAAAAATGTTTCTAAAATTGCCGTACTGCTCGGGGCGACGGCAGTAATAGTTTTCAGCACTGGTTGCAACAAACTTCTGGCGCGCGACCAGCTCAACAAGGGCGTGGGATCATTCAAGAACCTGCGTTACGAGCAGGCCACTGAGCACTTCAGGAAGGCCGTCGAACTCGATCCGGCTCTGCAGAATGCCAAGTTGTATCTGGCGGCTGCGTACTTCGCGCAATACATTCCAGGGGTGGAGTCTCCAGAGAACCTTAAGTATGCGAACCTGGCCATCGAGCAATACAACGCTGTGCTGCAGAAGGACCCAAACAATATCAACAGTATTAAAGGCATTGCCATTCTCGATTTGCAGATGAAGAAGTTTGACGAGGCCAAACAGTATTACCGGAAAGCCATAGAAGTCGATCCGAATGATCCCGAAGCTTACTATTCCGTCGGGGTAATTGACTGGACGCAGGCATTCCAGCCCCGTACCGAAGCCCGCAACAAACTAGGACTGCGGCCAGAAGAGCCTTTGAAGGACAAGAAACTCTGTGCCAAGCTCCGCGACGACAGCGCATCCGTCATTCAGGAAGGCATGGACAGCCTGAACAAGGCGATTCAGTTGCGCCCTGACTACGACGACGCCATGGTGTACCTGAACCTGCTCTACCGAGAAAAGGCTGACCGCGAATGTGATATGCCGGAGCAGGCTGCGGCCGATACGAAGACAGCCAATGACATCTCGGACAAGGTACTGGAAGTTCGCAAAGTGCGGGCTGAGAAAAAACAGCAGAACCAGCCTGGCGGAATCACACTGGGGAAGTAGCTCAAATTAAAAGTCGTCCAAACAGCCTCCCGGTTTTGGGAGGCTGTTTGTTTTAGAGACGAGCAGTGAGTCCGATTTGGTCACAGCTCATTGCTCGCCGCTCATAGCTGCCCGCTTCCCAGGTAGCGAAATCTCGCACACGAAGATATTCGGCCCAAACTCCTGCGGCTTTGTGCAGCCGTATTGCGAGATCAAGCTGCGGAACTCGGGTTCATGGTCCACGATGTAGCCCGCCTGGAACAGCCACACTGGGCGTCCCTGCAACTGATGAGCTGCGAGTGTGCTCTGCACTTCGTCGAGTTGTTCGGGAAACGTGCTGGCGCGAAAGATCCACAAGGGCGGCATCAGCGTGATGGATTCGTAGTTCTCGCACTGCGTGGGATAGAACAGTTGATAGGGTGGCGTCGTCTGAACGATGTTCTTGTTGCAGATGTAGTATCCCGCAAGCAAGGCGCTCTCGTAGTCGGCGAGGATGATGGAATTCGGCGGCACCGAAGCTCGCACCCAATCGGCTGCGGCGCGCATGTAAGTGACCCTCTGGTGCTTCGCCGGGATATAGGCACCCGCCGGGGCCACAGCGAAATTACAGATGGCGAGCACGGCCGCGATCACCAACGGCTTTATCCAGCGCGAAGACAACTTCCACCGCGCCAGCAGGGTGGCGATCGCCGGCATGGCGAACAGCGAGAGATAAGAGTTGTGACGGCTGGCGCCATAGGGGTAGACGTCCGCCAGCGCAGCCGCGCAGTTCACAATAAAGGGCAGCAGGAATAACCAGGCCAGTTGCCTCGGGCTGGGACGCTTGTCAGCTGAAGGGCCAGGAATACTTCTAAGCAGAAAAACGATTGCAGCGATAAAAACGAGCATTCCCACCACCGCGACCGCCCCCTGGCTGAACAGGAAACGAAAGACGCGAACGTTTGACCTCAGCACGAAACCAATCGCGCTCTCTTCGCCGCGCTGAAAAAGCGAGCCGCGAAGGTAGGATTCGGCTACGTGTTGGACCATCCCAGTCTGACGAATGTGCGTGATGTGTGTCTTCCACAGCAGGGCAGCTATCGACACTCCCCCCAATTGCCCCAGTGCCCAGATCGAAATTAGAGGGACGCCGGACCGAATTGAGAAGAACCGCAGGAGCGCATATACGCCAAGGCAGAGCGCGAAAATCAGCGCGCAATAGTGCGTCAGGAGCGCGAGATAGAGAGATATCGTCGAAAGCAGCATCAATCCCGCGGAAGATTCGATCAGCGCACGATCCAAAAAATAGAGCGCCGCCGCCATGAACATGATCAACAGCGCGTACTGGCGGACCTCAAAGGACAAATAGATCAAAGCTGGGGAAAAGAGAAACAACGCAAGCGCGATCAGGGCGGTTGCGCGATCTGCCACGCGCTGCAGCCAGGCATAAAGAAAACATCCTGCCGCAGTTCCCGCGATCACGGACGGAATGCGCAAGAAGAACTCAGAGCTGGAGATTCGCGACCAATAATGCAGCAAGATTATGAGCAAGGGCGGGTGGGCGGTGTGGAGCGTCGCCTGGTACGTTGCCAGGAACGAAGGCTGAAGTGAAAACAGGTAGTGCATGGCCTCGTCGGCGTTCAGGAAACGCGAGTGCGCACCGAGAAGACGGATGACGAGCGCCAACACGATCAGGGCCGGCGCAGCGAACGCTTCCAGCCGCCTGCCCGGCGCAAGCTGCACTGTTCGGATAGACTCCGTAGTGGGCATTAGAAGAAGTCCTATAGTACGTCAGGACGCGAACGCCTTGACGCGAAGGTCTTGCGCGCCACTGGCAACCGGCAACTGACAACTGGTCACCGTCTGGCCATGTTTAAGAAGATTCTGATCGCCAACCGCGGAGAAATTGCAGTTCGTCTCATTCGCGCTTGCCGCGAGCTTGGCATTACGTCGGTCGCCGTCTACTCGGAGATCGACCGCGCGGCTTTGCACGTGCTGAAGGCTGATGAGGCCTATCTGGTTGGGCCGGCCCCGGCTGCCGAATCTTACTTGAACATGGAGCGCATTCTCGCAGCTGCGCGCGAGGCTGGAGCCGATGCGATCCATCCGGGCTATGGTTTTCTATCCGAAAACGCCGAATTCGCCCGCGCCTGCAAAAAGGCAGGCGTGAAGTTTATCGGGCCTCCACCTGACGCAATTGAAGCCATGGGATCGAAGACCCGGGCGCGGCAGCACATGGAAAAAGCCGGAGTGCCGTTTGTACCAGGGACGTCGCGGGGCGTCGGATCTGCGAAAGAAGCAATGGAGATCGCTTCGCAAATTGGCTATCCCGTCATGCTGAAAGCCGCGGCCGGCGGGGGTGGGAAAGGCATGCGGCGGGTGGAGAACGAACAGGATATGGCTTCCGCCCTGGCGTCTGCCCAGAGCGAGTCGGAGCGCGCATTCGGCAGCGGAGAGGTTTATCTCGAAAAAGCCATTATCAATCCCCGGCACATAGAGATTCAGGTGCTCGCTGACGAGCACGGGAATTGCGTACACCTCGGCGAACGCGAATGCTCAATTCAACGGCGTCATCAGAAAGTATTGGAAGAGTCTCCGTCACCCGCCGTGAACGATTCTATGCGTGAGCGCATGGGCGAAATCGCGGTGAAGGCGGCGAAGTCCGTTGGGTACGCTAATGCGGGAACCATCGAGTTTCTTGCCGACGCGGACAGCAATTTCTATTTCCTTGAAATGAATACGCGGCTGCAGGTCGAGCACCCGGTGACGGAACTGGTTTACGGAATAGACCTGGTGCATTTGCAGATTCGCATTGCGGCGGGCGAGAAGCTGCCGTTTTCTCAGAAGGACGTCAAACGGCAGGGGCACGCGATCGAGTGTCGCATCTACGCCGAAGACGAAAATTACTTCCCAAGTCCGGGAAAGATTACGGCGCTCTCGGAGCCCGCCGGGCCCGCCATCCGCCTGGACAGCGGCGTATACGAGGGCTGGGAGGTTCCCGTCACGTATGATCCCCTGCTCGCAAAGCTGGTCGGATCTGGAGCCACCCGAGAGCAGGCGATGGCGCGTCTACGCCGGGCAATTGGTGAATATCACATTGGAGGAATTCAAAGTAACCTGGCGTTATTTCAGCGGATTCTTTCCGATCCGGAATTTATGGCGGGGAGAACTGACACCGGTTATCTCGAGCGTCTTCCTCGGCCGGAATCGCCAATCGGCGACAATCACGAAGAAGTTGCAGCGATTGCTGCGGCGATCTTTGCAAGTGCCGCGCCTGCTGCCAATGGAAACAGCGCGCCACCAGCCAATGGTCCATCCAATTGGAAGAAGCTGGCGCGAACCGAATCGCTGCAATAAGCCATGCACTACCACGTCAATATCGGCGACAAGACTTACCGGGTCGATCTTGAGAAGGAGCCCGGAACGGAGAGCCGCTGGAACTGCAAGCTGAACGGGCGAGAGATTTGGGTGGATGCGGTCCAGGTCACCGAGAATTCTCTTTCGATTTTGATTGGCGGGAGATCGTTTCGCGTTGAGAGAGAAATTCAAGGAAACGCGGCCAACGGAGATCCTCAGCGAGTTTTTGTCGGCGGACAGTCCTATGAGGTCGCAGTCCGAGACGCGCGCTCACTGAGGAACAGAAGGGGAGCTGTGGCAGCGGATGCAGGTCCGCTGAGAGTAAAGGCCTCGATGCCCGGCAAGGTGGTTCGCGTGCTTACCAAAGCTGGCGAGCGCGTGCAGCCCGGAACCGGCATCGTGGTAATTGAGGCCATGAAGATGCAGAACGAAGTCCGTTCACCGAAGGACGGCCTGGTGAAAGAACTGCTCGCCCGCGAAGGCATGAATGTGAATGCCGGGGATGTGCTGGCGGTGCTGGAGTAGCAGTCAGCACTCCGCACTCCGCCAAAAACT
>JBKPSP010000148.1:0-54582 GCA_046735175.1 Acidobacteriota bacterium
GTGCTGGAACGCCAGCACCGTCGTCGGGGCAAGCGCAGCCACCTGTTTGTTGTCGCTGATGGCCTTGAACGCCGCGCGCATCGCCACTTCTGTTTTCCCGTAGCCCACGTCGCCGCACAGCAACCGGTCCATCGGCTGTGACGACTCCATGTCGCGCTTCACATCTGCAATTGCCATGGCCTGGTCGTCAGTTTCGCTGAACTCGAAGGCGTCTTCAAACTCGCGCATCCATTCGTTGTCCGCCGGAAATGCGTGGCCTTGCGCGGTCTTGCGCTGCGCATAGAGCTTCAGTAACTCCTCGGTCATGTCCTTCATGGCCTTGCGCACGCGGGCCTTGGTTTTGGCCCAGGTCGCAGTTCCCAGAGAACTCAGCGCCGGCTTCGCGCCTTCGGAAGAACGGAATTTCTGGACAAGATCGAGGCGAGTCAAAGGCACGTACAGCTTCGCGCCTTCGGCATATTCGAGCAGCATGAACTCGGCGTTGCCGTCGCCCTGATTGATTTCTTTCAGCCCGTGATATTGCCCGATCCCGTGTTCTACGTGAACCACGTAGTCGCCGACCTGCAGATCGCGGAAATCTGAAAGAAACGCCGAGGTCTTCGATTTCTGCCGCTGCGGGCGCGACACAATCGAGTCCGACTCATCGAACAGATCTCGCGTCCCAAAGATGGCCAAGCCGGCATCCGGCAGAATCGTTCCGTCTGGAACGTAGGCTTTGACAAGCGTGGCGGTCAGCACCTCACCGGCGAAGTACGAAGTCTCATCCGCATAGCTCTCGCCACCGCGTGTGCGGCTGCCCAGTCGATACGAAACTCCGTACTCCGTGAAGAAGTCTGCCAGCCGCTCCATTTCACCGATGTTGGGAGCGACAACAAGCACGCGGCGGTTCTCAGCAAGATGCTTCTTTACATCTTCGAGCATGGTTGGGATTGAGCCGTGAAAGCGCGGACTCGGTTGTGTGTGGAACTCGACAGATTCGGCGCCGGGCCGAGTCACGCCCAGGTGTTCGATGTCCGCTCCCGTGGCGGATTGCATCTTGCTCCACCACTCCTCAGGCGGCGTGTACAGTTCTTCGGAACGCACAAGATTTCCGATCTCGCTGCGCTCGTGCGCGTCTTCCAGGCGTTCCCAAAAGGTGTCAAATTCGGCCTTCAGAATCTCCGGTTCGTCCGTCAACACAGCAGCGTTCGGCATGAGATCGAACAATGTCCCGCTGGTTCCGGCGACCGCTGCGTAAAATTCCCAGCCGGGAAAGACCGTCACGCCGGCCGCTCGCACCGCCTGCTCCACAATTTCTTCTGAACCCGCCAGCCGTTTGCCGGAAAGACGCGTGTGGATTGCGCCCAGCAAGTACTCATCCACCGGGGTTTCCGAAAGCGGCAGCAACACAGTCTCATCCGCCGGCGACGACGAACGCTGGCTCGCAGGATCAAACTTGCGAATCGATTCCACCTCATCCCCGAAGAACTCGATTCGCACCGGACGATCCGCCTCAGGCGAATAAACGTCGAGAATGCCGCCGCGCAGCGCGTATTCCCCCGGCATCTCCACAATGTCGGTCGAGTTGTAGCCGACTGAATTCAGGTGCTGCAGAAGGCTGTCCGTGTCGAAGCTCTCGCCGCGACGCAAAGTTCGCGCCAGATTCGCGTAGTAGTCGGCGGATTTCAGGCGAAGTCCGCTGGCCGCAGCCGGGACCACCACAATGGAAGCTTCGCCGGTCGCAATCCTCCACAATGCGATGGCGCGCTGTTCCTGGATCTCCGGGTGCGGGGACAGATTCTGAAAAGGAAGAACATCGCGGGCAGGCATCGAAACAACGCTGTCAGCGTGCGCCCCTCCCACCAGTTCGCAGTACGCCTGAATCACGGGCACGAACTCGTCCGCGGCTTCGTTGTTGCGGACAACAACGATCAACGGCCGCTCGGCGGCTTTCTGCAGCTCAGAAATCAGCAGGGCTTTAGCTGAGAACGTGAGCCCAGAGACACTGATCCGGCCCGTGTTGGCTCTGAGGTGGGATACAACACGCAAGAAGGCTGGCAGCTTTTCCGCGTCCGCAAAAAGATCGCGGACGAAAGGCAGGACCATTGCAACTCGATTCTATCAGCGTCCTAAACTGCATGTTGCGAGTTGTTGGTTGTTAGTTGTTGGTTGTTGGCTAGATCGGCCGTTGTGGGGCTTGTTCACATCGCTATTGCGAAGACTGCTCCCGAACAACCGACAACCAACAACCAACAACTGCCTTATTGCGCCGAACCGCTTGAACTGGACATGCCGCCGTCGCCGCTCAGCCGTAGCGCAAACGTCTTGCCACGGAAGCGGATCTCCGACAACGATGACGCGCCGTTATCGCCCGAGGTCGTGATGGTTTGATCGTAGCTGGCTGGCCGATCGATCTTGACCACCTGGGCTGAAGTCGATGCCATCTCCTTCTTGCCCTGATAAATTTTCACGCTCACCTGATCGCCGGAGCCGTCCCACTGCACTGTGTAGTTCCCGGTTGCCAACTGCTTCCCGGCAACGTTCGTCGGGTGTTGCAACTGGAACGAGCCCTTGTTTGCATTGCCCGCGAAGGCACTCATCCCGAAGAGCAAAAATGCAGCCAGCAGTCCGCCTGTGATTGTGTTCTTAACAACGTTCACCGATCCTCCTAATTCCCGGAGACGCCGGGAAACGGCTAGTGGCGGCCGCCCGGCCTGCGCTGATTCAGCTTGCTTTTTGCCGCGCAGGGCCTACAATTCTGCCTCGGGGTCAAGCAAAAGGTCCGCCGTAAGGCGCACTCTTCCGCTGCAGGGATTGTCCTGGCCTGGCCGCCAAACCTCGCGCAAGGCAATCCCTGGACCCTTACTTCATGATGGCTGACGACGGAAATTTCTTCCGTCGTTTCTCAACTCAAATACGTACGCTTCGTCGCTTCAGTTCCGAGTTGTTTAGGAAGTTGGACGCGGTGGCCCTTGCGTGGTTAGCGAGGTCTAAGTATCAACTTTTAGACTTGCGAGGGGCCTTCTTGGACTTCGGTTGCAGCAGAACCACCGCATGCGCGATGGCGGCGTTGTCAGTACCCATGCCTTCCGGGGTCTTGGCCTTTATTCCGATGCGGTCCGGCCGAATCTGAAGCAACTCCGCAACCCGTGCGCGAATGTTGGCCGTGTGCGGTCCGATTTTGGGAGCAGCCAGAATGAGTGTCGAGTCCACATTTTCTATCTGAAAGCCCGCTGCTCCAACTCGGTTGAGTGCTTCCTGTAAAAACACCGCCGAGTCAGCGCCCTTCCATCTCGGATCGGAAGGAGAAAACAATGTGCCGATGTCAGGCGCAGCAACAGCGCCTAGCAGCGCATCGGTGATGGCATGCAGCAGAACATCCCCATCGGAGTGCCCACCCAGACCTTTAGGATTGTCAAGTGTGACGCCGCCGATCTTCAGCGGCACGCCGGATTTGAATTCGTGTGAATCCCAACCGTAGCCAATTCTCATGCGGAAACCCTGGCCACGGATTTACACGGATTTTCACGGATTTTTTTTCTCTCATTGTCGAACAGTAAACGGCGAAATTGAGGATGTAAGCCGAAGTTCAAAAGCAAGCCGATTTCGATGTTCGTGGATCGGAGATAGTGCAAAAGCTGCGCTTCATGCGCTCGCTCAAGAACTCGAACGCACTTAAGTTCCAAAAGGACAAGGTTCTGTACCAACAAATCAGCCCTGAAATCGCCAACCTGTTGTTTGCGAAACCAAACCGGCACGGCAATCTGGCGATCGACTTTCAGGCCAACATCTCTCAGTGCGATCACGAGCGATTCTTCATATACGGATTCTAGAAATCCATGGCCGAGCTCGTTGTAGACGTCGAAGAAAACACCAATGATTTTGTCGGTTAGCTCAGCGTACTTGAGACCGTCTACCCGAGGTTCCATCGAGAGCAGTGTACTAGCGAATTTAGGTTTATCCGTTAAAATCCGTGTAAATCCGTGGCTAGCTTTTCCGTTTTAGGAAAAAGCTGGCGAGCTCCAAGTCCCCAGGCGTGGTGATCTTGATGTTCCTCGGCGAGCCCATCACCACTGCCACTGCATGTCCTGATCGTTCGACCAGCGAAGCTTCATCGGTTCCTATGAATCCGTCGGCGGCTGCTTCGTCGAATGCTTTTTTCAGCACGTCGTAGCGGAACCCCTGCGGCGTTTGCGCGAGCACAATTTTTTCACGCGGGATTGTCGTCTTGATCAGCGCTCCCTCAGCGGTGCGCTCCACCTGCTTCACGGTATCGACAGCGGGCACTGCGGCAATTGCCGCGCCGTATTTCTGCGCGGCGGCAATCACTTCGCGGATCATCTCTTCAGTGACGAACGGACGCACCGCATCGTGCACCAGCACGACGTCGTCAGCGGCTGCCGAGACGGCTGCCAGTCCATTCGCGACTGAGTGCTGGCGATGTTCGCCACCTTCGACAAACTTCAAATCTTTCTTCAGAATTTCCGGCGCATCCGCGGAAAGCCTGGCTCTAAACGCATCCATCTCCGGTTTCCGCAAAGCCACAATGATCTGCTTCACTTCAGCGCTTTTCGCGAAGGCCCTCAGCGTGTGCACCAGCAGCGGAACGCCATCGAGTTCGAGAAACTGCTTACTGGCTGCAGGCTTAGCGGGTTTGCCTACTGGAACTGACGCCATGCGCGTCCCCAGTCCTGCAGCCGGGATGATGACAAAAACCTTCATGCGGGCGATCAGTATATACCCGCCTTGAGGGTTGCCTGAATGCAACCGCCGGGAATAATCCGGCAACCAACTTACGCGAGGGTCTGCACCGAAATGAAGCATCGCTCATCATGGCTATCTTTGATCGGCTCTTGCGTGCTGATGGCAGTCGGCGCGGCGGTTGCGTTTGCGATCATTGTGGCTGCCGGATCGGCCGCATTAGCGGATCGGCAGAACCCTGACTCCGAGGCGCCAGGACAGCAACAAGCCATCTCGCCGGCCTCGCCAGGCGAAAGTTATGAGGGCGTTGTCACCGATTCTCACTGCGGCGCTCGCCACATAAGGAACTCGCGCCTGAATCCAACCGAGTGCGCGCGCCTGTGCGTCCGGCAAGGCGCAAGGTATGTCCTGGTTGATGGCAACCGGCGATACAAATTAGTAGGAAGTCAGGAAGCTCTCGAAAAATTCGCCGGACAAAGAATTCGCGTCTCAGGCACGCGGCAAGGCGATACGATTCAGGTCAGCGCAGCCGACTCGCTTTTCTAAATCCTTCACCACAGGGACACAGAGACACAGGGAAAAACGAACCATTAAAAGCGTGAGCAGAGGTCTGCCCATCAATGTCATTTTTCAGTGAGCCAATTTGGTTTTCTCTGTGTCCCTGTGTCTCTGTGGTGAATGGTTTTTAGCTCAGCTTGACATCCGTCTCTGCTGCATGCTCAGCAACCATCGGCTTTTTCACTTCCGGGACCGGAATACTCACCGTCCGCGTCTCTCCTCTCCGCTCGTCCCACTTGCCGAAAATCATTTTGCCCGCGGTTGTCTGCAGCACTGATGTGACCGAAACGTCGATTGTCTTGCCGATCATCTTGCGTGCGTTGTCCACAACGACCATGGTGCCGTCGTCCAGATAAGCCACGCCCTGGTTGTATTCCTTACCTTCTTTCAAAATGAAAACTTTCATCGCCTCGCCCGGCAGCACGATCGGCTTCAGCGCATTGGCGAGTTCGTTGATGTTAAGCACTGCGACACCTTGAAGCTGCGCGATCTTATTCAGATTGAAATCGTTGGTGATGATCTTTCCCTCATAGACCTTGGCCAATTCGATCAGCTTCAGGTCCACTTCGCGGATTCCGGGAAAATCATCTTCAACGATTTGAATTTGCAGCGAAGCTACTTTCTGCAATTTCTGCAGAATGTCCAGGCCGCGGCGTCCGCGGTTGCGCTTGAGTGAATCTCCCGAATCGGCCACCAGCTGCAGCTCGCGAAGAACAAACTGCGGAATGACCACGGTGCCGTCAAGAAACCCCGTCTCCGCGATGTCGGAAATGCGGCCATCGATGATCACGCTGGTGTCGAGAATTTTGTAGCTCTTTTTATGCTGCTTTTCGCCGCCAAAGATCCCGCCCAGCGCCGCCAGGTTCAGCAGATCGCCTTTATTGGCTCCGACGATCAGCCCGACGTAGGCCATCAGCAACATGACCATCAACTGCAGAAAGTTCCTGGTCGCGCCTTCCTGCAAGCTGCTCTTGATCACCAGCGCGAATAGGTACGCGCCAAAGATTCCAAGAATGCTGCCGATCGCCGCGCCGATCAGCCGCTTGAGGCTGACCCGGATCAACCGCCATTCGAAAATGACGATGGCAGTACCCAGCAGTACTCCGACAGCAGCATCGAGTTGAGTGTTGAGACCGAAAGGACGGATCAGATAGCAGGTAATCGCAACAAAAATAATGAAGATAAGGCGTACAAGTATCAGGTCCACAGCTGCCTCCCCTGACAGCCGCGAAACATCCGCGGTTGCCGCCCCGGCTACCGATAGTCGTGCATGCCGGAAGGCGTCGTTCCATACGGGCCCGCATTAGTGTATGAGATGGGCCCGGGTTCTCGAAAATTCGAGGGCGCAATCGTTATGGGCGAAAGTATATACCTTGAGGTTCAGATGAGCTATGGATTTGGCTATCTTGCCGGAGAGAGTTCTGACGAGCCGCTAACCGGAGACGATGCCGTACCGCCTGGAAGGCTGGTTTGAGAGGCTGATCCGGCTTGGGTTGCAGGTGCGCTGGAAGACGACACTCTGTTCCGAGTCCCTTGGCCCACGGGCAACTGCGGCTGACTGGTCATCGCCGTCTCAGGGTTCAGCAGGTGTTCGTGGTCGGGCCCCAGCCCGAGGCGAATCAATGCCCGCGAATCCGGAACACTCTTGTTCTGCCAGCCCTGGTCGGCCTGGTAACGACGCATCGCCTGTTGCGTAGAGTCATCCCATTTGCCCGAAGGCTTGCCGCTCAGGTAGTGCTCGCGAACCAGCGCTTCCTGGATCTCACGGCAGCGCTCACCATCAATCGCCTGCTGCCCCCTGGGTTTGCGTGTCTTCTTGGCGCTATGGTGCCTGGACTTCGAGCTCTTCTGCGATGAAGCACTCTTCTGCGGCGCGGCTGCAAACGACAGCGATGCGCACAACGCCGCTACTCCGGCCAACGCTATCGATTTTTGCAACATTTGCCGCATCCTAAAGTCCTTCAGCACTCCTGATTTCAACCCAACCGAATTAAAAAGCACTCGGTTTTCCCTGTGTCCCTGTGTCTCTGTGGTGAATGAATTTCTTCAGTTAATCATCCCCCACAACCCCGCCCCTTGCCAGTGCCGTTAGTGCAGGTAACTGTTACGGAAGTGTTCCGGCGAGAAAGATCGTCCCGCCGTTCCGTCCGGCACCCTGCTGGCGCACAAGAAACACCGCATCCTGCCCGCTCTTCAGGTTCGCCTGGATCTTATCGAAGTCCTCTTCGCTGTTGACCTGCTGTTTATTGACTTCCAGAATCACGTCTCCGCGGGTCAGGCCGACGTCATCGGCGAACGAGTTCGGTTTGACCTCCTGAACGATCACGCCCTGGCCCGACGGAATGTTCAGCCGGCTGGCCATCTCTGGAGTTAAGGCGCGCACGGTAACGCCAAGCTTGCTTTGCTTGGGAGCTGATTCGTTCTCCTCGCCCTCATCGTCCTCGCCTAGGCGCGAAGCAAACAGCTTCGCGCGGTCGCCAACCGTGACTGCAGTCTGCTCCTTTTTGCCGTTGCGCGAATAGCCGACATCCACTTTGCTGCCGGGCTTTCGCGCCGCGATGTCGGCGACCAGTTCGTCGCCATTCTTCACCGGCTTGCCATCGATCGAAACGATGGTGTCGCCAACTTTCAGGCCCGCGCGGTCAGCAGGACTGCCCGGAACCACCATGGCAATCGTGATCCCCGCGCCATATACGCGCGCGATCGCCGGGTTCTGTTCGGCATTGAATTGAATTCCTATAGAGCCGCGCTGCACGCGGTGCTCTGTGCCTGTGAGCTGGTTGTACACGTCTGCGACTGTCTTGGAGGGCAGCGCAAATCCGACTCCGGCGTAAGCATTTGTGTCGGTGAGGATCGCGGTGTTAATGCCGATGACCTCTCCATCCATGTTGATCAGTGGACCACCGGAATTGCCCGGGTTGATGGCGGCATCGGTCTGAATGAATGACTGGAACTGGCGCAACGGCACGATGTTGCGGCCCTTTGCAGAAACGATGCCGGCTGTCACAGTCGCTTGCAAGCCAAAGGGACTACCTACCGCAAGCACCCAGTCGCCCACCTGCATGCTGTCAGAGTTCCCCAGCTTCGCAGTTGGCAATGAGTGGTCAACGTCAATTTTGATTACAGCCAGGTCGGTCTCCTGGTCGGAGCCGATCACCTTCGCGTCATGCAGCACTCCGGGAGGATCATCCTGCAACCGCACGCGAATCCGGTCCGCCTTCTCGACCACGTGGCGGTTGGTGACGATGAAACCTTTTGGATCGACAATCACGCCTGAGCCCAGCGAGCGTTCGCGAATCGGCGCGCCATCGTTTCCCTGGCCGCCAAAGAACTTGTCAAAGAAATCGCCGAACGGGCTGTTGTCGTCATCACCGCCGGGACCCTGCCCACCGGGGTTCTGTCCACCGCGCCTCCGCACAGTCGGCTTTACGGTCGATTCGGTGTTGATATTCACCACCGCCGGCTCGATCATCTTAGAAATTTGCGCAAATTGGTTCGAGAGCTGGCGCGGGGCTGGAAGGCTCAACGGAGTCGCTTCGGCGGACTTCTTTTCCTGGCCTCTTACACCCCCCGAGACGATCGTCCCGATCAGAATGCCGAGCGAAAGTGTCAGCAGGATGACCAGCGTGGACGCGAGCCGGTTCGCTTTGTATCGCTCCCATAATTGCCTGGCGCGCACTTGCATGTTGGACTGCCTCCGTTTTCCAAAGTCCTGATTATAACCGTGGTAGGAGCTGGAAAGACCCGCGTAATTGCTCATTCGTTAGACGCGTGCGGTCTCGAAAGTGTTTGATACAAAAAGCACTCAGCATTGGCACTTGGTATTGGCACTTGGCCCGGTGTGCTGAATCCCAAAAGCCAAGAGCCAACGGCCAAGAGCCGACACTACTGGTCTGTGAGCAGGATGTAGGTAAATCCACCCACAGCGGCGTCAAACACCACCACCGTTTGGTTGGTTGTGGTCGAGGCAAGGTTCAGCGGTCCGCTCGCGAAGTTCACGACGGTGGTCCCCGGAACGGTTAAAAACACCTCGTAGTTGCCGGCGGGAATGGCCTGATAGCCGGAATCAGAACCGAATCCGACATTTTTCGCGGCCGGGGTCGCTCCGGCGAGTCCAGTTCCCGGATTCACGATGTACACATCAGACGTGCCCATGGTATTCGAGGCATTGAAAACGCGGACGTGCCCGTCGCCGGCAACAGTTGTCGTTCCGCCATCCCCAATCACGGTAGATGTCACGCTCGAACTGGTTCCTGTGATGAAAAGAGTCTCATGTGCGCCGGAAGCAATGGAAAGTGACTGGTCCAACACCGACGATCCATCGCTGGCCAGCACCGCTTGCACATGAATGGATCCGGTCTTGATTGTCAGATACTCGGTTGCGGCGCCGTAATTGAGGTTGGCTGCCTGGAGTGTTCCGTCAACCAGAATATGGACCGCCGACACGCCTGCAGCACCCTGAAACACGCGGATTTGCGCGGTGTCACTACTGCTGCTGTTACTGCCGCATCCTAGAGAAAAAACGATTCCCAAAAACAACGCAAAAAGCCCGACACGACCTCCCACAGAGACCCTCCGGTGCAAGCAATTTGTTTATCAGAAAATGGGGAATTCAGGAAATGAGATGCAGGGTGAGTTCAGGTTTGATGTACCGCAGAGTCACACTCCGCGCGCTGATGAAATGCTGGGCGCGCTATTGTTGAATGCTGATTGCCCCCATCCCAGTTTGCGCCGCAGGCCTGTCTTCCTTTACCGTCTCGCCACTTCGCAAGCAGGTGGTGCCTTTTCCATCTGCCGCCGCCCGTATCGTTCCGCCTTCATCCGAGCAAAACGCCCGCTGGCCGGAATCGGAGGCTGCCGGTTCAGCGACTATCTTGTAGTGCGAAGCGTCGCAGCTCGAAATGGCGTAGATGTAGCCACCCTTCTTTCCGCTGACCAGCTGCGGATCCCATAAGGCCTGAGCGTTCGTGCCTTTCTTGCCGAGCGCAGAAAGGCTGCAGGCAAATCCACCATTAGCCTTGGCGTATCCCTTTTCCGCCCCATCCACTGTTTTCAGCGACCAGATCGTCATCTGCTCGTTCTGCGCGCGCTGTTTGTCTTCGATCGTCTTCAGAAATTCGGGATCGTACAGCGGCACACGTACGGTGACGCTGATTTCGTTCAACCTCCAGACATCGGCTTCCGATTTCATGGCGAAGGTGAAGCGAGGAATGAACGGTAGAGCCTCCTCTTTGCCGTTTTTAGTTATGTGCAGCGCAACCTCAATCTGGTCTTCGTCACCCATCAGGTCATCGCGCTCAACGGTGATCTCCACGTGTTCGGCGACGCCCCGCTCCGGCTGATCGACAGAAAGCAGGACTGGTCCGGTTTCGAACGTCTGCAAATTGGCGCCACCCGCCTTCGCCATCGCGGAAAACATGGAGAGTTGAGCCAGCATGCTTTGGCCTTCGCCAGAGTCGAGTTTCTTCAACGTTTTTCTGGTTGTATCTGGAAGATGCTTTTCGAGGTGGTCGGCGGAGGTGCCGAAAAACATGTCGATCAAAGCCTGGCGCGCCGATTGCGGCGCCGGCGCGGTTTGCGCCGTGAGAAGCACAGGAAACAAGACTGGCAGAATGGCGAATAAACGTCGCATGAAGCATCTCCAACGGACGAACGCAGCATACCAAGCGTGCTTGCGCAGGATAAGTATCCAAAGTAGAGACACCATTCGCGGCCTAAATCACTGCAGGGAGTGTGCAGAGTTCTGCAACCTGACACAAAGTGTCATCGGCTCGCGCGGTCTCCCGCGAATGATCTAACTAGTTCAGAAAAGGGCACTTAGTGCCAGGAAAGCACATGCCAGATCCCGCGGAGGCCTTTGGCTTCGTGAGTGCAATTTCATGATCTCAAGAAAAAGAGGCCGCACACAGATGAATTCAATCCTCTTCTTTCGGTGTACCCGACTCTCGACAACAGCTGCTTTCTCAGCAAGCAGCGCCCTTCGATAGCTGTTCCTGACCTCCTGCCTCTCGCCTCTTTTGAACGGTGGCCCCAGAAATGGGGCCGCTTTTTTTGCGGCTCTTGGCTGTTGGCTCTTGGCTATTGGCGCAGATTGAAGGTTCTGCTTCGTGTACCATCGTGACCTTTGTGGTTAATGCTCTTTGAACAATGCGATGTTTTCGACGAGATTTTGGAACCAACCCAGCACCCGCTGAATCTTTCCGATGTTAGCCTGGCAATTCAGCTCTCCCATTCGAGGTGGAAATGCGCGCGATCCTGCTCGTGTCTGCTTGTCTGATTTTGGGATGTATCGTTCAAGCTCAGCAGCAACCGGCTCCGGCTGCACAGAAATGGGGAGCGGTCCCGTCTGAAGCGGAGTCGGCAACTCGCGCCTTTCCGTCGCAGTTGAGAACAGAGCTGGCGAAATTGCGCGATGCCGCAATGCAGGACGACTATGCCTACAAACAGCTCGAGCATTTGACCGACAGCATCGGGCCGCGTCCGTCAGGCTCGCCGCAGGCCGACGCTGCCGCCCATTATGTCGCGGACGAACTACGCAAGCTCGGCCTCGAGGTCAAGCTGGAACCGGTGCAGGTCCCACATTTTGTTCGCGGGGTTGATACGGCGGAACTCGTTGAGTATCCCGGACAGGTCGCAGGAACGAAACAGAAGATCTACGTGACGGCGTTGTTTGGGAACTCTCCGACGACTGAAAACGGAATCACTGCAGACGTCGTTGTGGTCAACAACTTCGAGGAACTCAAGGCGCTCCCCAAAGAGCAGGTCGCCGGCAAGATCGTTGTGTATAACGAGGTCTTCGATCACCAGAAAGCGCTCGCCGGACAGCCTGGCGGCGCGTACGGTGCAGCAGTCCTATATCGCGCTTCAGGAGCGAAAGCTGCGTCTGAGCTGGGGGCCGCCGGAGTGCTGGTCCGTTCAGCCGGGGACGGCGCGTATCGTCTTCCACACACGGGCTGGAGCTCGGACGCGCCAATTCCAGCCGGGGCCGTGGCCGCCGAAGATGCAGAATTAATCGCGAGACTGGCTGCTCAGGGCAAAGTTCGCGTTCACCTGACCCTGACAACTCATCACGCTTCCGACGTAACCGGTTACAACGTGGTTGCCGACCTGAAAGGGTCCGAACATCCAGAGCAACTCGTGATCGTCTCCGGCCACCTGGATTCATGGGACCTCGGCACCGGCGCGATCGACGATGGCGCAGGCGTTGCAGTAGCGATGGAGGCCGCGGAGCTGGTCCACCGTCTGGGTCTGCATCCTAAGCGGACGATCCGCGTAATTGCCTGGATGAACGAAGAGATGGGCGCAAGCGGCCGGGACGCCTACGTGAAAGATCAATCGGCCGAGCTCGCGAACCACATCGCTGCCATCGAAAGTGATCTCGGCGCGGAGCACCCGTTGGGCTTCCACGCGAAGATTAATGAAGCCGCGCAAAAGCAGCTCACGCCGGTGCAGACCGCGCTCGCCCCCATTGGGGCTAATCTGCTTCAGCTCGTTCCCAGTTCGCCGGAGACTGACATCGAACCAATGGCCGATAAGGGTGTGCCTGCGTTTGGAATCTGGCAGAACGGATTGACCTACTTCACCTATCACCACACGCCGGGTGACACACTCGATAAAGTCGTTCCCCAGGAACTGCGGGAAAATGCAGCTTGTATGGCAGTGATGGGCTACGCGCTCGCCGACATGGCGGAGCCGTTGCAGAGATAGCAGGAGTTAGCTGCCCGCGCTTGCGGAGAAATGGCGCGCCGAACGACTTTCGTTGACCGCTTGAAGCCTGCTTGCATCCGAGCTGCTTTCAAGCCTGAATTTCGATACCAGCTTCTGCAAATCCAACGCCAGTCCGGAAAGGTCCTGGCAGGCCTGTGCTGACTGTTGGGCGCCGACAGCGGATTCCTTGACCAGGACTGCGATCTGGTCCATGGACTTGTGGATTTCTTCAGTCGCGGACGACTGCTGGGTCGCGGCAGTAGCGATGTGCGTGATCATCTCCCCGACCTCTTCCGACATCTGAATAATCTGTTTCAGCGAGTCTCCCGCGCGAGCGGTGGTATTCACGCCTTCCTGGACTTCTTTGGTCCCTTGCTCCATGGCCGACACGGCCCTCTTAGTCTCCTGCTGCACGTTGCGGATCATTTCCGCGATCTCCTTGGTTGCGACAGTCGTGCGTTCAGCGAGTTTGCGCACTTCATCAGCAACTACGGCGAAGCCGCGGCCCTGCTCTCCCGCGCGGGCAGCTTCGATGGCCGCATTGAGCGCCAGCAGATTGGTCTGATCGGCAATGTCGTTGATCACGCCGACGATCCTGCCAATCTGATCGGAGCTCTTTCCCAGTTCCTCGACTTTTTTCGCGGTGCTGCTCACCGAATCGGCGATGGCACGCATTTTTGAAAGCGTCTCCTCGACGATGACGCCGCCATCCCGCGCCAGCCCTGCCGCTCTTCGCGAAGCATCGGCGGCGGCGGTTGAATTCTCTGAGACCTGCTGCACTGTCGCGGTCATTTGTTGCAGCCCGGCGGCAACTTGCGTGGTCTGGTCTTTTTGGTTCTCAGCGCTCTTCGCTTGCTCTGCGGCGGATGCGGAAATTTGCTCACTGGCGCTGGCGACGTGCTCGGCCGTGCCTGCGATCGAGCGGATAACCTCGCACAGACTGTTTTTCATCTGGTTCAGCGCCATCCCCGCTCTGCCGATCTCGTCGGCGCTCTTGATCTCAAGATCGTCGAGCGCAAGGTTGTTGCCAGCGATCTGCTGCGCCATGTGCAGCATGGCTCCCACGGCTGAGTGGATGGAGCGGGAGATGACCGTCGCCACCAGAAGCCCGGCAAGGATTGCAATTGCCGGCAATGCCAGAACCAGGCTTTCGGCGCGCGATTCCGTCCCCGACTGCTCGTCAAGGACCTGCTGCTTCGCTTTCTGCTCATAGGCAACAAACTGGTCTGTAGCCTTTGCCAGGTCGACCGAGACGGGTGTGCTCGCGGTGGCAAGCAAATGGCGCGCCTCTTTTGTTTTTCCGGCGCGCTGAAGAACGACCTCCTGATCCAGATATTCCACAGAAGATTTGTGCAAGCGCTCGATCTCGGCGAACAAACGCTTGCCTTCCTCGGTCTGAAGTTTCTCTCGAATGCCATCTGCCGATTGCCTGTATTCCTGCTTTCCTTCTTTCAGCTGATCGAGCATGGACTCCTGGTCGAACAGCAGAAAGCCTCGAATTCCAGAACTCTCTTTCATGGCGGCCGCTTCAATCGCTCTCGCCAGTTCAAGTTTTTGCGAGCCCTCATCCACCTTAGTGGCAAAGGTGTTCAGGTCGCGGAACCATCTGGCGGTGAGCACCGCACTCACCGCAAAAATCAGCAGCAGGGCGCCAAACCCGATAGCCAGCTTGGCTTTGAGTGGAACTTTGTCCATCAATCGTCCCATGAGGAATGATCTCCGCGCGCACCACGGCGCAAACTTCAGGTTCACACTCGCCATCGGCAAAACGGGGCGTACCTTTATGAATTTGGGGGCGCTTACACCCGTTCGTAACGAACGAGTCGGACGCGAAAAGTGAAAATTAATGGCTGCTATACTGAGAAATTCCAGATGCCTTCCCGTCGTCTAATACGATCCACCACCGTTTTGTGCGTTCGCCGGAACGGAAGTGTAGTCATGGCCGGAGACGGCCAGGTCACGCTGGGCGAAGGCATTATTAAGCACTCGGCGAAGAAGATTCGCCGACTTTATCAGGACAAGATTTTAGCGGGCTTTGCCGGATCGACTGCCGATGCGTTTTCCCTTTTCAGTCGCTTCGAATCGAAGCTCGAGCAGTATCACGGAAATGTAGGCCGGAGCGCGGTGGAACTCGCCAAAGATTGGCGGACCGACAAGTTTCTTCGCCATCTGCAGGCGCTGCTCATCGTGACCGACAAGGAGCAGACGTTCCTGCTTAGCGGCCAGGGAGACGTGATCGAGCCGGACGGCGGCATCGCCGCCATCGGCAGCGGCGGCCCTTATGCGCAATCCGCCGCCCAGGCCCTGCTCGAGCACACGCAGCTTAGCGCCCGCCAGATCGCCGAAGAAGCAATGAAGATTGCGAGCAAAATCTGCATCTATACCAATGAGAAGGTGACGATAGAAGAGTTGTGATACGTCGTACGTCGTCCGCAAAACGAACGGCTACGGCGACTGGTAAACCGCAGCATTTGTCCGAAAGGTTTACAGCGGCACGAAGAGCCAACGACGAACGACGTACGACCAACGACGGTTTCCCATGGCCATTTACCTCCCCGCTACCGCCGAAGAAGAACAGCTTGCGCTGGATGAACTGACTCCGCGCGAGATTGTTGCCGAGCTCGATAAGTACGTTGTCGGGCAGAAAGACGCCAAGCGCGCCGTCGCTATCGCTCTGCGCAACCGCATGCGCCGGCAAAAACTTCCGCCCGATATGGCCGAAGAGGTCATTCCCAAGAACATCATCATGATCGGCCCTACCGGCGTGGGCAAGACTGAGATTGCGCGCCGCCTCGCGAAGCTGGCGAATTCGCCATTCTTGAAAGTCGAAGCTTCGAAGTTCACCGAAGTCGGTTACGTCGGTCGCGATGTCGAATCCATGATCCGCGATCTGGTCGAGATCGCGATCGACAACATCCGCGCCGAGAAACTCGAAGACGTCGCCGACAAAGCCGAACTCAACGCCGAAGAGCGCCTGCTCGATATCCTGCTTCCACCCGCCGCTCCGTCATCGAGTACGACGCCAGCGGGATTCACGCTTGAGGCTTCGTCCGGCGATTCATACTCACGCACTCGAGAGAAACTGCGTCAGCAACTTCAAGAAGGCAAGCTGGACGATCGCACAGTCGAAATTGACGTGCGCGAGCGGAATTTCCCATCCTTCGAGATCATCAGCAATCAGGGCGTCGAGGAGATGGACGTCAACATCAAGGACATGTTGCCCAACATCTTCGGCCAGCGCACCAAGAAGCGAAAGATGAAGGTCAACGAGGCCTTCGAGTACCTGATTCAGGAAGAAGAGCAGCGCCTCATCGACATGGACCAGGTCACGCGCATGGCGATTGACCGCGTGGAAGACGCGGGAATCATCTTCCTCGACGAGATCGATAAGATCGCCGGCCGCGAAGGCGGACACGGACCTGACGTTTCCCGCGAAGGCGTACAGCGCGACATCCTGCCCATTGTCGAAGGCACCACCGTGAATACCCGCTACGGCATGGTGCGCACCGATCACATTCTGTTCGTTGCCGCTGGCGCGTTTCACGTCTCGAAACCGAGCGATTTGATTCCCGAACTGCAAGGCCGCTTTCCTATTCGAGTGGAACTGCAATCGCTCACCATGGACGATTTCATCCGCATCCTGACCGAGCCTAAGTCATCGCTCACCAAGCAATACACCGCGCTGCTCGAAACCGAAGGCGTCAAGCTCGAATTCACCAAGGACGCTCTCGAAGAGATCGCGCGCTTCGCCTTCCGCGTGAACGAAGGCACGGAAAATATCGGCGCCCGCCGCCTGCATACGATCATGGAGCGCGTGCTCGACGAAATCAGCTTCTCCGCGCCGGACAAGAAAGGCGAGCAGGTGACCGTGGATGCCGCCTATGTCGGCAAGGCGTTGACCGACATTGTCAAAGATCAGGATTTGAGCAGATACATTCTGTAGTGCGTCCGCGTAAGTCAGGTTTTGATATCCTTCCGTCTGCTCACTCGCATGAAACCCATCGACCGCACCCGCCTCGCCTCGCTCATGCAGCGCGAGCAGAAGAAGTTCATCGACGAGCGCCCAAAATCCAAAGCTCTCTTCGAGAGGGCCAGCAAATCTCTGCTCGCCGGCGTCCCCATGAACTGGATGGTGAAGTGGGCCGGCGCGTTCCCGCCGTTCGTGCGCGAGGCTCAAGGTGCATCATTCTTCGACGTCGACGGCCATCGCTATGTTGATTTTTGCCTGGGTGACACCGGCGCCATGACCGGCCACTCGCCGTATCCAACGGTCAAAGCGGCGGAAGAGCAAATGAAGCGCGGCATCACGCTCATGCTGCCCAGCGAAGATGCAGTGTTTGTGGCCGAGGAACTCCAGCGGCGCTTCAATCTTCCCTATTGGCAATTCGCGCTCACCGCCACCGATGCCAATCGCTTTACGATTCGCCTGGCGCGTCAGATTACCGGTCGTCCAAAAATTCTCGTCTTCAACTGGTGCTATCACGGCACCGTGGACGAATCCTTCATCACGCTGCAAAAAGATGGCAGCGCTCGCGCGCGCAGCGGCAATATCGGTCCGCCGGTCGATCCATCGGTGACCACCAAGGTTGTCGAGTTCAACGACATTCCGGCGCTTGAAAAAGCTCTTGCTGAGGGAGACGTTGCATGCGTTCTCGCCGAGCCGGCGATGACCAACGTCGGCATCGTCCATCCCGAGCTCGGTTACCATGCTGCGCTCCGCGAACTCACGCGCAAGCACGGAACGCTTCTCATCATCGACGAGACCCACACCATCTGCGCCGGGCCGGGGGGATTCACGCGTGCAGAAAATCTCGATCCCGATGTACTGGTTTTTGGCAAGGCAATCGGCGGCGGCATTCCCGGTGCAGCCTACGGACTTTCGAAAGAAGTTGCCGACCGCATCATCGCAAAGCAGAGTCTCGAAGATTGCGATGTCGGCGGAATCGGCGGCACGCTTGCCGGCAATGCTCTTTCGCTCGCGGCGATGCGCGCCACATTGACCAAGGTCCTCACGCCGGATGCATTCACGCGCATGATTCCACTCGCTGAGAGATGGACAGCCGGGGTTCAGAAGGTGATTCAGGAAACCGGCATCCCCTGGCACGTAACGCGGCTCGGCTGCCGCGCAGAATATCTTTTCTCTCCCGATCCTCCGAAGAACGGCCAGCAGGCGCACGATGCCATGGACTTCGAACTTGAGCGCTTCATGCATCTGTACGCCATGAATCGCGGCGTTCTGCTCACGCCGTTTCATAACATGGCGCTCATGTCGCCGCAGACCGAGGCCGCAGACGTCGATCTGCACACGAAAATCTTCCGTCAGTGCGTACAGGAACTGGTGAACTGAGTCTGTTACTCTTTCCGCAACCGATGCGCGCGAGATTGCGTTGGATTCCGTGCCTGTTCTCGATCGCGGTGCTGGCCTCCTGCGGAAGTCCCGGTGTTCCCTTGCCTCCCTCGCTTGAGTTGGCAAAACCGGTGAAGGACCTGCGCGCGTCCCGCAAGGGAAACAAGGTCACTCTGACGTGGACGACGCCGACTTTGACCACCGACCGGCACAGCATCCGGCACGCGGGTGACATCCAGATTTGCCGCAGCATCGGTTCCGCACTAAGAGAGTGTGGGGCTGCCGTGGGGAAAGTGCCGCCTCCCAGCACTCAATCCGCTGCACAAGTTGCATTCACGGACGATTTGTCATCCGCACTCGAGAATGTGAGCCCGAGCGCGAACATCTTTTACGCCGTTAGCGCGTCGAATTCTTATGGACGCAGTGCCGGACTTTCCAACCAGGTGCAGGTCTCGGCGGCTCCCACCTTGCCCCCACCGGCCGAGTTCCATGCCGAACTCACCGGAGACGGAGTACAGCTCCGGTGGGCACCGGTCTCGCCGGCTTCGATCGAGGGCGTTCACTTCGGCTGCAGGATCTTCCGCCGGGAACAGGGCAGCGTGAAAGATGCGCTCGCGGGCGAGGTCGCGGTGGGGAACGATTCTCAATCTGATTTTCTGGATCGCGGCTTCGAGTGGGAGAAGACCTATGCCTATCGCGCGACGATCGTGACCTTCGTCGATGATAGAAGCGTGGAAGGCGACGACACACCGGCCATCACCATCGTCGCGCACGATGTCTTTCCGCCCGCAGCTCCCACGGCCCTGCAAGCGGTTTTCTCCGGCCCCGGACAGAAGCACTTCGTCGATCTTATTTGGCATCCAAACCTGGAAGCTGATCTGGCGGGCTACAACGTGTACCGGCACGAACAAGGCGCTGCTCCCGCCCGAATAAATTCAGACCTGGTCAAAGCGCCCGCGTTTCGCGATGAGAATGTTGATTCCGGGCATCAATACAGGTATTCGATCACCGCCGTCGATCTGCGGCAAAACGAAAGCGCACCTTCGGAGGAGGCAAACGAGAGCGTGCCATGAAATATTGCCGATTCGAAAACAACGGAGTGATTTCCTTCGGGCTGGTAGAGTCCGCTGCCGGACGCGATGCGATCACCGCAATCATTAAGTCTCCCGAGCAAGGCGCGGAACTGCAGCCGAAAGCTATTGCGCCGTTGCCACTCGCGGAAGCCAAGCTCGCCACTCCCGTCCAGCCATCGAAGATCATCTGCGTCGGACGCAATTATCGCGAGCACGCGAAAGAACTTGGCAATGAAGTTCCAATGGAACCGCTGATTTTCTTGAAGCCTCCATCATCTTTGATGGGCCCGGGGCAGGCAATTGTTCGTCCCGCAATCTCCGCGAGAGTTGATCACGAGGGCGAGCTCGGGGTCGTAATTGGAAAAACCTGCCGCCACCTGAGAGCCGACGAGGACGTGCGGCCATACATCCTCGGCTACACCGGCGTAAACGACGTGACCGCGCGCGATCTGCAGAAGAAAGATGCACAGTGGACGCGTGGCAAGGGTTTCGATACGTTCTGTCCGGTCGGACCGATCGTGAGCAGCGAACTTGATCCGTGGTCCGGCGTCGCCGTAGAGACCCGTGTGAACGGAGAACTGCGTCAGCAGGGCAACACCCGCGATTTCATTTTTCCTCTCGATACGGTTCTCCGTTACATTTCGGAAGTCATGACGCTTCTGCCCGGCGACCTGATCGCAACCGGAACTCCAAGCGGCGTGGGTCCCTTAATCGCTGGGGATCGAGTGGGTGTTTTGATAGAAGGGATTCCTATCCTTCTGAATTCGGTCAAAGACCTGAGTTGCACGTAATAAGGGAATCACGTATTATGTGGACATGAACCTCACGCTTTCTCTCGACACCAAGCTCATCAAAGAATTGAGAAAATTGGCAGTTGATAGAGACACGACACTCACTGGGTTGGTTCGCGAATACCTCGAAAAACTGGCTGCCGAAAGCGTGGCATCCGGCCGAAGGCGGCGCGAGCGTGAAGCGTTGGAACGTACCTTCAAGCAGTTCCAGTTAAGGGTTGGCAAGCGAACATGGAAACGCGAAGACCTCTATGTCCGCTCCTGACTTCGTTGACAGCAACATCTTGATCCACGCCTACGATCCGACGGATCCTGCCAAACAGCGAATTTCGCAGAGTCTTGTGTTGAAGGCATTGGACGGCGAAATCCTGGCTTCCACGCAGGTTCTAGCGGAATTTGCCGCTATCCTCCTGCACAAGATCAGTCCTTCCCCAGGGGCGGACAATGTGAAAATACTGCTGGACGCCTTGTCGCCAATCAGGCTGATCATTCCTGATGAGGGAATAGTGCGTCGAGCGGTCGAAGCACATGCCACCTACGGGCTGCACTTTTACGATGGCATGATCGTGGCAGCTGCGGAACGCGGCGGATGTAAAAGGATTTGGTCAGAAGATCTGAATTCGGGTCAGAAATATTTCGGTATTGTGGTGGAGAACCCGTTCTAGTCTGCGCGCCCCTCAAACATTCAGAGCTATAATTCGGTTCCACCGATGTCCCTGACCTCTGGCACGAAGCTAGGCCCCTACGAGATTCAATCCGCAATCGGCGCGGGCGGAATGGGCGAGGTCTATCGTGCACGCGATACACGCCTCGGACGCGACGTTGCGTTGAAGATCCTGCCTGAATCCTTCACTCATGAAAGCGATCGCCTGCACCGCTTTGAGCAGGAAGCCCGAGCGGTTGCGACCCTCAGCCATCCCAACATCCTCGCAGTATTCGATATCGGACAGCAGAACGGCTCTCCCTATCTGGTTTCTGAATTGCTCGAGGGTGAAACCTTGCGGTCTGTGCTCGACCGCGGCGCGCTCTCGCAGCGCAAAGCGATCGAGTACGGGGTTCAGATCGCGCAAGGCCTCGCGGCTGCGCACGAGAAAGGGATCGTTCACCGCGATCTCAAGCCGGAAAACGTCTTCCTCACCAAAGACGCGCGGGTAAAAATTCTTGATTTCGGCCTCGCGAAGCAATCGCAAAAAGCAAGCTCTGCAACATCCGACGGCGTGACCTTAACCAGTTCCCACACCGCCGCGGGCATGGTGATGGGCACCGCCAGCTACATGGCGCCGGAGCAGGTGCGTGGAGATGTGGCTGATCCACGCACGGACATTTTTGCATTCGGCGCGGTGCTTTACGAGATGCTCTCCGGCAAGCGCGCCTTCCGTCGGGAAACTACTGCGGAAACCATGACCGCAGTTTTAAAGGAAGACCCTCCTGAGCTCTCTGACCCGGCGCATTCGGTATCACCCGCGCTTGATCGCATCGTGCGCCGCTGCATCGAAAAAAATCCCGAGCAACGCTTCCAATCGGCAAAAGATTTGTCGTTCGCTCTGGGTGCATTGTCTGGCACTGATTCGAGCGCCGCAGTGCGGTCGGCCGTTGCCCCTCAACGCCTTCCCTGGTTGAAGTGGGCGATGACTGCGGTTGCACTCGTCATTGGAGCTGCCGCTGTGTTGTTCTTCGCAGGCCGTCAGGTACCGCAGGAATCCATGCAATTTGCCATTCCGCTCACTGGAGAAGTCAGCCACATCGCTCTCTCGCCTGACGGCAAGTGGCTAGCCTTCGTGTCGCCAGATGAGGAGACGGGCATACCGACACTCTTCGTACAGCGAATCGGATCCGCCACTGCAAATGCATTAGCCGGAACACAAGGCGCAAGCTATCCATTCTGGTCGCCTGACAGCGCCTACCTCGGATTCTTCGCCAATGGCAAGCTGCTAAAGATGGCGGCCGTAGGTGGTGCTCCGCAAGCACTCGCAACGGTTGAGTCGGCGCGAGGTGGAACCTGGGGAAGCAGCGGCGTGATCGTCTTCTCACCCGACTCTGGAACCCCGCTTTGGAGAATCAATGCTGATGGAACCGGCATGGCCCCGGTCACAGATCACATGTTTACGGCAGGCGAGCAGTCGCACCGCTGGGCTGTTTTCCTGCCGGACGGCAAGCATTTTCTTTTCTGGGCTGGTAATTTTGGCAACCTTAAGGACGACCGAGACAGCGGCATATATCTTTCCTCGCTTGATGCCAAAGAGAAAAAGCTGATTACTCTTGCCCATTCCAGTTTCGCGCTGAGTGCCAACCGCCTCTTTTTTGCCGATGATCAGCGTCATTTGATTAGCGTCGCGCTTGACGAAGACAAAGGCACAGTCTCGGGAAACACCAATATTGTTGCGAATGCGGTTGCGGCCCAGCCGTCCACATTTTGGGCCGCATTGACGGCGTCGAAGAACGGAACGCTCGTGTACGACACTGAAACCGGAGCATCCCTCTCGGTCCTCACATGGATGGATCGCAGCGGCAAAGTGGTTGGCCACGTCGGAGAAGCCGCCGTGCAGTGCAACCCGACGCTTTCTCCCGATGGCAGCCGAGTGGCGGTGGATATCAGCGACCAGAAAGCGAATAACGTTGACCTCTGGTTCCTGAGCACTACAGGAGCCAGCAATTCGCGCTTTACGTTCGATCCCGCCGAAGAAGTCGTTGGCGTTTGGTCGCGAGATGGTAAACAAGTGGCCTACAGGTCGGCGGGAAGCGCAACTGGCTACGGCAGCCTTCTTGTGAAGGCAGCGAGTGGCCTGGAGCACGAAAAGTCGCTAGTCAGGATTCAGGCCGCTGATGACTTAGTGCCGAACTCGTGGGCCCTGGACGACAAGCAGATTCTCATTACATATCAGACCCCGAGTGGATATCACCTCCGGCTCGTGCCCGCGGCCGGTGGCGAAGGTGTTCCGTTTCAGAAGGACCGCGGGAGTCAGATTGATGGGCAGATTTCTCCTGATGGAAAGTGGGCCGCGTATGCCTCGGATGAGTCTGGCACATGGGAAATTTACGTGACCACATTTCCCGCGGGTGCCGGCAAGTGGCAAATATCTCGTGGCGGGGGCACAGAGCCGCGATGGCGCGGCGATGGAAAGGAAGTTTTTTATCTCGCGCCGGGAGGCCTGATTACTGCGGTGCCCGTGAGCACGTTGACTGAGTTTTCGACAGGGACACCGGTTCCTCTTTTTCAGTTCCACGGGCGCGCACCGATTTCATCCACGGATTCTTTCAGCTATGACGTAACCAGGGACGGCAAACGCTTCCTCGTGAACCGCTACGTGAAGCCGGAGAAAATTACGCCGCTGACGATCGTGCTGAATGCGGATGCAAGATCCGCGAACTAGCCCGCGCCTTTACTTTTCTACTAGAATCCAAGTCCACTATGAAAGCCATTCAAATCAAGCAAACCGGCGGGCCTGACGTACTGGAATACGTTGACCTGCCCGTACCCGAGCCCAAGCCCAACGAGGCGATTGTGAAAATCGCCGCCGCCGGCGTGAACTTCATCGACGTGTACCAGCGCGAGGGGCGCTACAAAGCTCCCTTGCCGTTCATCGCGGGACAGGAAGGCGCGGGGCTGGTCACCGCTGTCGGCGCGGATGTGAAGTCGGTAAGGTCTGGCGACCGGGTTGCGTTTTGCAGCGTGCAGGGCAGTTACGCGGAATATCAGGCGGTTCCGGCTGACCGGCTCGTTCCGATTCCGCAGGGCGTCAACGAACGGGAAGCGGCAGCGGCGATCCTGCAGGGCATGACCGCGCATTATCTGCTGCACGACACTTTTCCTTTGCAGCGAGGCCAAACCGCGCTTGTACACGCCGCAGCGGGCGGAGTCGGACTTCTTCTCGTGCAGATGGCACACCACATCGGCGCGCGCGTGATCGGAACGGTTTCAACCGAAGAAAAAGCCAAGCTCGCCCGCGACGCCGGCGCGGACGAAATCATTTTCTACACGCAAACCGATTTCGAGGCAGAAACCAAACGGCTCACCGGCGGCAAGGGCGTTGACGTGGTTTACGACTCGGTAGGGAAAACCACTTTCGAAAAGGGACTGAACGTCTTACGCCCGCGCGGAATGATGGCACTGTTCGGCGGCTCCAGCGGCGCAGTGCCGCCGTTCGATCCCATCGTTCTCAGTCAAAAAGGTTCGCTGTTTCTGACCCGACCGACGCTGCACCATTACACCATCGCGCGGGAAGAATTGATGGCGCGCGCAGAAGATGTCTTCGGCATGATCGCCGCCGGCAAACTCAAGCTGCGGGTCGAGCACGTGTACAAACTCGCAGACGCTCAGCAGGCCCACCGCGATCTCGAAGCCAGGAAAACAACTGGGAAGCTGCTGCTGATCCCGTGATCGTAGCCATGACTAGCTGTAGAGACGTTGCTTGCGACGTCTTTTGCAGGCAGCGTCACATGTGATAATGAATGAGCATCGACGCTGCCAGCAAGACGTAGCAAGCTACGTCTCTACAAGTCAGGTTTTTCTAATCCTGATGTCGACTCGCGTTCCTTCGGGAAGATTTCCATCGATCAACTCGATCTTCCCGCCGCGCACCACGCCCTCAAACTCGCGCTTCGGCGCCGGCTGCGGCGCGCGAAACGGGGCCGCCCCTGATCCTTTGTCCATCGCGGCATTTGCCAGTTCATCGGCTTCCCGGTTTTTCCCGCGCAGCACGTGCTCAATTTCAAACCACTCAAGCTGGCGCATCAGTTGCGAAGCGCGGCCATGCAAGTCGCGAAGGGTCGGGTCTTTGACTTTGTAAATACCCTTGATCTGGCGAACCATCAGTTCCGAATCGCTAATGACTTTAATCGCTCGAGGCCCGTGCTCGACCGCATATTCGAGGGCTGCAATCAAAGCCTGATATTCGGCGAAGTTATTAGTCTGGCGCCCAAGATACTGGCTCAGCGCCGCAACTTTCTTGCCGCCGGAGTCGTGAATGACCACGCCGTAGCCGGCTGGCCCAGGATTGCCGCGCGCGCCACCGTCAGTGTGGGCGATGAGATAGGTTTCGGGTCGAGGCGACATAGTTCAAAGTTAGAAGTCAGAATGCAGAAGTCAGAATGCAGAATGAAGAACTCAGACTCAGGCAAAAAACAACGTTTTTACTTCTGCATTCTGACTTCTGAATTCTGACTTCACCTCACCTTCCCGCCGCCAGCCGCGTCGCCAATCTCTGCGGAAGATTTGCGGCAAATATTTTCTCCTGGGCCGAACGCAAATCGTACGGCACGCGGCAGAAGGTCACGATTCGTTTCTCGGAATCGAAAACGCAAAACGCGGCGCGCCAGTCCCCGTCTCGCGGCTGACCGACTGAGCCGGGATTGATCATGTAATTCGCGCCGGCCTCGAGCGGAAAATCGCAGGTCTCATTCTGCCCAATGCTGGCGTACATGGGATGCAGCGCCTCGCCAAACCCACCGCGCAGCAGGAACGTCCCCTGAACATGCGTATGCCCAAAAAACGTAAGGCCTGCGGTGGACTCGATCAGCGGATGCAAGGCCTCCTGGATGGAAACGACGTACTGGTCTTCGTCATTGGGCGCTCCGTGTACAAATTGCGTACCCGGCAGCTCAGGGATGTTGATGGGCCCCTGCGGCAAAACCTTCAGCCATTCAAGATTTTCGGGTGCGAGTTGCTCGCGGTTCCAGAGTGCGGCCAGCCCAGCAATGGGATTGAAACTCTGCACGTCCTCCAGCCCGGCAACAACCTTGTCATGATTGCCGCGGACGAACGTGCCTCCGAGCTCGCGCGCGCGCGCCGTGACCTCATTGGGACTGGCGCCGTAACCAACGATGTCGCCGAGGTTCACGACCGCATCGTGCGCCGGAGCTGCGTTTAAGCACGCCTCTAAGGCTTCAAGGTTGCTGTGAATGTCGCTGAGAAGAAGTAGGCGCAATCGTCACCGGAATTGGGATTATAAAGCCGGAGTCGGGACGGCATTTCAGATTTTAGATTTTAGATTGCAGATTGAAAGCTGGGCTGCGTTTCAGATTTGAGATTCGAGGTTGCAGATTAAACGCTTCCGTTGAGCTACTTCTTACAATCTGAAATCTAAAATTGCGTAATCTGAAATTGTATTCACGCGTTCACCACCGGGCACCGTGCCCAATGCCCGGGCGCAACTTCGACCAGCGGCGGCAATGCTTCGGCGCAACCGGGAATTCGATATGAGCAACGCGGCTCGAAGCTGCATCCCGAGGGAAGGCTGCTCAAAGCAGGGACGCTGCCTTCGATGGTTTGCAGTGGACGATCTCGCGCAGTGCCCAGGGTCGGTACAGCCGCGAGCAGTCCGCGCGTGTAGGGATGCGCCGGCTCATGAAAGATATCGTCTCGCCGGGCCAGTTCAACCAGACTGCCGGCATACATTACCGCCACACGATCTGCGACGCTGGAAACTACTGCCAGATCATGCGAGATGAACAACATCGTCAGTCCAAACCGCTGCCGAAGTTCCCTCAGCAGGTCCAGAATCTGCGCTTGGATGGTGACATCGAGCGCAGTCGTGGGCTCGTCAGCAATCAAAAGCTGGGGGCGATTCACGATCGCCATCGCTATCATCACCCGCTGCCGCATCCCGCCAGAAAGCTGATGAGGATAGTCGCGCGCACGGCGTTCAGGATCGGCGATCGCCACTTCTCTCAGCGCTTCCACGGCCCGGTTCCACGCTTCCTTTTTCGAAACCGCGTGGTGCGCCCGTACCGCCTCGGCGATCTGCTCGCCCACACGCATTACCGGATTCAGCGCGGTCATGGGCTCCTGAAAAATCATCGCGATCTGCGATCCACGCAGCTGCCGCATGGACTCCGAGTCCAGTGTCAGAAGATTGGCTGGTGCCGAGCTACTGGCGAACAATATTTCGCCGCTGACGGATGCCTGAGGCGGGAGCAATCGCATCATCGCCAGCGAAGTCACCGACTTTCCCGATCCGGATTCCCCGACCACGCCAAGCACTTCGCCGCGAACGATTTCAAAGCTGATATCGCGGACTGCTGTGAGCGAGCCTGATCCTGTTGGAAATTGGATGGTCAGATCACGGATATGAAGCAACACAACGAAGATGTTAGCAGCAGTGTCCGTATTGGTCGGACATTCTTGTCCGACTCCAAGACCGTAAAATCTTGAACATGGCTGAACCATTCCTCGCGATCGACCACGTCCAACTAGCCATGCCGGCCGGCGCGGAACACGCTGCCCGCGCCTTTTATTCAGGCCTTCTCGGCATGGGCGAAATCCCCAAGCCGTCCGAGCTCGCCAAACGCGGCGGATGCTGGTTCCAGAGCGGAAACGTTCAGATTCACCTGGGCGCCGAGGAAAATTTTCGCCCGGCTAAAAAGGCGCATCCGGCATTACTCTGCGCGAGCTACGACGATCTAGTTTCTCACTTACGCGATGCCGGAGTCTCGGCGAATGAAGTCAACGACATTCCCGGAGTGCGCCGCTGCCATATTCACGATCCCTTTGGCAATCGAATTGAATTGATCGCGCAGGCCACGTAGCAACCTTTGAATCTTGCCGCTGCCCGGCGCAGCCGTTAGCATAGAAGCCAATCCAATCCACCAGACCAAGGAGCAGTGCCTCTGCGCAAATCAGCTTGCAAGCTGAGAAACTTTATCGCGGCAGTGTCGTTCGGCCTGGCTCTGTCGGCAATCCTGAAACCAGCATCCGCTGAGACCGCCGCCTTCGACCTGATAGGCCCAAGAATCGACGTGCGCGTTCAACGCGCCGGCCGAACCTTGCCCATCGCCCAGGTGCCGAACCTGCAAGCCGGTGACCGACTTTGGGTCCACGCCGATCTTCCCGATAGCCAGTCGGTCCATTACCTGATGGTGATCGTCTTCCTGCGAGGCGCCACCAACCCTCCGCCGGAAGATTGGTTCAACCGCGTCGAGACCTGGAACAAAGCAGCGCGGCAGGAAGGTGTGTACGTCACGGTTCCCAACGAGGCTGAAGAGGCGCTGGTGCTGCTCGCGCCCGAAACCGGCGGCGCTTTTAACACCTTGCGTACTGCGGTACGCGGTAAACCTGGTGCGTTCGTCCGCGCCGCACAAGATCTTTTGCAGGCAAGCCTGGATCGCACACGGCTGGAGAAATATCTAGAGGCGGTCCGCGAAACCTCAGCCAGCGATCCGGATCAACTCAAAGCCAAGACAACTTTGCTCGCGCGCAGCCTGAATATCCGCCTCGATCAGCAGTGCTTCGACAAGCCGACGGCGCAGCAGGTGCCGTGCCTCACCCAGAACACCGATCAACTCGTGCTCGATGACGCCCACAGCCAGAACATGGTGGCCCTGCTCACGACCGGAGCGCCAACCGACCTCCTGGCACAGATCAGCGCCACGCCAACCGCTCGCGGCGGATATTACAGTCCCTATATCGGCGCGGTTGTTGATGTGGTCCGCATCCTGGGGACCGCCCATACGGCCCAGTACCAGTACATTCCAGCGCTGGCATTGGCCAAGAACGACATTCTGAATCTGAAGCTGAACAACCCTCCGTCATTTCGAAATCCCAAGTCTGTGATAGTCGTTGGCCTGCCGCCGGTCAGGCCTGCACAACCGCCGCCCTTGAAACCGGTCGATGCCAATTTCATTTCATGCCTGAGCAAGCCGAATCTGGTCCTCCCGGCAGAGGGAGCGCCGCTCGTCTTCGCCACAGACCTGGCGCACGCGATCACGCTGCACGTGGAAGGGAAATCCGGTGCGTCCTTCGACCTTCCGGCAAAGCCGGATGCGGCGCAAGGCGGTTTCGTCGTGGAGAACCAGGCGCTTCCTGCAAAACTTCCTGAAGGCGATCTGACCGGAGTTCTGCGCGGTGCGTGGGGCTTCGGTGTTTTCGACGGGCCGCATTTCCACCTCCGCGTTTCGCGGCCGGCGCAATGGACCGTAGCTTCGAAGGACGCGAGTGCCCTGATCATCGGGCGTGAGGATACGCTGCATCTGAAGTCTCCCGATTCCGCGTGTGTCAGTGAAGTTCAGGTACGAGAAGAATCGGGCAAGGACTCTGTCATCGAGTGGAAGGCGCCGAAACCTGACGAACTGGAATTGAAAGTACCGCTGCAAAACGCGTCCGCCGGTTCGCTGAAGGTGCTTGTCAAGAAATTTCGCCTCGCCGCTCCTGATGAAATCTCTCTTCACACTTATGCTGAGGCGAGCCGCCTTGACTCGTTCAGCATTCACGCCGGAGATTCTGACGGCATCCTCAAAGGCACGCGGCTCGACGAAGTCACCTCGCTTGAGGTCAACGGAATGCTTTTCAATCCGGAGAACCTTGCCCGCGCCAATCAGGAGGACCAGCTCAGGCTGGTGTCGCACGATCCGCTCGTGACGGCGTCCTTCGATGCCGGTGTGCCAATCGTCACGCGAGTGACTTTGATGGATGGGCGCACCCTCACCTTGAATGCATTCGTCGGACCTCCAAGGCCGAAGCTGGCTCTGATCAGCAAAACCGTCGAAGCCGGACAGCAGGATCCGCCGGCAGCAATCCACCTCGGCAGCACCGATGAGCTTCCCCAGGATGCTCGCCTGAACTTTTTTCTGAAGGCGCAATTGCCCGAGACCTTCCCGCCAGCGGAAAAGGTCGAAGTCGCAACCGCGGACGAAACTTTCCACGTGCTGCTTAGCGTGCAAGACGGCAATCTCACGTTGCAGGACTCGAAAACAGTGTTTGCAGTTCTTGATCCCATGAAGTTGCTCGGTCCCTCGGCATTCGGCCCGTTGAAGTTTCGCCCGGTCGGTCCAGATGGAGTCGAAGGGGACTGGCAACCGCTGGTGAATCTGGTAAGAACTCCGGAGCTTAAAGGGATTCGCTGCGCGTCAAATGCGGCCAAGCCTAAGGATCAAACCGCGGTAAAGACGACGGCTCCCTCGGAAATCCCCCAGAAAGAATGTACGTTAATTGGCGAGAAACTCTTTCTGATCGACGCGGTCAGCGTGGATCCGGACTTTGCGAATCCGGTCACCGTACCCGACGGTTTCGTGGAACGGTCCCTCACCGTTCCAGAGCCGAAGAGCCAGACGCTCTATCTCAAGCTCAGGGACGATCCCGCGACCGTCAGCACCGCAGTCCTGCCAGCCCTGAATTCGCAGGAATAGGATCAAGCTCGCTGGTCATGAGGCCCGAAGCCTGATGCCTGGCGCCTCTCCCCAGGCGCTACAATACACTTGTCAACCATGTACGAAGTCACTGTCGAAGATTCGTTCGCCGCCGGGCATTACTTGCGCAATTACAAGGGCAAGTGCGAGAACCCGCACGGGCACAACTACAAAATACGGGTGACCCTGGCGGGCAAGGATCTCGATAAAGCCGGGCTTCTGTTGGACTTCAAAGACCTGCGCGAGGTGATGAAGCATGTCATTGATCGTCTCGACCACCAGATGATCAACGACATCGCTCCTTTTACCGAACTGAATCCCTCAGCCGAGAACCTGGCGCGATATTTTTACGACGAAACCAACGGCAGGCTCCGGCAGACAACCAATGGGCGCGTCCACGTGAAAGATGTGACTGTTTTCGAGACTGATTCGACGACCGCGAAGTATTCGGAGTGAAGCTTCTAGTTCTAGCTTCTAGCCAGTAGCTGCTAGCAAACAAGTTCTTGCTAGAAGCTAGGAGCTAGCAGCTAGAAGCTGCTTGCATGCAAATAACAGAGATATACAAGTCCCTCCAAGGCGAATCCACCTACGCGGGATTACCTTGCGTTTTCGTGCGGCTTACCGGCTGCAATCTTCGCTGCACCTGGTGCGACACGGAATACAGCTTTTACGGCGGCAAGCGGATGACTGCCGAGCAGGTGTTCGATGAAGTTCAGCGCCTCAGCCCGAATGGCGGACTAATCGAGATTACCGGCGGCGAGCCGATGATTCAGGAGCGCGAACTGGTGCCGCTGATGCATCGTCTGCTCGACTCCGGCTACAAGGTGCTGCTTGAGACAAGTGGCGAACGTCCGCTTGATCGCGTGCCTGAGAGAGTCATCAAGATCGTGGATGTGAAATGCCCCGATTCCGGAGAAGGTGACACTTTCCGGATCGAGAATCTCGAAACCCTGCAATCGCACGACGAGATCAAATTTGTGATCAGTGGCCGCACGGATTACGAATTTGCCCGCGACTTCACACGCCGTCACGATCTCGCAAAGACGGTGAACGCAGTCCTGTTTTCGCCGGCGTTTCGCAAGGATGCCTCTGGCGCGCGCGATTCTTCGAACTGTCTTGTTGATCCTCAGCAGCTTGCGGAGTGGATGCTCGAAGACAACGTTCCCGCCCGGCTCGGGTTACAGATACATAAGCTGATCTGGGATCCGGCTCTAAAAGGAGTCTGACGCAGCGGAAAGCGAATTCAGAAATCAGAATTCACAATTCAGAAGTATCAAGTCAGAAATTCAGAAGTAAACAAGTCTCACTTCTGCATTCTGAATTCTGAATTGGGAAAGCAAAGCGTGAGTAAGACTTCATCCCGTGCCATCGTTCTCCTCAGCGGAGGCATGGACTCGTGTGTCTGTGCCGCCCTCGCCGCCCGCGATCACGATGCCGCCGCACTTCATATCAGTTACGGTCAGCGGACCGAATCGCGCGAACGAGATTCCTTCCAGCGAATCTGCGATCGGCTCCGCATCGAAAAACGCCTGGCGGTGCGCAACGAAGCTTTGCGTCTGATCGGAGGTTCCGCGCTCACGGACCAGAAAATCGAGGTGCCCGAATCGCACAACATTGGATCCGACATTCCGGTCACGTACGTTCCCTTCCGCAACGCCCATTTCCTCTCGGTAGCCGTCAGTTGGGCCGAAGTCCTTGGAGCATCTAAGATATATATTGGCGCCGTGGAGCAGGACAGCTCCGGCTACCCGGACTGCCGGCCGTCGTATTACGAGGCTTTCAACCGTGTGATTGCGAACGGGACTAAGGCCGGCGGCATCGAAGTCGTGACACCGCTGATCGCCATGCGGAAGTCGGAAATTGTTCGGCTCGGCCTGCAACTCGGCGCTCCGTTCGAGTTGACATGGTCCTGCTACAGCCACGAGGAACGTGCCTGTGGCGTATGTGACAGCTGTGTGCTGCGGCTGCGCGCCTTCAGGGATGCCGGTGCGACCGACCCGATACCCTACGCTGCCACGCCGCAGATGGTATAAGTTTCAGTGCGAATCTAAACGGGCCGCTGCCAGGTATCGCAGGCGGTCTGGCCAGGAGGCATGAATGAAGCGCAGTCTGATGTTCATTACGATCTCCGCATTTTTTCTTTTTCTCGGAACGATTTCCGCCGTCGCCCAGACCGCAACCGTAAAGGGCGTCTGCAAAGACGCAGAAGGTAACCCTGTCGTGGACGCCCAGGTGACCTGGCACAACGATGACAATGGCCGCACCTTCAAGCTCAAGACCAACAAGAAGGGCGAATATTTCTCATTGGGTATCGAACCGGGGACCTATACGATCACGCTGACCAAGGACGGCAAAGACCTCGACAGAGTCGACAAGTATCACGTTTCCTCCGACGAGACTACCCTCGACTTTGATTTGAAGAAATCGCAGGAGCAGAGGGTCGAGCAGACTGCCAAAGAAAAGGGCATGACCGCAGAGCAGGTCAAACAGGCCCAGCAACAGCAATCCGAGGCTGCGAAATACAACGAGAACATCAAGGCAGCGAATGAAAAACTGAATGCCGCTCACACCGCGACCGCGGCCGGTGATTACGACACTGCCATCGCAGCACTCAACGAGGCCAGCCAGATGGTCCCTAAAGAGGACGTGGTCTGGTACAACCTCGGCCAGGCCTACTCTGCCTCAGCCAAAAAACAGACTGACGCCGCCGAGAGAACGAAACGATACACCGAGGCCTACAACGACCTGCACAAAGCCATCGATCTGAAACAGCAGGCCATGCAAAATCCGCAGCCTGGCGCCAAGCCGCCTGCGCAAGGTCAAGCCACGGACAATCAAAGGCTGGCTGCTTACTACGCGAGTATGGGCAGCGCCGCGGCCGGGATGGCAAAGGCGGATGAGGCCACGACTGCCTACCAGAAAGCTGCAGAACTTAATCCGCCAGGAGCCGGGGGGTATTACTTCAACCTGGGCGCTACATTGACCAACCTGAACATGACCGGCGACGAAAAGATGCGTAAGAACGCGATTGACGCGTTCGACAAGGCCCTCGCCGCCGACCCCAACAACGCCGATGCGTATTTCTGGAAGGGACAGGCCCTTCTCGGCATGGCAAAGATGGAAGGCGACAAGATGGTCGCGCCACAGGGCACTCAAGAGGCCTTCAAGAAATACCTGGAGCTCAAACCGGACGGCCCGAATGCCGAAACCGCAAAAGCCGTGCTGACGCAACTGGGCAGCAAAGTGGAAACCACCTACGGCAAGAAGAAGAAATAGTCATTGCGGCTTTGTTCGATTTCGAGGCGGCTGCGGCCGCCTCTCTGTTTTTGCTATCTTTTTTCAGAACGATCCGCGTTCAACGGCGAAATCCACGGCGAATTTGGCGACTAAGGGAGCGAAGGAGTCGAACGGAGCCTGCCCTGAGCGACCGAGCGAAGCAAGGGAGTCGAACGGGGTTACCAAGGTCTATGGACAACCCGTCCTTTCTGGAATCCTTTCCTTTCTCTACAGTTGAGTAAGGTGTGTTTCGGTTGAGTGGTGTCAACCCGCGCGCCGTGAGATATGGCTGCTCCTGGCACAGCATTCAACGGCCTGACGTTGGACACGCTCGCGGCGAGTCCCGCGACGGACGAACTCCTGTCCGCCATCCTTCGCGCGAACCCGCGAGTCAGCGATCTCATCTTCTCTCCCGGACGCAAATTTCAAGTTCAGGTGAGCGGCGAGTTTGTTCCGTTTGAATCAGACAGTGTGCGAATCCTTACCGCGGACGACACCCGGCGCATCGCCTCCGACCTGATCGGAAACAATAAAGCCGCCATCGCCATGCTGCGCGAGCAGGGATACTGTGACGTCTCCTACGCGCTGGCCGGGCTGGCGCGCTTCCGGGTGAATGTGTTTATCCAGCGCGGCAGTTGCGCGGTCGTGATGCGCGTGATCCCGACTTCGATTCCCGATTTCAGGAGCCTGGGCCTGCCGGAAACACTGGCAGAAATTGCGGGTCTGCGGGACGGGCTGGTGTTAGTGACCGGGCCGCGCGGCTCCGGCAAGTCATCTACTCTGGCGGCGATTCTGAATCACATCAACGAAACCGAAACCTGCCACATCATCACCATCGAAGATCCAATCGAATTTCTGCACAATCACAAGCGCGCGACCGTGCACCAGCGCGAGCTTCACAGCGATACGCCCAGCGTCTCGCTCGCAATTCGTGCCGCGCTGCGGCAGGCCCCGAATGTGATTGCCGTCGGAGAGCTGAAAGATCGCGAAAGCATGGAGCTTGCGCTCGAAGCTGCCGAAACCGGGCATCTTGTCCTTTCAACCCTGAATACCTTGAATGCGCAGCAGACCGTAGAACGCTTTGTGGCGGCATTTCCGTCTGCGGAGCAATCCAATACTCGCGACCGCCTGGCTCGCATGCTGCGCTGTGTTATTTCGCAACGGCTGGTGCCCAGGCGTGAAGGGGCGCAGCGCATTGCCGTGTTCGACATCCTCAAATCCGGTTCGAAGGTTCTGGATCGCTTGCTGACCGGCACCGCGCCGGCCAAACAATCGGAACACTTCGCCCTGGACGCAGAAATTGAAAAGTTGGTGCACGCCGGAATCGTCAGTCCAGAGATCGCCCTTGCGCACGCGCTCGATCCGAAGAGTCTGGCGAAGAAGCTTGCAAGCCCTGTGAAGTAATCTCACCTCAGTTGGATTTTCGACTCGCGCCCTCCTATCATCGTCGTGTGGCGATTTCTGCACAGGTTACGATGGTCCTCAGCTTCGAAGAAGCACGCCGAGTGGTTGAAGAGCACGCTTCCGGGCTTCGTGGCCGTGGACGCGAACTTGTGCCTCTGCTCGATGCCAGTGGCCGAGTGCTGGCGGAGACGCTCACCGCAGATCGCGACTTGCCGCCTTTTCCGCGCGCCGCTCGCGATGGATATGCTCTCCGCGCAGGCGATGTGCAGCAGGCGCCGGCCAGTCTCGAAGTAGTCGCCGAGATCAAAGCCGGTTCAGCACAGCTTCCTGAACTCCAATCTGGACAGGCCGCCGCAATCATGACCGGTGCGGCTTCGCCCGACGGCGCCGACGCGGTAGTTATGGTCGAGCACACCACTCGGAGCGGTGATCGCGTTCAGGTGATGCGGTCGGTTTCGCCCGGAGAGAACATCGTCGCCGCCGGATCGGAAGCGCGCAGGGGAGACAAACTGATGGAGCCGGGCTCTCGGCTTGGCTATGCGGAGATCGCGCTCGCCGCCGCCGTTGGACGTCCACGCGTACTGGCTTATTCCAAGCCGCGAGTCGCCGTGCTTGCGACAGGCGATGAAGTGGTGGACGTGGACGTGCCTCCCGGGCTCACGCAAATCCGTAATTCCAACAGCTACTCTCTCGCGGCACAGATTCAATCTTCGGGAGCCGATCCGGTCCTGCTCCCCATTGCTCCAGACGAGCCCGCTCGCCTGCGGGAGCTGCTCGCCGAAGGATTTGAGGCAGACTTGCTGCTGATCGCAGGCGGCGTTTCCATGGGGAAGTACGATCTGGTGGAGCAAGCCCTCTCGGAACTGCAAGCCGAGTTCTTGTTCACCGGAGCACTGATTCAGCCAGGCAAGCCTGTCGTGTTCGGCCATGTGCCGTGTGGTGCGGACACTCGTGTCCGCGAAGGCGCCTTACCGTCCGCCAGCCACAAATACTTCTTCGGCCTCCCCGGCAACCCAATCTCAACGATGGTGACTTTCGAGCTCTTCGTTCGCCCAATGATCGACGCTCTCTCAGGTGCAACACCACGTAAGCTGGTTTTCCTTCACGCAAAACTGAAGTCTGCAATCAAGACTAAGACCGGCTTAAAGCGCTTTCTGCCTGCGCTGCTCTCCGGAGAACTCGAGCAATCTGAAGTGGAGCTGGTGAAGTGGCAAGGCTCCGGCGACATCGTCTCAGCAGCCCGCGCCAACTGCTTCGTCGTGGTCCCGCCCGACCGCGAACGCTTGGAAGCAGGAGAATGGGTGCCGGTGCTGCTAAAATCCAGCTCTTAGCCTTCGTTTTCCAAGAGCCAAGAGCCGCGTGCCCAAACTTTCCCATTACGACCGCACCGGACGCGCGCGCATGGTCGATGTGTCCGCAAAAGCGGCGAGCACGCGCCAGGCCGAAGCGAGCGCATTCGTAGCCATGGCGCCGGCAGTGCTCGAGGCGCTTGCGGAAAATCCCAAGGGCGACCCGTTTGAGACAGCCCGGCTCGCGGGGATCATGGCGGCCAAAAAGACCTCAGAGCTGATTCCGCTCTGTCACCCTCTTCCGCTTTCGCACATTGATGTCAGCCTGAGGCAATGCGAGAATGGAATTGCGATTTCATCAAGCGCGAAAACCGCAGCCGAAACCGGCGTCGAAATGGAAGCTCTGGTCGCTGCCAGCGTGGCCGCGTTAACGATCTACGACATGTGCAAGGCGCTCGATAAAGCAATCGAGATTCGCGAAATCGTACTGGAAAGAAAGTCCGGCGGGAAGAGTGGCAATTATGTGCGTAAGAAGTAGGTTTTCCTGATGGCTGATAGCTGACGGCTGATGGCTGCTATGCAAAACAACGTCAAACTCCTGCTAGTGGACGACAATCCCATGGTTCTCGGGATGCTGCGCGACGCTCTCTCTCCGCTGGCCAAAGTCACCACGGCAAACGACGGCGCCGATGCGCTGCTCAAAGCAGTGGACGATGCACCCGACCTGGTGGTAAGCGACTATCGCATGCCCGGCATGGACGGGCGTCAGTTGGTAGAAAAACTCAAGAGCCGCTCGAGCACTTCAGGGATCGCTGTAGTGTTGCTCGCGACCAAGGCCGATATTTCGGAAAAGCTATCGCTTCAGGACCATGCCGCCGATGAATTCGTCGAAAAGCCATTCTTCTTAAAAGACGCCACCCAGCGCATTAAGCGCGTGATCGACAAGATTGCCATTGAAAAAATGTCCAGTTCGTCCTCTTCGGACGGAGTAGTCCGAGGCAGCCTGGCTCAGATGAACGTCATCGATCTTGTGCAATCGCTCGAAATGGGACGCAAGAGCTGCCTGCTCACGCTCACCAACGACGGCGACAAGTGCGATTTATATTTCAGAGAAGGCCAGGTGCAGCACGCGGCTTACGGATCGCTGACCGGCGACGAGGCTGTTTTCAAAGTCCTGCGCTGGACGGGCGGAAATTTCCAGATCAACTTTGACGGCAAGACCAATCAGCAGTCCACGAAGTTGAACACCCAAGGCCTGCTCATGGAAGGCCTGCGTCTGCTCGATGAAGCCAGGCGCGATGCGGGCGGCACCAGCGAGGAGGAAGAGGATGTCCTCCTCGATTCCTGAAACCTTTCGCGCCGCAGTTCTGACCGTGAGCGATTCCTGTGCGCGCGGCGAACGCAACGATCTCTCCGGCCCGGCTGTTTCAGGCACACTTCAGGAACATCACTTCTCGGTAATCGAGACCCGAGTGGTCGCCGACGACCACGCTGCCATCCAGAAAGCTATCGTCGAACTTGCGCGCAAAGCGAAGCTTGTGGTCACAACCGGAGGAACGGGCATCTCCGCGCGCGACGTCACACCGGAGGCCACACGCTCGGTGTGCGGCCGAATGCTGGATGGTGTCTCCGAGCGCATGCGCCGTGAGGGCGAAAAGAAGACGCCGTTCGCCGCGCTCAGCCGGGGCCTGTGCGGCGTTTGTGGCAGCTCAATCGTGCTGAACCTTCCCGGCAGTCCAGCGGGGGCGGTTGAATCCCTGCAAGCCGTCATAGACGTCATGCCCCATGCGATCCAATTGCTTGCCGGAAAGACCGAGCACAAGCTGAATTGAATCATTGAATCATCGGGGGATTGAATGATTAAACACCGCACAAGCTGAATTGAATCATTGAATCATCGGGGGATTGGATGATTGAACACCGCTCTTACTTTTGCCTTTCTCTGCGAATCCGGTAGCAGTGCTCTGATCTCTGCTGTCAAAAGCTCTTACCCGCAGAGTACATAAAGAAAGTTTGGGAAACGAGGAAGCCTGCGGTTTTCAATGATTCAATCCCCCGATGATTCAATGATTCAATTTTCTCCATGCCTCTGTATCTCTGCAGTGAAGCGTCGTTAAATGCACACCATCAAGCACATCCTCGCCCGCTACACAGCTTTTCTCTGGGGGATCGTTCATCCGCTTGGCATTTGGGGAGTGTTCATCATCGCTGCGCTCGATGGTGCTGCTTTCGGCCTGCCGCTCGACGTCGTGGTCGGCGTCTTCGTTTCGCAGAACCATGCCCGTTGGCTGCTTTACGTCTTGATGGCGGCAATCGGCTCCGCGCTCGGCAGCCTGGTGGTATATGGAATTGGATACGCCGGTGGCGAAGAACTTCTTCGCAAGCGGGTTTCAGCGGAGCGCTTCCAGAAGCTTCATGACGCTTTCGACAAGCATCCCTTCTGGAGCCTGATGTTTCCGGCCATGCTCCCGCCGCCAACTCCATTCAAGATGTTCGCTCTTGGCGCGGCCGTGGCCGAGATGAGCATCACTCACTTTGTATTAGCAATTTTTCTTGGACGAATGATCCGGTTCGTGGTACTGGCGATTCTGGTTATGAAGTTCGGCCCGGACGTAATTCGCACCCTCGGCGACTTCTTTACCCACCATTTCTATTGGGTCTTGATCTTGGCAGCCGTGGGCTTGCTGGTGTGGTGGCTGATCCGGCAACGCAAAAGGCGAGCGGCGCCTCAAACAATCGGCTGAGGCATACTCCCCAAAAAGGCTAAACCGTAGCGGCGCCACGGCCGTTCTCCGCGCGCACGCTGAGCAGGATCGGCACTGCGAAGAACGCGACCGCGAACACCATGTCACCGATGATCCTGTGCTGATAGAACGGTATCCCCGCTACGTAGCAAGCGATCAGGCCCGCAAAGGTTTTGGGATACATCGTGTAGGCGGCCCAAACTCCAAAGTTGCTCACCAGGAAAAACGAGACTGAACTGGTCAAGGCCAGAGCGAGCGTTGGAAGCGGTTTGGCGCGATCATGCAGCCGCGTTCCGAACCAAACCGTGGCGGCATACCACGCAAACTCGATGAACTGATCCCAACCAAAGGGATAGTGATAGACCATCAGGTTGAGATAGACGTCTGTCGCAGCGAACAGAGCGACCGGAATCCACAGCTGGCGCTTCGACCCGTATGCGCCGAAAAAGAGCAGAGATGCGCCGACGGGCGTGAAATCCCAGGGATGCGGCTGCAGGTGGGGAATCACCAGCCGAAACACAATCGCGAGAACCACAAACGCATAAGCCAGCATGGAGCACCTCGGTAAGTTTGATTCTCGGGGTTCGCTGGCTGAACGTCAAGAGCGACTCGGCCTGTTCTCACCACAGAGACAGAAACATAGAGAAAGCAAGAAGAAACTGTCATCCCGAGCGGAGCATGGTTCGAGCGAAGCGAGAGTCATGCGGAGTCGAGGGACCTTGTGTTTGAAATGGCAGCGAAGCTACTGGTGCGGCCCCTCAAAACACAGGGTTTCTCGACTGCGCGGCGCGTTCCGCACCGCTTCGCTTCGAAATGACAAAGCTTGAATGGTTCTACTGCTGAAGCGTTTTCGCCTCCGACGCATTCCCGATTGCATCGCCGGAGATCACCATCTCCACCCTACGGTTCTGCTGGCGTCCCTCCGCAGTCTCGTTTGAGGCCACAGGGTCGGTCTTCCCGAATCCGCGAGCCTCGATCGCACCGTCCGAAATCCCCTGCTGGACCAGATAGTCGCGCACCGCACCTGCGCGCTTCTCGGAAAGTTGTTGATTGTATTCGTCGCTCCCAACACTATCTGTGTGACCCTCGACCTGAAGGTGCAAACTCGGATAAGCCAGCACGATTCCTGAAATCTTTGCCAGCCGCTCGCGTGCGCCAGGCAACAATTCGAAGCTGCCAGTTTTGAACAGAACGTCAGACATGCTGGCAATCAATCCTCGCGCAGAATCGTGGGTCGCCAGAATGGAATTCAGCTGCTGCAGCAGCCGCGCCCGGAGCTCCTGCTTTTCTTTTTCGGCTTGCTGGCGCAACTGTTCGGATTGTGCCGCAGCCTCCTGCGCCTTGGCTGCCTGCGCCGCAAGCGCCTGCTGCTGTGCTACAGCCTCGGCCTTGGCTTTTTCTGCTTCTTCCTTCTGGCGCGCCGCTTCTGCCGCCGCCTGCTCGGCTTCGGCCTTCATGCGCTCGGCTTCGGCCTTTGCCGCTTCGGCTTGCTTCGTCGCTTCTTCGGCTTCGGCGCGGCGCTTGGCTTCGGCTTCGGCATCGGCTCGGGCTTTGGCCTCGCGATCCTCTGCTGCCTTCTTTTCGGCAGCCGCCTTGGCCTGGGCTTCGTCTTCAGCGCGCTGCTTCACCGCCATCACTCGCGCTTCTTCTGCCGTCTGTTCAGTCTCACGCGCAGCGGCTTCCACCGCGGTCTTGCCCTGCTTCCCGCGATACGCATCTTCCGCCTGCTTCAGTTGGGCGTCGGCTTTTGCCAGGATTGAATTCGCATACTTCTCTCCCGCGGCAATGTGCGCGATGCGCAACGCATTCCGGGCTTCGAAAAGCTCCAGCGGGGTGGTGCGGTCAATTCCAAAAATCGCATTCTGAATACGCTCATTGCTCGCCGAGTAGGTCCCGCGTCCAACTAATTCGTACTTCGCGCTGATCTCTTCCCCTTGGGCGACGTTCTCCGGCACCACGCTTTCCATGACCACCATGTTTCCCGGCTGGCTCACGGCGGAATACGGCTCTGCGGTCACGATCAAGCCAAAGGTTTGAAAATCGGTCACGGCCTTCACGTGCGCATTGCTGTGATCGAGCACGAGCTGGCCGAGATTGTCTGCGCGTCCTTCCGGCGAGACCGCCCACAGAACGTAGGTCAGGTATTCAAGCCCGAACTTGGTCGCTTCGTCTACGCCCTGGAACTTCGCGTCGATGGCGATATTGGTCTTCTTCGCCTCGATCTTGGCTTCGCCGCTCGATCCCGCCAGCAGGTCCGTCGCTTGAAACGCGGTTTTGAGCGAAGCTCCGGGCCGGTAGTGCACGGCCTTTGTGGTGCGAGAAACCGAGCCAGCCGGAGTGGCAGTTTGTCCAAGCGCAAAGCCTGCACAGCAGACCAGTGCCGCAAGACCTGAAAGTCTATTCACGTGTGTCCCCATACCGAAAGAGTTGAATCGAACTGTACCTGCTATTGTCGCGTAGACGGAGCCAACGTTCAGCTATGGAAAGTATTGCTACTTTGGTTACAAGACCTCCGGCAAGTCACGGTTTTCAGATCGCCCGATGACCCGATCGCCCGATCACCCGATGCTCTTGTTAATTTTCGTCGCGCCCGTTTGACACCTTTTCCGAGCGGTTGTTATAGTCGGAGAGTCCCTTTGGATTCGGGTTCGATCGCACAGCCGCTGGGTAGGTTCATCCGCCAGGATGAGCTCAACATAAACCAAGACTTCATACCAGCAGTTCGCTAACCAGCCCGGTCCTCTGATACCGCCGCAGAGAGGCAACAACCTTGTTCGACGACACCAACGTTCATTATTCCGATTCCGACACCACAACTTTAACCGAACAACAGCCAGTGACCGAGGGCCAGACCGAACAGTCCACCGCCCCCGAATCCGCCCAGGATGAGCTTCAGCAAGATGAGCTCAAGCAGGACGAGCCCAAGGCTGACGACTTCGCCTCCGCGCTCGAGAGCTTCACCACTGAAAGCGAGGAAGCTCAGGGCGAAGACCATGTGATCAAAGGCACGGTGGTCAAGCTCACCGGCACCCACGTGGTTGTTGACATCGGCGCAAAATCGGAAGGCATGGTGCCGATCGCGGAAGTGCTCGACCACGCCGGCCAGCCGAAGTTCAAGTCCGGCGATGAGATCGACGTCATCCGCGACAAAGGTGAAACCGAAGAGGGCTACATCAATCTTTCCTTCCTGAAGGCGCAGAAGCTGCGCGCCTGGGATGAGATCGAAAAAGCTTACAGCGAGAACCATTCCATTCACGCGACCGTCGTCGAGCGCACCAAGGGTGGGGTAACCGTTGATATCCTCGGCGCGCGTGCGTTTCTGCCCGGATCGCAGATCGAGCTTCGCCCAGTTCGTAATCTTGATGCGCTGAAGGGCCAGAGCTTCGACGTTGCCATCGTCAAGCTGAACAAGAAGCGCGGAAATATCGTCGTCTCCCGCAAGCAGCTTCTGGAACAGGAACAAAACGAAAAGCGCTCGAAAGTCTTAGAGCACCTGCAGGAAGGCACTGTGCTGACCGGAGTCGTGAAAAACCTGACCGACTACGGCGCGTTCGTCGACCTCGGCGGAATCGACGGCCTGCTGCACGTGACCGATATGTCCTGGGGCCGTCTCACTCACCCCCGCGATCTGGTCAACGTCGGCGACCAGATACAAGTAAAGGTTCTGAAGTTCGATCCCGACAAGCAGCGGGTTTCGCTTGGATTCAAACAGCTCACGCCAGATCCCTGGCTCGATGCCGAGCACCGCTATCCGGTGGGCGCGCACGTCCACGGACGCGTCATCAGTGTGACCGATTACGGCGCGTTTGTGGAACTGGAGCAGGGCATTGAAGGCCTGGTCCACGTGAGCGAGATGACATGGTCAAAACGCACCAAGCACCCGTCGAAGCTGGTGAACGTAAACGATCAGGTAGAATGCGTAGTCCTGAGCGTCAATCCAACTGAGCGCCGCATTTCTCTCGGCATGCGCCAGTTGGCGGCAAATCCCTGGGACACTCTGATCGAGAAATATCCAGTCGGCGCAAACGTTGAAGGCCGGGTTCGCAACCTGACCGACTTCGGCGCCTTCATCGAGATCGAAGAGGGCATCGACGGTCTGGTGCACGTCAGCAATCTCAGCTGGACTAAGCGCGTAAAGCATCCTTCGGAAGTCTTGAAGAAGGGCGACCGTGTGAAGGCCGTGGTGCTTGCCATCGATTCCGAAAAGCGGCGCCTGTCGCTCGGCGTAAAACAGCTTCAGCCGGACGTATGGGAGTCGTTCTTCCAGAACCATCGAATCGGCGACGTCGTCCACGGAAAAGTGCTGCGGGTCGCAACCTTCGGCGCATTTGTCGAGATCGCCGAGGGCGTGGAAGGCCTCTGCCACAATTCCGAGGCCGTCGACGCGAATGGAGTTCAAGTGAAACTCGAGTCCGGCTCGGAGCACGACTTCAAGATCATCAAGATGAGCCCGGAAGAAAAGAAAGTCGGGCTGAGCCTGCGCGCCGCCGGCGAAGAAGCTTCCCGGAAAGAAGTGGAAAGCTACAAGCAGCCGTCCTCCAGTGCCGGATCCACCATCGGCGAGTTCGTGTCATGGAAGCGGGCGGGGAACGAGAACGGGTAACAAAGCACTCAGCATTCAGCACTCAGCATTCAGCCAGTCAAAAGCGCCGCAGATTACGCGGACAAGCGCGGATCGGACTGTGAAACGAAGAAGTTGTTTGATCCGCGAAATCTGCGCAATCCGCGGCTGATTTTTCCGGTTTTCAGATCCGTGAAAATCCGTGTGAATCCGTGGCTGTTTTTTTACTCCGCAGAACGCCACAAATGCGTCAATGTACCGCAGACCGGGGTGGTTTTGATCCGCGAATTCCGCGTAATCCGCGGCGAGTTTTGTTTGGGCAGAGTGCTGACTGCTACTTGCTATCAACCTTCAGCACAATACTCACAACTTTGCGATCGTCGAACTGGCTCAGTTTTTTCGTGTCGCTGGATTTCCCGTTCGCCTGCGCATAGACCTCGTAGTCCACATTTGAGGCGAGAGCCGGGAAACGGTACACGCCATCGGGCCCCACGATAAACGTCTTCACCGCGCGAGTGCGGGTGTCGGTGACGTAAACCACGGCATTGGGCAGAGGACTGTCACCCGAGTCAAGCACCTTCCCAGTGAGCAACCGGCCCGGGGAGGTGTCCTTCTCCTTGGCGACCGACGCGATTGAGAAAGCCACGGTCAGTGCAAGCAACGCGACCATTAACGCGCGAGTTTTGCTCATACCCACCCCCCAAGTTCTTCCTCTATTGTAGATGTAACCCGGTATCGGCGCGCTCGTTGCTCTCAATATGTACGGTAACCTCCGGACTTGGCTGTAAGTGTCTGCCATTCAGCAGCTTAACGCCTTTCGTCTCCGCCCAGAGGACGTAATCCTGTTTACCAGATGGTACCTCCTGATCGAACTCTCCCCGATGGTTCGATCGCACCTGCCAACGGGCTTTCTTCTCGCCGGCTCTCCGGATCTTCACCACGATCCCGGGCAGCGGGCGGTCGTTCGGCCCCCACACCGTGCCGAAGATCAGCGCAGTTTTGACCGGCTTAGGATTTTTGTGGTCCTCAGAAGCAGCGTTGGTTGTCAGGAGAAAAAAGCAGGAGAGAAGAACCAGGACAGACGTGTACGACTGAAACCGTTTACGAGTAGTCGCCGTCTTCGGTCTCCTCTTCTTCCTCATCCGCGTACTCTTCCTCTTCCTCCACCGGCTTCAGTTCGACAGGATTGATGGTCGTGACTTCGAAATCGGAGCCGCACTCCGGGCAGGAGAGGACTTCGCCCTCATCGACCTCATCTTCTTCCACGTCAAGGCTGGTCTCGCATTCTGGACAGTAGATCATAATTGCGTTTGCTCCCTTCTCGCGCTCGTATGATTGCACCCTGTTATATTTAGTTTCTTCGGACGTATAGGTCAAGTGGCGCCCTCCCGCAGAAAATGCCATCTGCCCCATCTCGCTTCCCGTCAGGAGGGAAAATCGTTTTGACCAGGTTTAACGGTGATCTGATGAACCCAAATCGCCCAGAGTTTCAACTTTCGAGAGCCCAGTTTCAGGTTTCGAGTTTCAGGTTTCAACGCGAGGAAACCCGAAACTCGAAACTCGGAACTTTTTCTTGTGCCTTCACGTTCGTTTTCATCCTGGGCCTCACGAGCCTGCTCTCAGCACAACAGCCCGCGAACTTCGCCGATCCCCAGATTGCAGCTGCGCTAAGAAATGTCTCCGCAGGGCAGATTCAATCGGATACCGAAAAGCTCGTCAGCTTCCACACGCGCAGCACGCTCTCCGCGCAGGATGCGGAGTCGATCAAAGCGGGGCGTGGAATCGGCGCAGCACGCGAATGGATCAAGGGTGAATTCGAGCGCTACTCGCGGGATTGCGGCGGCTGCCTGGAAGTGAAGACCGACAGTTTCACTCAGCCGGTGAGTGAACGGGTGGCATCCCCAACGGTGCTCACGAATGTTTACGCTGTATTGCGAGGAACGAATCCGGAAGACGCAAAGCGCATTGTGCTCGTGACCGGTCACTACGATTCCCGCAACAGCACCAACGAGAACGTCACCGACCCCGCTCCCGGCGCGAACGATGACGCCAGCGGCACCGCCGTAAGTCTTGAGTGCGCGCGGGTCTTGAGCAAGCTGCATTTTCCTGGCACGATTATTTTTCTGACGGTCGCCGGAGAAGAGCAGGGCCTGTACGGCAGCAAGCATTTTGCGGAATTCGCGAAGTCGCAGGGTTGGGACATTGCGGCTGTTCTCAACAACGACATCGTTGGCGGAGACCAGAGTCCCGGCCAGGATCCCAAAGTAGTTCGCGTTTTTTCCGAAAGCATTCCGGACAACGCCACCGAGAAGCAACTGCGAGCGATAGGCGCGCTCGGTGGTGAGAATGACTCGCCATCACGAGAACTGGCACGATACGTCGGGCAGTCTGCCCGTGCATATCAGCTCGAAATCTCGCCGCTGCTGGAATTTCGCCGCGACCGTTATCTCCGAGGCGGAGATCACATCTCATTCAACGACGCCGGGTTCGCCGCCGTGCGCCTGACCGAGTACCGTGAAAACTACACTCGCCAGCATCAGAATGTGAGGACCGAGAACGGAATCGAATACGGCGACCTGCCCAAGTTCGTGAACTTCGACTACGTTGCCAACGTGACGAGAGTGAACGCCGCCACGCTGGCAGCATTGGCCGCCGCGCCTGCTCCGCCGAGAAATGTGCGCCTGGAAACCAAGCAACTGGTGAACGACTCCACGCTTGTGTGGGACGCTCCCGCCGACGGCCGTGCCGTCAGCTACGAAGTCCTCTGGCGCGCCACATCAGCGCCGGATTGGGAGCACGAGCAAGCAGCCGGCAAAGAGGCGAAAGCCACGATTCCAGTTTCAAAAGACAACGTAATTTTTGGTGTCCAGGCAGTGGATGAATCCAGCCACCGCAGTCTGCCCATCGTGCCTGTACCGGAGCGCTAGCAGCCTGAGATAATGAAATCTTGCCGTCTGGGTACACCGGAATGCGGATCGCAGAGTGGTCAAACCCGGAGGCGCAACATAATTAGCCCCGGACGTAAGTCCTGGGAGAGAATCGATCGTGATCAGAGTCCCGTAGGGACGACACAAAGCCGATGTATCGCGGACGCACATTGTCGTTGAGCTTCCCCCCGTTTACCCCGTGGGTGAAACGTATCATCATCGCGTGCTCGGCGATCTATGCGTTTAGCCTACTTCTGGGCCTTCTTTCATCTTCCGCTTACAACCAGATTTTGCTTCGATATTTCACTCTGGTGCCGGCACTGGTAATCCAGCGCGGAATGATCTGGCAACTCGTAACCTACTCCCTGCTGCATTACGGCCTCTGGCACCTGGTTCTGAACATGCTCACGCTGTGGATGTTTGGCGCTCAGGAAGAATTGGATTGGGGCTCACGCCGCTTCATCGAGTTCTATCTATTCTGCGTGGTCGGCGCGGCGCTGGTCACGATTGCTGTCGCGTACATGCATCTCGGCATGACGCCCGGAACCGAAACGCTCGGAGCATCAGGAGGCGTTTACGGTGTTCTGGCCTCCTTCGGAGTCCTTTACGGCGACCGAGAAGTTTTCCTTTTTCCGTTCCCAATTTCAATGAAGGCGAAGTATCTGGTCCTGATCATCGTATTTTTTGTAGTGATCGCGACCCTGCAGCCTTCACAGGGTGGCGTTGCGAATTTTGCACACTTGGGAGGACTGGCCTTCGGATTTGCTTATGTCAAGTTCCTGCCGAAGCGGGGCATCGGCTTCGGCGCTTCGGAGAAGTACTTCAGCTTCCGCAACTCCTACTACCGCTGGAAGCGCCGCCGCGCCGCCCGCAAGTTCGAAGTCTATATGCGCGACCGCAATCAAACCGTGCACTTCGACGAGCACGGCAACTACGTCCCTCCCGATGACGACAAGAAGAACGGCGGCTCGAAGTCGGGATGGGTGAACTAGCTTTCAGCCATCAGCCTTCAGCCATCAGTAAAATCAAGCACTCTTTGGCCGCCGGAGCTTTTCTCGGCGCTCTCCGCGGCTTCGCTCTGCGTCCTCTGCGGTTAAAAGCTCTTAACCGCAGTGATCGCCGAAAACCCGCGCTGAGATCGCAGAGAGAAGCCCTTGCCTGGGACATTAATGTGTCAGTCGGCCATTCACTTGGATTGTGACCACTCTCGCGGAGGCGCGAGTTCGGAATGATAATCGCGATGCGGTTCGGTTTTGCTGATGGCTGACGGCTGACGGCTGCTTCTCACGCACTCACCAGCGACCCAATCTTCTCCCCCGACACGACTTTCCCGATATTTCCGCGCTGATTGAGATTGAAGATGATGATCGGCAGGTTGTTGTCCTTGCAGAGAGAGATCGCGGTCGAATCCATTACCTTGAGGCCCCGCTTGAGGACTTCCATATAGGTGATCTGCGTGAACTTGGTCGCGTCCTTCACGATCATGGGATCGGCGTCGTAGATGCCATCGACTTTCGTAGCCTTCAGGATCGCGTCAGCCTTGATCTCCATGGCCCGGAGTGATGCGGCCGTATCGGTCGAAAAGTACGGATTGCCGGTGCCGCCGGCGAAGATCACGACGCGCCCTTTTTCCAGGTGCCGGATCGCGCGGCGCCGGATAAACGGCTCAGCCACCTGGTTCATCTCGATGGCCGACTGCACGCGCGTGTAGATGTTCTGTTTCTCTAGCGCATCCTGAAGCGCCAGTGCATTGATGACGGTCGCCAGCATGCCCATGTGGTCGGCAGAGACCCGGTCCATGTTGCGCGCCTGCTCGGCAACACCGCGAAAGAAATTCCCGCCCCCGACGACGATCGCAATCTGCACCCCGAGCGAATGCACATCCGCGAGTTCAGCGGCGATTTCGTGAATGCGCGTCGTATCAACTCCAAAACCCTGGTTTGCGGCAAGCGCTTCACCGGAAAGCTTCAGCAGGACGCGTTTGAAAATTGCTTCAGGCATCTGCCTTCATCTTACCTTGTTTTAGCGGCTGGAATTCAACTTCAAAAACCGCCGCGGATTTCGCAGATCACGCGCATCAATTCTAAGCAATCCGCGAAGTCCGCGTGATCCGCGGCAAGGCTCTTGTTCTTCGTTGAACGGATTTCACGCATTAAGCGCTTAAGAGATCCGTGCAAATCCGTGTGAATCCGGGCCAGGTGTTGATTTTGCTGTCGGATTCACGACCGCCGAGCGCGCCTGGGTGCAGTCTTTCCAAACACTCGCGCAAAGATCGCGTCGATATTCCTAAGCTGCCGCTTCAAATCAAATGCGTTCTGAATCGCTTTCGCTGGAACTCGGCCGGTGATGTTCTTATCCGCCATCACCAGTTCGCGAAAGTTCAGCCCTTCTTTCCACGCACGCATGGCGTGCGCCTGTACCATCCTGTATGCGTCCTCGCGCGACACTCCCTGCTCGACCAGATCGAGCAGAAGCTGACCACTGAACACCAGCCCGCCCGTGCTTTCGAGATTCGCCTTCATGCGCTCCGGATAGACGAACATCATTTCGAGCAGATTGGTGGTCTTCGCCAGCATGTAGTCAATCAACGTCGTCGAATCAGGAAAAATGACGCGCTCAACCGAGGAGTGCGAGATGTCCCGCTCATGCCACAACGGCACATTTTCGAACCCGGCCTGAGCATTCGATCTCACGACGCGCGCCAGCCCACTGATCTGCTCGCAGGTCACAGGATTGCGCTTGTGCGGCATCGCCGACGAGCCTTTTTGTTTTTCGCTGAAGTATTCCTCAGCTTCACGGACTTCCGTGCGTTGGAGATGGCGAATCTCGGTGGCGATCTTGTCGAGCGTGGACGCAATCACCGCCAAAGTTGCGAGGTAGTTCGCATGCCGGTCACGCTGAATCACCTGCGACGAAATCGCCGCCGCCTTCAGGTCGAGTCGCCCGCACATCTTCTCTTCGAGTGCGGGACTCAGGTGCGCAAACGTGCCCACCGCGCCGGAAAACTTGCCGACCCGCATATCTTCAGCCGCACGGTCGAATCGTTCAATATTCCTCTGCGTCTCCGAATACCAGTTGGCGAGTTTGAATCCAAACGTGATCGGCTCGGCATGAATGCCATGCGTGCGCCCAATCATGGGCGTGTCTTTGAACTCAAACGCCCGCCGCTTCAGGACGTCGGACAACGCCCGCAGGTCGGCGGCAATCAGCTCCGAAGCTTCTTTTGTCAGGAGGGCCTGCGCCGTGTCCACGACGTCGTTGGAAGTCAGTCCGTAATGAAACCAGCGCGACTCCGGCCCCACAAACTCGGCAACCGCGGTCGTGAACGCGATCACATCGTGTTTGACCTCGGCCTCGATTTCGCGAATGCGCTCGAGGCGAAAGTCAGCCAGTTCGCGGATCGCCTTCGCCGCTTTCTTCGGCACGATGCCGGCCTCGGCAAGCGTCTCCGTGGCCGCGATCTCAACCTTCAGCCAGGTTCGAAAGCGGTTCTCTTCACTCCAGATGCGGCCCATCTCTGCGCGCGTATAACGTGGGATCAACGAAGCTCCTAAATAAGAACTAGGGATTCTAAATGAAAAGCACTCAGCATTCAGCACTCAGCATTCAGCCAGGATGTCGATTGCCTTCGCAGAAGAGATTTAGAAGGAAAAGAAAGGCAAGCGCTGAGTTGCAGTAGTAGATAACGGGAGACTGGAACCTGAAGCCCGAAGCCAGAAGCCGGATGGGCTGAGTGCTGAGTGCTATTTCCTCACCCGCTCGATCAGCGGCTTCAACGCCTGCGAGGAAACGCCGAGAGTGCCGCCGGAAAATCCGTCAATGTACGCCGCGTTCACGCCAATCACTTCGCCGCGCGAGTTGAACACCGGGCCGCCGCTCGCGCCATGCGCAGTGGGCGCGTCGTAGATCAATTTGTCGCCGACCACGTCGCCGAGATGTCCGCAGGTCGCAGACGGCCTGATCAACGAAAGCGCCGCCAACTCGCTGGCGGTTCCCTGGTCGTCATGACGAAATGCCAGCCGCGCATACACTGGCGTCGGCGCCTTCGCCATCATTCCCAGAACTCCCATCGGATATCCGACCACCGCCACCAGCTCGCCTGCGTCAGGATTTTCTTTTGCGAGCGGCAGCGGATCGAGCGGAAACGGCGGCAGCTCGTTCATTCGCACCACCGCGAGATCACCGTCGGAAGACAGCGCCGCCGGGGAAAGGTTCACAGGCGCCGGCGATCCGGGAAAGTACGCGACCAGCTTCTCCAGCCGCGCCGCGCCGCCTTTGGCGATGACGGGATCGGCATCCGGATCTCCGTACCACGGCTCGGCCACATGTCGATTGGTGGCAATCAGCCCGTTGGCGACCACGAATCCCGTGCCCGAAATGCGCGTGCGCTGCAGCGGCTTCTGTCCCGGAAAACCAACGTTATAGATCCCGAAGATGTAGCAGATCGAATTGCGATACCGGTTCAGCACGAACGACGGCATCGCCTGTTCCTGCTTCAGCTCTTCCACCTGGCTGGTAAGCCGCCGGATTTCATCCTGCAGGGCCGCCGGTTTCGAAACCCAAAACGATAAGGCAAAGATCAGAATTGAGATCGCCAAGAAGATGATCAGCGCCGCCTGAACCAGCCGCGGCCACGCCGTACATACCGGCTCTTCTTCGGATGTGAGATGGTCGGAAACCATGTTAACGATCAGCCTTCAGCCGTCAGAAACCGGCTGCGACGGGGGAGAATTCGGCTGATTTGCCTATGTTCGCGCCAAAGTGCGACTTTGGGCCACGGTACCGAAGGCGGTGTACCGGTGGAAATGGGCAAAACCACAAGGTTGCGAGAGGTTAGCTCAACGAGGAAAATGAGGCATGCAGCGTGGGCGCGCAAACAAAAGGCACCGACACCGAACCGGCACACGGCTCACCTCTCGCAGTCCCCGCGGATGGACGGAGCTGTTCAAACTTCTGGATCAGAGTCCGATGCCGCCGGATTTTCTAGCAGATCGAGGTGATGCGCCTCCGCAGACACGCGACTCGGATAAAGCTCCTAAACCCGATCCAGCTCGTGCAACGTAAACTCATTCTCCACATTCCCCGTATTCAACGTTGACGCCGGCTCAAACAGCAGAATCCAGCACTCCTCATCCGCCACCGGCTTGTGCTCCACTCCGCGCGGCACGACGATGAACTCACCCTCTTCAAGCGAGACAGTCTTGTCGCGGAACTCGATCCGGAATCGCCCCTTCACCACCAGAAACATCTCGTCTTCGTTCTCGTGATGATGCCAGACGAACTCGCCCTTCAGTTTGTCAAGCTTGACCAGTTGTCCGTTGAGTTCGCCGGCGATGTAGGGCTTCCAATATTCCTTGATCTGAGAGAACTTCTCGCCGATGTTAATTTTGTCAGGCATGGTCTGTAGATGAGCCAGCAATCCGGAATGCGTCAGAATTTCCGACAATCAATACGGCCGGATCCGCCGACAACGCCGACGAACCCGCCCGCGCCCGAAATCCCGATCTCTGAAACATCTTCGAGAACCGGACCCGCACCAGCCAGAAAATCAGCAGTAGCAGCGGCAGGACAGCCAGAAATATGAGCACCTCCTGGCGCAGTAAGGCCTTGAAGAAGTGCTGACGAAGTCCCATCGCAGCAAGGAATCTCAGAGGTCGGTTCGAAGGTCCCAGAAAAAACGACCCCGACGCGATAAACAATCCAAAGCACATCCGCCAGAGATGTCGCGCAACACGCGCCGGCCCCTCAATTCCGCCGCGGAGCAGCATGCGAATGTCTCCGGCGGCAGCCAGCAGCATGACCGTACCCAGGAAAAAGTTCATTACCACGGGAACTCCGTCCTTAGGCGGTCCGGCGCTCCGGATCTTTTGAATGCCGGACAACCACATGAGCAGGCCGAAACCCAATGGAATCAGAACCGCAACCCAATTGAGCTTGCTGGCCGTCCCGTCGGCGCGCCGCGCAGTGAGCCACGCAGTCAAAATCATGTAGAACGTGACAATGCCTCCGCCGATATTCCCAGGTTCATGGTTCTGCAGCGCCAGGTACGTCGCGGAAGAGGCCATGGTCAGCATGGATGCGACGAAAACTTTGCCAGCCCGCGCATGCCAGCGCGAACCTTTGCGAAACGACAACGCCGCAGCCCCAGTTACCAGGCCCATGGTTCCACCGGCAATGTGAACGGCCAATATTGGAGACATAGCTATCCTCCTCACTTTCCTGACGTGCTTCGTTCATCCTTAAATGGCAACCGCGATCAGATCGGGCCGCGAGAGCGTCGCAGTTGTACGGTCGCGTAGAGAAATACAGCTGCGACGGCCAAACCAGTCCACAGGCCTGGAGTGCTGAGGAAGTGATGCGGTATCAGTGTTGACGTAAAGTCCTGCTGATGCTCCGCCATGCCGGTTCCGCTCCCCATTAGCCGGTATTTCAGCATGTCCAGGAAATACGAAGTGTTGAACGCAATCTTTTCCACCCCGTAGATCACGAACGGCGGTAAGGCGGCCCACAAAAACGGCGCTCGCGGCGCCCATGCTGAAATCAGTAGCAGCCAGCAGTAGAAAGGCGCGTACCAGAGGCCGTGCACGGTTATGAGGTGATAAAGCCAGATCGCCGGAACACGGAAGAGCGACACTTCCGTCCACAGCTTGCCCAGGTCTGCGCTGCTGCCCGCGAAGATGATGCTGCTGATCACGAGCGTGACCAACTGCGTGCCGACGGTAATGACAAAGCTGATCAGCGGCAGAATCAGAATGGGTATGGCGAGCTTTGCGGCCACTGCTGTGACGTCCGATACCGGCAGCGACTTCCAAAATAGAATGCTGCGATCGCGCCTTTCGCCGTACAGCGCATCGAGGCAGTAAAAGGCGCTGACGATCAAAGCGGCGCCCATGATCAGTGCGGGCGCAAGCTCGAAGTGGTCCGTGGTCCACAACACTTCCTTGTGCAGTCGCATGCGAATCTGGCTGATTGCGAATCCCCCGAGAAAGAGAACACCCGCTGCGAGCGGCGCAATGTAAATGGAAGGGTTCTCCCATAGCTCGCGCCGAACCGACCAATACACTGGGCGCAGCGACGCGGCGAGCGAAGCGTCGAATGCCCGCGATGATTCCGATACGTTGGTTGCTTGTGTATTCATCTCGTCGCTCCTCGCGCCACGCCGGCCTGATTGCCCAATACGGCCACGAATAAATCCGCAATACTCGGCGTGCGCACTTCGCCGAACTGCATAAGCCTTCCGCGCTCCACGTGATCGAACATCAGAACCGTTCGGCCGAAAACCTGTCGTTCATACATCGGCTTCAATGCTCGCGCCGAAGCGACCTGGTCTGGATTCACCGCCACTTCCAAATACCGCGACTCGATCTCTTCCATGCTGCTGCTCAGTACGATTCGCCCGCGATCAATGAACATCAGGTCCGTGAGGATGTGCTGCAGTTCTTCCACCTGGTGCGTCGTCACGACAATCGTGCGGTTGCCGTCGAAATAGTCATTCAGCAGCGAATCGTAAAACTGCTTGCGAAACAGAATGTCGAGGCCGAGCGTAGGTTCGTCGAGCACGAGCAACCTTGCATCAATCGCCATCACCAGCGCCAGGTGAAGTTGCGCCACCATGCCTTTCGACAGATGCTTCACCTTGCGATCAAGCCCGATGCTGGTCTTCGCCAGAAACCCTTCGGCCTTCGCCCGGTCGAATCGCGGATGCACGCCCGCGACAAACTCCAGCGCCTGCGAAACTTTGATCCATCGCGGCAGCACCGCGACATCAGCAATGAAGCACACATCGCGCATGAGCCGGTCGCGTTCCTTCCACGGATCACGGCCGAGCACTCGTAGTTCGCCCTGATACGGAATCAGCCCGAGCACAGCATTGAGCGCCGTGGTCTTGCCCGCGCCGTTCGGCCCGACAATTCCAAGAATCCGGCCTTCTTCGACGCGGAAATCAACCCCATCGAGCGCGACCGTCGTGCCGAATGTCTTCCGCAGACCGCGTGCTTCAATGCATGGCATGGGAATCAGCGCTCCTCTTTCTTGATCTTCCCGGACGGCCGGCCATTCAGCAATTGCTCCGCATCCAAACCCAGTCTCTGGATCGTCGCCTGGACC
>JBKPSP010000149.1:0-7248 GCA_046735175.1 Acidobacteriota bacterium
GCTCTGGGACCTCATTCAGGAGCTTTCGCGGAGGGGAATATCCGTTCTGCTGGCGACACACAACTTCGCTGAAGCTGCCGAGGTCTGTGATCGTGTCGCGATCCTGCAGAAAGGCGCGCTGATGGAGGTCTTGCCAACGGCCAATCAGAATGAACGTCAGCTTCGAGATTCTTACCTGGACATCACGCGAGAGCCGGGGCTGGTCCGGTGGAACGAGGAAGTGCCCGCGTGATGCTCACGAAAATAGCCGCTGTCATCAGGAAAGACCTGCTCACCGCCGTTCGTTATCGCAACGGCTTCCTGTTCACCCTGGTTTCTCCGGCTCTGCAACTGGCGACGTTTTACTATCTGGCGCGGGCGGTCGGCCCGCAATTTCGTCCGGATGGAATGCCGTACGTGATGTTTCTGATTGTGGGGACGGGCTTTTACACATTCCTCATTGCCGGCATTCACAGTTTTTTTCAGGCGATCCAGGAGGCGCAGCAGACCGGAACGCTTGAGTTTCTCATGACGACCGCAACGCCCGCGCCAACGCTCCTGTTCCTGAGCACGCTTTCTTCGTTTGCCGGCGGCTTCGTACAGTTTGTGCTCTTTGTCGCCAGCGGACTTCTGCTCTTTGCCACAGCGGTGAAGGTGAGCTTCGTCGGCGTACTGTTGGTGATCGTCTTGTCTCTCGTCATCGCAGCTGCGATTGGGCTCTTCGCTGCGGGCCTGCAACTCGCGATCCACAAAGGTTCAGCTGTCCTGTGGCTTCTTGGCTCGTGCGCCTGGTTGATGGCTGGGACCCTGTTTCCGGTGAACGCTCTGCCTCGTCCTTTGCAATTACTTTCCAATTGGCTGCCGTTCACGCATTCTCTGACGGGAATGCGGCTTGCCATTTTCGATGGAGGGAACCAGGCGGCGCTGCTTCATGAAATTGAACTTCTCGCCCTTTTTTCCTGCGCATTGCTTCCGGCGGGCATCGGTTTCTTCGCATGGACTCTGCGCCGCGCTCGCCAATACGGACAACTGGCCTTTTATTGAAAGTTACTTCGGTTTGTTTGGCGGGAAGTCCTGGCAATACGAGTCCACCGGTCCGCGAATAAAATGTCGGTCATGAGAAGTTGTTTTGACGGACCGCAGCGCCGTAGAGGTACGCGAGTACGGGCGCAGATTCCTCTGCGCATCACCAGCCTCGATCCGGCGACGAAGTTTTCGGAGACCTGTCACACCGTCGTCGTCAATCCATCGGGTTGCGGTATTCGCTTTCGTCATGCCCTGGAGCCCGGGATGCAGGTGCGTGTGGATGATCTTCCCGGCGGTATCAGCGCGACCGCGCATGTAGCCAGCACTGCGCCATTCCAATCTTCAGGCAAGTATTTTCTGATCGGAATCAGTCTCGACCAGCCGGCAAACTGGTGGTGTATGGCACCCATCCCGCAGGATTGGGACCAGTATTCGTCAGCGCCGCAATTTGCTGCTGCGCGGTAAAGTTCGTTCTTGCCTACTGCGGTTGCGGCCTCTCTCCGAAAATTGCAGTTCCAATCCGCACGCAGGTCGAGCCTTCTTCAATAGCAGCTTCGAAGTCGTGGGACATGCCCATCGAGAGCGCTTCAAAGCTGATTCCCGGAAGGCCACGCGTTCGAAGTTGATCGAACAAATCCCGCATGCGGCGGAAATACGGCCTCGACTGTTCCGGGTCATCGAAGTATGGCGGTACGGTCATCAGTCCGCGAAAGTCGAGAGAGGGAAGCCGCGGGGCAGCTGCGAGGATCTCTTCCAGTTCACTCGATTCCGGAGCGAGGCCGCTCTTTGCCGTCTCGCCGCCGATGTTGATCTCAATCAGAATGGGCATCCTCTTTCCAAGTTGAGAAGCGGCCGCATTGAGACGTTGCGCAAGCTTTACTGAATCCACCGAATCTATGTATGCGAAGAGCTCTGTGGCTTTGGCGCTCTTGTTGGATTGCAGGTGCCCGATCATGTGCCACTCGGCATCGAGGTCGTGCAGAGCACGAAGCTTGGATTCAAACTCCTGCACGCGATTTTCTCCGAAAACGCGGATGCCTGCGTCGTAGGCCTCGCGGATACGCTCAGGCGAAACGGTTTTGGTTACGGCCAGCAGCGTAATGTCGCGAGGGTTTCTGCCGACACGCTGCGCCGCTTGGGTGATTCGATGCTGTAACCCTCGAAGGTTCGTGGTGATCGACACTCAAGAACAATAAACCACAAAGGACACGAAGGTACACGAAGGCACGAAGCTGAGAGCCGAGAGCCGCTTCACATAATCGACTTCGGCGGCGCGGGCTCCTTGGGATCACCGGCAGCCGTTACCGGAAGCGCAACCATCAGCAGGGCGAGCAATCCCATTACGACCAAGCCGGCTATGTAAGACGGATGCTGAAAGAACTGCCAGGATGTGATCCGTTTTGCAATTGCCGCGAGGCCCTGAAGCCAGTTCTGTTGAGCAAGTGCCAGCGCCACAAGCGCCGCCCAGAGGAGCCCTAGCAACGACTCGCCGGCGATGAGCCCTGAGGCAGTGAGCACGCCGGCATTCTCCACTCGCGCCTGCTGCGCCTCGTTGAAGCCGCGCTTTTTAGCAACCCAATCTCCCAGCGAGCGGAACAAGCCGCCGACAAAGATGGCGAATGTAGTCTCAAACGGCAGGTACATTCCAACCGCTACCAGCATCGGGCTGCGCACCTGCATCATGATCATGGCGATGCCGAAGAAAATACCGACGCCTACGAGGGGCCAAGGCATGTCGCCGCCGACGATGCCTTGGGCCAGGGCTGCCATCAATCCCGCCTGCGGAGCCGCGAGCTGACGAGTGCCGAAGCCGAACGCGGTATTCAACAGCGCAAGCGGGAAGTACATCACCAGGCTGGCAACGACAACCGCAATCAGCTCCGCCTTCTGAATCTTCGCAGGAGTTCCTCCAAGTATGTATCCAACTTTGAAGTCCTGCAGCAGTTCACCAGCCACCGATGACGAAACGCATACCACCGCCGCGACCCCGAGTACCACCGCAACGCCGTGCGCTCCGCGGGCGCCCAATGAAACCATCAGCAATGCCGCGATCAACAAAGTCGAAAGTGTGAGGCCAGAGACGGGATTGTTCGATGAGCCGATGAATCCGCACAGACTGCCGGAGATTGTGGCAAAGAAAAATCCAACGATAATCATCACGACTGCGGCGAGAATTGCCGGCAGCTTGAGGCCGGAAATGTAGATGTAGAGAAAGCACATGAGAACAAACATCAGCGCGATGAGCCCGAATACCACTTTCGAACTCATGTAGCGTTCGGTGCGGGCAAGCTTGGCTTGATCGGCTGCCGTCTTGCGAAGGTCGGCGAAGGCTCTGCCGAGTCCGATCATCAGACTCGTACGCATTTTGATGAGCGTGTACGCGGCACCGACCAGCATCCCGCCGACGGCTATGGGTCGTACGATGAAGCGCCAGATTGCTACTGCCATTCCTGCCCAGTCATCAGGCGTATCGGTTGGCAGATAGGTGCGAATCTGCGGCCCCATGAGGAAGATCAACAGAGGAACGATCAGTCCCCACGCGAGCACGCTGCCGGCAAACTGAATGGACGCGAGGCGGACTCCAATGATGTAGCCAACGCCCAGATACGCCGGACTTACGCTTGGAGCCGCGAACGTACTTGCGCCGCCCGCGGCAATGACCTTGGCATCTGTGGTGGTTCCCAGCCGGACTTGGCTATGTCCAAGGTTCCCGATGGCATAGTGAACGTCCTGGTCCACCGCGTACAGACCGAGCCGTCCGAGAATGTACACCAGACCTCCCACACCGATATTCCAGAACAGATATTTGGCTGCTTGCGCCCCGCGTTGCCCGGCTTTGTGGATCTCGCCTGCGGCGACCGACTCCGGGAATGGAAGCTCGGGGTCTTCAACCATTCCTCGGCGCACAAGAGAAATAAAGAGCACGCCTAGAATGCTGCCCACCATGATCAACGCGGTCGTCTTCCAGTAGGCTTCAGCGAAGCCGAACGAAGGCCAGGCTTTCGACATCAGGAAGGCAGGAATCGTGAAGATCGCGCCCGCCGCGATGCCTTCGCCGATGGTCCCTGAAGTTCGAGCGATATTTTCCTCGAGCACCGACCCTTTCCAGATTCGGAGCACCGCCATGCCGATCACCGCAGCGGGATACGTGGCGGCGATGGTGATCCCGGCACGCAAGCCCAGATAGGCATTGGCTGCGCCCAGCACGATCGTCATCAGCAGGCCGAGGAAGACCGCTCGGAAGGTGAACTCCTTCATCTGCATGGTGTCAGGGACGAAGGGTTGGTGCTTCGGAGGTGTGGTCGGGGTTTGGGGTGTGCTCATGAAGGTCCTTTCGAAAGAAGCATTCAGCACTCAGCATTCAGCCAGCCGCGAGCCGATAAGCAACTCTTGCCGCGACGGTTTTCATGGTGCTGCTCGAAGCGTTCCTGGCTGAATGCTGAGTGCTGAGTGCTTCTTCCACGCATCCTTTTTCGCTAAACCAGATTCATACAACCTGAGAAAGCCGCGCCGCACGTTAGCACGGCAGATGGCCGATTTACAAGTACGATGCCTGTACTAATTCCCGCAAGGAATTGGTCCGGGATAAGCCTATAATCGGTTAACGCCACCTCGCTGATTCGCCTTCTTGCCAGGCTTTTGAGGGTATCAGTTTATGTTGGGAAGCCGTTTTCACTGCCCGGATTGCGGCAGTTCGGCAGCGTACAGGTCCCGTCGTCGCACGTTTCTTGAAAAATATATTCTCCCGTTTTTTCTTTTGAAACCGGTACGGTGCGTGAACTGTCACCTGCGCGTCAATGCCTCCGCCTTTGTTCCCGCGAGAAAGCGTGAGCACCGGCCACATCCCCAGGCTGCTGCCTGATCAATTGCCTGCACAGAAAGTCCTAGCTATACTGGATGCAATTCGTGCGGCTGGAGCCTAACCAGGCGCCGTACGAGGGAGGCTAGGTCTTCAGCAGTATTGGAGACACAACTCGCCAGACCGTTCCCCCTGGGCAGGCCCGATGGAATTCCGTGGTTTCGGGAGCGGTGGTCGTTGCCCAAGGCCTGTTTGCTGCGCTGTTCCCGTCTGATTGCCGCCTCTGCGGCGCTCCCTTAGAAAATATTTCGCGGATTCCTGTGTGCCGCGCGTGCTTGCTGGCGATGAAGCCGATTGCCGGCGAAACGTGCGAGATATGCGGCGACACGCTGGGCGTGTCTTCGTTCAGCACGGCGTCTGGGAACGAGGCGTTACTTACGCAGACTGTGAACCAATGTGCGTCCTGTCAGGACCAGAGGCCACACTTTGCGAAGGCTGCAGCCTACGGACCCTACGACGGCGGCCTGCGTGACCTTGTCCACCTGCTGAAGTACGACCGGGTGGAACCAGCCGCCGGCAAACTGGGAGCCATGCTCTGCGAAGCCATCGCGAAGTTGGATCTAGGGACTGAACCTTTTCTGGTGGTTCCGGTTCCTCTGCATGTCTCGAAGCGCCATGAGCGGGGCTTCAATCAGGCGGAAATGATCGCGCGTAAAGCGCTAAGATGCGCGCACTTCAACAACTTAGAGCTGGGCGCGGGCATTCTGGAGCGAACTCGCCCGACCGCTTCGCAGATTGGCCTGACTCGCCCGCAACGCGCTGAGAACCTGCGCGGCGCATTCAGGGTTGCGCATCTAAGTAGGGTAAAGGGCCGCGACATCCTGCTGGTGGATGACGTTCTGACGACCGGCACGACGGCTTCCGAATGTGCCCGAGTTCTGTTAAAAGCCGGCGCACGAAAAGTTCTGGTGGCAACGGTCGCGCGCACGCTGAAGCAGCACTCGGAACCGGTTCCAGGTCCAGTAATGGCAAAGGCAGCACGGGCTTAGCAATGACGCACAGGCACAATTCGGCAATCGACGCGAGCCGCCACAATCTGACGGCTACGGTGTTCGGTTTTCATCAGGAGAGCGACTCGCAGGCTCTGCATGCACCCGTGCTCGTTCTGAATGCCTCGTATGAGCCGATCAACGTGTGCGCTGCCCGTCGAGCAATCGTTCTGGTGCTGAAGGGCGTCGCGATGACGGAAGAGGAGAACGGACACTTCCTGCATGCCGCCCGGCTGGCGCTGCGCGTGCCTTCCGTTATCCGCTTGCTCGAGTATCGCCGAATTCCGCACCAGACGCGGGCCTTGTCGCGCAAGAACCTCCTGCTGCGCGATCGCAACACCTGCCAGTATTGCGGGGAAGTGCTGCCTGCAGGCGAACTGACGCTCGACCACGTGGTGCCGCGCTCACGCGGAGGAACTTCAACCTGGGAAAATCTGGTGGCCTGCTGCCATCCCTGCAATCGCCGCAAGGGCAACCAACTGCCGCTTGAGGCCAGCATGAAGCTGATGCGGGAGCCGCACGCGTTCAATCTCCACACCAGCCGGCACATTATGCGGCTGATGGGGAGGTCGGATGATCGGTGGCGGAAATATTTGTTCTACTAAGCACTCAGCATTGAGCCAAGGCAGGGCCGGCACGGATTCGCATGGCTGAGGATATCTGCCAGCGCTCAGGAAAGTCGAAACTAGCCGCGGATTCACGCGGGTTTTCACGGATTTCTCAATTGGGTTGATCCGTATTGACCCGCCAAAATCCGTGGCCGGTTTTGAATTTTGCTGGCAGCTCCACTACTCGCCGATGGCTGAATGCTGAATGCTGAGTTCTACTGCGGCTTCTGCTCGTTGGTATCCTTCTGGTCAGGCTTTTCCGGCGCCTTTTCGATCTCCTGGCCCTGGTATGTGACCGTCACCTTCGAGCCGAATCGCTTGTAGTCGGTGTACTTGATGATTTCGCGGATGTGGACGTCCTGATACGCGCCGCTTCGGAAGTGCAGTGTGTCATCGGCCTTGGTATAGGCGGGGAACCAGTATCGACCGTCCACCTGCTCGCGCCAGGTGGTGAACTTGGGGAATAAGTTCTCGTTGTTCTTCTTGCGGATGTCGGGGACGGTCTTACCTGAAGTTTTCACGATCTGCAGATCGTGGTCGTCCACCCAGATGCGTCCCTGAAAGTAACGCTTCTTGCCCTCGATCTTCTTAGGGGCGATATCGAAGACATAGCAGTGCAGCTCGTCTTCCTGCTGCTGACCGACGTAAAGAATGTCGTATTCGGGAATTTCGTCCGAGGTGAGCACGAATGGGAGCAGGTGGCGAATATCCTGCAGGTCCTCGGGCGACATCAGGATCTCTGTCAAAGTTGATTGAGGCGCGTAGGTCACGTTCTCAAGGTGATGGC
>JBKPSP010000150.1:0-30173 GCA_046735175.1 Acidobacteriota bacterium
CGTCTATACATTTCGGCGACACTCCAAGCACGGCTAAAACCTGGCTATGTAATGCCACTCCATAGGTATTGAGATTTGCGACCGAGACTGCGAGCAAAATGCTTTCTTTCTGTATGCGGGAAAGGTGGTCGTCACCGAACACCAGGAGCTGCAGTGCCTTGATTTCCGCAGCCAGCAGTTCAGGCCATGAAGCTTGGCACCGGAACACGCCCGGGACAAATCCGTACTGATCTCGCAGACGCGATGCGAGATCACCACGAACACTGGCACTGGTATTCAGGTACGGTCCGAAGTCGGCGTTCCAGCGACCTCCGGTACTCGGGACAACACCGGGCAGTTCAGCCTCAAGCTCATGGTCAAGAGCTGGATGCAGAGCCTTGGCAAGCACGGAGAACATATTGCCGAGCGCGACCGTGGCGACAATCTCGAAGACTACACGATCATCCATCCCGCCTGCCCGAAGTGAATCGACGTCCTGTTTCGATAGACATGGGCCATAGCGAGCCAGCTTGCGGGCGAATGTGACGATTGTTGGGTGGATTTCGTCGGTAGTGTCGTGTTGGTGAAGGGTGGCTACATATTGGTTTTCACAAGCCTGAGCAACGATACTGAGGATCTTCTTCTTCTCTGTTTTCGAAAGGTGGGGGCTCGTCAAAATAGTGGCATCCATCAGACCCGCTTCAGCAAGAAGTGCGGCCGGCAGCTCAGCTAGCGCCCGAAACAGATTGGGCACGAAGCCATAGGTGACGGCGAGCAACTCCCAAGGGTCGAACCCTGGGCCGCTCTGGGCTAAGGAGGCCATGCAAGTGGGAGCAGTATATCGTGGCATCGACATCCGCCCGTGGGCAGGCCTTCCTAACCGCTGGGTTATAATCGGGCTACTTTGTTTCGGTAAAACGCTCCGTCGCAAGGGAGTTGGGGATGACTTATCTGAAGAACCAGCCGTTCGATGAGAAGGACTTCCCGGTTTTCGCCAGCATGCGGCAACAGTTTGGCTTCTTGCCGAATTTCTTTCGCGCACAAGTTGCCCGCCCGGACTTAATCAATGCCGAGGCGGCCTTGAGTGCCGCAATCCAGATCACGGACGGTGAACTGACGCGCAAGCAGCGCGAGTATATTTTTCTGGTCTGCTCCGCAGCCAACTTGAGCACATATTGCGTAACCGCTCATTGTGAGATTGTGCGTATGCTGAAAATCGAAGGCCCGGAGCCAGAGCAGATCGCGATTGACTACGCTCATGCCAAGATTTCCATGAGCGACAAGGCACTCCTGAACTTCTGCTCGAAGCTGAACAACGAGCCGTCGAAGGTAGGCGCAGCGGACGTCGACACTTTGCGCACTTTTGGTTTCAGTGAGCAGCAGATCCTTGAATCGGTATTGCTTGTTGGTTTCGCAAAGTTTGCCAACGTCGTTGCTTTTGGGCTGGGCACCGTGCCCGATTTCCGCAATACGCGTATCGAACAAGCGCTCGGCCCGGGTGAGGGTGCGCAGACTTCCTCAGTTCCGGCTTAGTCATTTTGGAGACCTCCGCACTTTCTGCAGTGTCGGGCAGCGGCGTTTCACGGTCAGAAAGTCAGGAGAAGCCCTCCAGAAAATACGACATTGTGCTGCAGCGTACCGTCGGTACGTACGTTGTAGGTTGGTTTGCCACTGTAGAAATCTCGTACTTCGACCCTTAGTCCAATCGGAAATAGGACCTTGATCGGCGTGCGAACATCGATGCCGCCCCCAAACTGAAGCGCTCCGGTGCTGGTGCCACGCGTTACGTTGGGAGTGCCGTCACGAAGCTCAGCACCCTCGTCGAACAGAGCATATCCGCCGCCGGCGGAGAACCAGGGTGCAAATCTTTCGTGTGGGCGAAATTTCAATCGCAAGGACGGCGCAATAAAGAAAGAATCATAGTTCGTGGCGGTTGCGCCAATGTTGCTGGTGACGTCCTGCAAGGGAATCGCAACCGCGGGAAATTCCACGTACCAGGCCACGACCCCGGTTTCTGCAATCCGGCGCGCATAGGTTAATTGCAAGGTGAAACCAGAGCCTACTTCAATGGAACTGCTATTACCGGCAATCCCAAGGCGGGGAGTCTGGGTTGCTCCGATGAGAAATGCCAGCTCATTCTTGCCTGCGGCCCAGCCCTGCGCGGGGATAGCTGCAAGGCAAAACAGGAAGATTGCGCGATTGGCTAGAGTTGCTCTCCCCCTGATCATCGGCCAGTCCTCAGTGGCGGCCGAATCCCAGGAACGCTCAGGCGAATCCGGTACAAGCCGGTTCTGGCGCACAGATAAAGCGTTTTGCCATCATCGTCGCCCCAGGCGAAATTGTGTGGGTGCTCCGGCCCAATGATCGTCCCCAGATGTTTTCCTTCCGGCGAGATAATCCAGAGGCCTCCGGGGCCCGAGACGTACAAGTTTCCTTTCTGATCTACTTTTAGGCCATCGAGCGCATCTTCGCCTTCGGCTGAGGTCATATCGAAAAAGACCTTGCCGTTCGCCAGGCTGCCGTCGGGCTGGACCTCGTAACGCATGATGATCTTCTTCTCCGTGTCCCAATCGTCCACGTAGAAGTATTTTTCGTCTGGCGAAAAAGCGAGGCCGTTCGGACCTTTGAGGTCTGTTGTCAGCAGCTTCACGCTCTTGCCATCCGGCGACACTCTATACACTCCGCTGTAGGGCAGCTCCTTGCGAGGATCATCGAAAAATTTCGGCAGGCCGAAGGGTGGATCAGTGAAATACAACGAGCCATCGGACTTGTAAACCAGATCGTTGGGACTGTTGAGGCGCTTTCCATCGTAGTGGTCGGCTAGTACAGTAAGCTGGCCATTCTTCTCCATGCGAACAACGCGCCGGTTGCCATGCTGGTTGATTGTCAACCGGCCCTGCGCATCCAGCGTGAGGCCGTTCGATCCTGGCTGGCCGTACTCGCCGATGTCGAAGCCGCGATAGCCGCTTTTAGTCATGAAGATCGAGAGCTGGCCGTCTTGCGTCCAGCGATAGATGACGTTGTTGTTTGGGTCGCTGAAGAGAAGATATCCGTCGCTCTCTTCACTTTTCGGGACCCAGACGGGACCTTCAGTAAACAGGAAACCGCCGGCTAGCTTTTCGACCTTCGCGCCTGCAGGGACAATCTCGTCGAGCGCTTCATCTTTTTGGACTATTTGCGCCGGTGTTTCGCTGATTGCCACTTTTGGCGACTTGTAGAAATCGAGCGTGGCCGTTTTAATCCAGATGAAATTTTGCGGGCTGTAAGAAATTGGCCCATTAATCCCAAAGACTGCGAGCTGAATTTTCTGTCCGGGCTGAGCATCTCGAGTGAGGATCACACGATTCGGAGCGTTGAAGCCTTTGGCGACCTGGCCGCCGGTCTGCCCGAGAATGCGTGGCATTTTTCCGTTGATCCAAATCTCGGCGTAGTCATCAATGACGATTTCAAAGGCAACAGTTGACCCTGCGGTGCTCAGATTGCCGACCTTTTCAGGAATCGTGATGTTGATGCGGTACCAGTTGAAACAAACTTTGGCGGTTGAGCGGCGTTGGTCGAGCGTTGTCGCGTCGATTGAATCCCACTTGGAGTCGTCGAAGTCGGCAGCGCCGGCATGAGGTTCGTAGTCGTAGGTCTTGATTGGCGCGCCGCTCGGCTTTAGATCGGGACCGACCGCTTTCGAGTCTGCCTCAACGATCTTCACGTCGCGATAACGCCATTGACCGTTAACAAGCTGCACTCCTTGGCGTGATGCAAGATCGACGACTGCATCAGGCCGGCCGAACGGCGGATCTTGAACGACCTGGGCTGAGACGAGAGCTGGCAATAGAACGGCCAGTGTCCAGCAGGTACGACATATCTCTTTGATGCGTTCCATGTTTGCCTTCCAACGCGATTTTTTCCCGCTCTTCGAACTGTGTCACTCTCGGCGTCACCCAGGGCTTGCGCCCTGGGCTGCATTCTTCCGCCGCTTTGCGGCTCAGCGGACCTTGACCACGTAGTACAGGAATGGGTCAGTGACTTCCAGGAACTGATGTGGCACACCGGTCGGCACCACGATCACATCGCCCTTGGCGATCTGACGCGTCTCGCCGTTGCGAATACTCGATCCGCGTAGTTCGTTCGCGGCGATTTCTTTCGTTTCAACGGCCTCTCCTCCGGTCACGAATGTGGCCTTGCCGTCCAGCACGTAGATCACGTCGGTGTCTTTCGTATGGATTTCAGCCTGGCCGGGTTTTTCGCGACGGCTCGCGTGGACCATGTAATTCCGGCCATCGCTTCCGTCCAGGAGTACCGCGCCTTTTGCAAACGCGGCGTCCACCTTGCCTTTGTTGAAATACGACACGGGCGCTGCCGGGTCGGCGGTTGCGCTCGTTGTCTCGAAGGCTTTGGAGCCGGCGATGGCTAGTTGCTCGTCCTGATCGGCCGATGCCGCGCCGCTCACGCCCACTCCGCCGACGATCTGGCCGCCCACGACGATCGGAATTCCTCCGATCAGCGGCGTGAAGTTTTCGAGAGCGGTCATTACCGTGCGGCCTTTGCCGTTGGAGTTGATCAGCTCTTCGAAAAACCGAGTCGGCTTTTTGAACATGACGGCGGTGCGGGCTTTGCCGATGGAGATATTGGCGCCGGCCGAAAAAGTGCCGTCGAGACGCTCAAGGGCCATCAGATTGCCACCGTCATCAACTACGGCGATCACGCCACCGGGCGCGTTCAGCTTCTGCGCCTCGGCTTTTGCGGCTGCAATTACCGTTTCGGCGCCCTTCAGGGTCAATGTCTTCTTGTCCGCGGTTTGAGCTGTGGCAGTCGCGCCGAGAACAGAAAGTATGGTCAGGATAGGAATCACATTTTTCATTTGTTTTTGCTCCATGTGAGTGGCGGGACAGCCGAAAGCGGCTGTCCCCACGCGAATGGTTACTGCACCGCACTTTCGAACGACGCTTCCCCGAGATTGGCTTCTGCCCAGGCGCACCAGATGATCACCTTCTTCACGTTCTTCACGTAGCCGGGAACGGTGATCTCTTTCTGGTACTTGTCGCCGATGAAGGCTTTCTTTTTCAGTTTGTCCAGGTCATAGACATTGCCCTCGGAATCGACAACCCGCCAGTGCGGGTCAGGTGTGTCCGGCACGACGAAGTCATCGGAGAGTGTCAACACGCTCTTGCCATCACGGTCGCTGTGCGTGACGAAACCCTTGTTGGCCTTCGGTCCCTGAAAGTTGCTGGATTTGTGTATGTCTTGCGCGGCCGCGAATGTGGTCAGCATCATGCCCACAATCAGCGTCGCCAGAAACTTCATTACGTTCTTCGCGTTCATTCTTTTGTCCTCTGTTTGAAGTTGTTTTGTAAGCCTTCAGCGAAGCGATGAATCGTTAACGATTCGTTCCTGTCACGCCATAAGGCGATCAAGCCAGGTTCATTGGCTTCGCATGAACTGCTTACGTGGCGTGGGATTCAGAACTGCCAGGAAGGTTTCACCGGCCGCATCATCCGTGGGACAGATGGCTTTCTGTCACTTTTCTGCAGCTGGTGCATCGGACGTGTGGAGCTTCTGTGCAGACACTCACGCGGGTTGTTGAAATCGAATGCCGGCAGGTTTGGAAAGAACTGACCAACTATATGGAAGGTGACCTGATGCCTGAAATGCGGGATCGCATCACGCGTCACCTAGGAGAGTGCAGGCACTGCACAGCGATCTACGATGGAACTCGCAATGTCGTGCATCTGCTCGGCGATGAAAGATCGATCGAACTCCCGGAGGGCTTCAGTGGGCGGCTTTTTGATCGGTTGATGGTCCAGAGTCTCTAACAGGAGTGAAGTTGTTTTTGATTTTGGTGCTTAGCAAATAGATCAACAGCCCTCCTCCGATCAGCAATCCCGCCCCTCCACGCAACAAATCACCGCGGATGAGATTCACACAGTCTCCTAAAACCTGAATGCCGATGCCCAGCACTGCCAGGCGCCATCCCCAAGTACGACGTCGAAGCCAACCATAGCCGGTAATTGCAGCCGTGGTGGCAATCAGCAGCAAAGAAACTCCGGCCGGTTTCCGGAACGGCAGTAGCTCTTGATGCGCGCCAGGGTTCAAGGACCAGAGGCTGTCTAAACAGGTGCCGGGATATAGAAGCGTGATAGCAGCGTACAAGGCCATGGTCATTGCGAAATAGCAAAACAAGCCGATCGCAATGAATGGAACCTGTGAAGCACAAGGTTGAGGTCCACTAACGGGCGTTGCCACCGGTGTACTATACGCCGCACGTGCTGCGTGAGTGTCACTTTTGCGCCGCCATGGAATCACATCGCAAGATTCCATGAATAGCGTCGAGCAAAATTTGATTCAGGACGCGTCGAACCTGACGCTTGATCCTATCGCCGAAGCGGTTAGCAGCACTCCCCCCAACACTGCACAAGCAGCACTCCGCGCGCACTGGCCTGAATACCTGATGGAAGCGGGCCTGCTCGGCGCTTTCATGGTCTCCGCTTGCGTGTTCGGAGCGCTCTACGAATTTCCGCATTCGCCTGTACGGCAGGCAATCACGTCCGGTCTTGTAAGAAGGATGCTGATGGGTGCGTCCATGGGGCTCACAGCAATCGCGATCGTTTATTCGCCCTGGGGAAAGCAGTCAGGCGCCCACATCAATCCTTCGGTCACATTCACATTTTTCCGCTTGGGCAAAATCAAGGGCTGGGACGCTCTCTTCTATATAGCCTCACAGTTCACTGGCGCCGCAACGGGCGTGATGCTCGTTGCGCTGTTCCTGGGGAAGCAACTGGCCGACCCTGCGGTCAGATATGTCGTCACCGTTCCTGGACCGGAAGGACCGTGGGTCGCGCTGGCCGCCGAGTTCGTCATTGCGTTCGTAATGATGTCCACGTTGCTGCACTTCTCGAATCATCATCGGCTGGACCGATACACCGGTTTGTTCGCGGGATTGCTGGTCGCAACTTACATCACTTTGGAAGCCCCATTCTCCGGCATGAGCATGAATCCCGCGCGAACGTTCGGCTCGGGCTTCTCTGCAGAGATCTGGAGCGGACTGTGGATCTACCTCACTGCTCCTCCACTTGGAATGCTGGCGGCGGCGGACCTTTATCTGTGGCGAAAAGGCCGCATCGCCGTGAAGTGCTGCAAACTCCACCACAACAATGACAAGCGCTGCATCTTTTGCGGCGCAAATGGAGGATTCGAATCATGAGCGAGCGCTACGACGTAATCATCATCGGGACTGGAGCGGGCGGTGGAACGCTGGCTTACCATCTTGCGCCGTCCGGCAAGCGAATCCTCATCCTTGAACGCGGCGATTATGTGCCTCGGGAGAAAGGCAACTGGGACCCGCAGTTGGTCAATGTCGAAGGCCACTACAACACCAAGGAGTCGTGGCTCGACCAGGACGGCAAGGACCTGCATCCACACACGAACTACAACGTGGGCGGAAACACCAAGTTTTATGGCGCAGCACTGTTTCGGTTGCGCAAGGAAGATTTCGGCGAGATTCAACATCATGGCGGAATCTCCCCGGCGTGGCCGATCTCTTATGAAGATCTGGAAAGTTATTACACCCAAGCCGAGAACCTGTACCAGGTACACGGCAACCGGGGAGAAGATCCCACGGAGCCAGCAGCCAATTCGCCGTATCCGTGGCCGGCGGTCAGTCACGAACCTCGCATTCAGCAACTCTCTGATGACTTCGCCCGCGCGGGACTGCGTCCCTTTCACGTGCCCGTGGGAGTAATGCTTGACGAGAAGAACCCGCACAAGAGTCGATGCATTCGTTGTGGCACGTGTGACGGATTTTCGTGTCTCGTCGGGGCGAAGTCTGACGCTCAGGTCGTGTGCATCGATGAAGCCATCAAGTATCCGAATGTGACGCTTCTGACAAAGTCGCAGGTCAAGCGCTTGGATACTGATCCCTCGGGTCGCGAGGTGAAGAGCGTACTTGTGGAGCGCAATGGCGGCCTGGAGACCTACACCGCAGACATCGTCATTGTCTCCTGTGGCGCCATTAATTCTGCGGCACTGCTGTTGCGCTCCTCCAATGACAAACATCCTGATGGCCTGGCCAACAGCTCGGGCATGGTGGGTCGTCACTACATGGGCCACACCAACTCAGTGGTGATGGCGATTTCGAAATGCCCGAATCCGACAATTTTTCAGAAGACACTCGGGCTAAACGACTACTACTTCGGCTCAAATGACTGGCCTTATCCGATGGGCCATATCTCGTTCGTTGGCAAGCTTGATGCAATTACGCTGCGGGCCGGCGCGCCTGCGATTGCCCCGAACTTCACTTTGGAACTGATGGCGAAGCATTCTCTCGATTTCTGGCTCACGTCGGAAGACCTGCCCGATCCGAACAATCGCGTCACCATCGGACGCGACGGGAAGATCGTGCTCACCTACACGCCCAACAACCTGGAAGCCCATGAGCGGCTTCAGGCGAAGCTGAAACAGGCGATGAAGCAGACCAGTTGTGCGATTCACGGTCACGATTGTCACCAGGGGCTGTTTGGGAGAAATATTTTCGTGGGCCAGCGCATTCCGCTCGCGGGGGTTGCGCATCAGAACGGCACAATTCGCTTTGGTCACGACCCAAATACATCAGCGCTCGATGTGAACTGTAAGGCGCATGATCTCGAGAATCTCTATGTTGTTGACGGTAGCTTCTTCCCATCGAGTGCGGCCGTAAATCCCGCTCTGACGATCATGGCGAATGCGTTGCGCGTCGGCGATCACCTGCTGGAGCGGTTGGGCGTTACGACCACGCAGAGGGAGCAACTTGTAGGAGCGGCACAATAGTTGGAGGTACCAAGAATGGCAAAACTCTCTTCAACGCCGATTCGTTACCTTCGCACAGCTTGCTTCGCTTTGCTGCTGATCGCACTGCCAGCCATCAGTGCCGCACAGGGTGATTCGGTAGTCGGCGGCGTCGATTCGGTCGCGATCACCGTCTCAGACATGGACCGTGCCGCGGATTTTTATTCGCGGGTGCTCACATTCCAAAAAGTCTCGGACGTGGAGGTCACAGGCGAAGACCTGGAGCACCTCTACGGCGTCTTCGGAGTGCGTATTCGAGTCGTGAGGATGAGACTGGGCGATGAGTCGATTGAGCTTGACGAATACCTCGCGCCTAAAGGACGACCCGTTCCGCTCGATTCGCGCAGCAACGATCGCTGGTTTCAGCACATTGCGATCATCGTCAGCGATATGGACAAAGCCTATGCACGGCTGCGGGAAAACAAGGTCGAGCATGCATCTTCAGGGCCTCAAACCCTTCCGGTGTGGAATAAGAATGCAGGCGGCATTTCGGCGTTCTACTTCAAAGATCCTGACGGACATCCGGTGGAGATTCTGCATTTCCCCTCGGACAAGGGTGCTGAAAAGTGGCATCGAGCCAGCGACAAGCTATTTCTCGGAATTGATCACACCGCAATCGTAGTCTCTGACACTGACGCGAGCGTTCGATTTTATCGCGACTTGCTCGGCATGCACATCGCAGGTGAAAGCGAAAATTATGGTACCGAACAAGAACATCTCAACAACGTTTTCGGAGCGCACTTGAGGATTACGGCGTTGCGTGGCGCTGAAGGGCCTGGCATTGAACTGCTTGAATACCTTGCACCGCGTGATGGGCGCCCGTTCCCTGCAGATGAGCGTGCGAATGACGTGGTTCATAGACAGACGGTGCTCGTGACCAAAAATGCTGATGAGGCGGCACGGCATCTCTCTGTGGCCAAAGCCAACTTTGTTTCTTCTGGCTTGATTGCGAATCAAAACGGAGAGCTCGGTTTTAGCGCCGCGTTTGTAGTTAGAGACCCGGACGGACACGCTGTCGAGATCGAGCAGAAATGAGCAACATGATGAGCAAGACCATCATCGATAGCATCGGCGGAGTCGCCGGAGCCGGCATTGCAGAACCTTTTCAGAGGTCGAGCATTTCGGACGAACAGCCGACCGTCGCCGACCTAATTCTTCCCGGCACAGGTTACAGACTTTCCGATGAGTTCGCTTGTCTTCTCAAAGTTTTAGGCGGAGAATCCGCATGAAAGATTCGATGACCAAAGAGGAAATCCGGCTTTCCGAATCGTCCGCCAGAACGAAGCACTGGAAGCGTTGGGGGCCATATCTCAGCGAGCGCGCCTGGGGTACTGTCCGCGAGGACTACAGTCCCTACGGGAACGCCTGGGAATATTTCTCCCATGATCAATCCCGCTCGCGAGCTTATCGATGGAATGAAGATGGCATCGCCGGGATTTCTGATCGCCGTCAATTTCTCTGCTTCGCCGTGGCTCTCTGGAATGAGCACGATCCGATTCTCAAGGAACGCATCTTCGGATTGACGGGCAACGAAGGCAATCACGGAGAAGACGTCAAGGAGTACTACTTCTATCTCGACAGCACGCCCACGCACTCGTACATGAAGTATTTGTACAAGTACCCTCAGGCGGAATTTCCCTACGGCAGACTGGTCGAGGAAAACCGGCGACGCGGAAAAGATCACTCTGAGTTCGAATTACTCGACACCGGAGTCTTTGACGACAATCGCTACTTCGATGTTTTTGTGGAGTACGCGAAGGCCGACGTTGAAGACATTCTGATCAAGATTACAGTCGCGAACCGTGGGCCGGAGGCCGCGAACCTGCGCCTCCTGCCCACCTTGTGGTTCCGCAACACTTGGTCCTGGGGCGATGTCGGCGCAAAGCCTGAGTTGCGGCAGGCGCGGTCGGGTACCGCGATTGAAGTGGAACATCCTCAACTTGGGAAGCGCTGGCTGTACTGTGAGGGCTCGCCCGAACTCTTATTCACGGAAAACGAGACCAACAATGAACGTTTGTTCGGAGCGCAAAACGGGACTCCGTACGTGAAAGACGGCATCGACGACTATGTAGTTCGTGGGGCCAGCGACAAGGTAAACGCGGAGCGCCGCGGAACGAAATCTGCTGCGCATTATCAGCTCTCCGTTCCCGCCAGCGGCGAAATCACGGTCCGGTTGCGACTCACGCCTGCAGATTTCGGCAAGAAAGATCCATTCACGAATTTCGACAAAACGTTCTCTCTCCGCAAGCGTGAAGCCGATGAGTTCTACGAGACGCTCATCCCTCAGGATCTGTCGGATGATGCAAAGAACGTCATGCGGCAGGGTTTTGCTGGAATGTTGTGGTCGAAGCAGTTCTATCACTATGTGATCAAAGATTGGCTCAACGGCGATGCTGGCAACCCTCCCCCGCCGGCTGAGCGCAAGAACGGCCGCAATCGCGACTGGCCGCATCTTTATAACGCCGATGTGATCTCGATGCCGGATAAGTGGGAATACCCGTGGTATGCGGCGTGGGACTTGGCGTTTCATTGCATTCCGCTTGCTCTGGTTGATTCCGATTTCGCGAAAGAGCAACTCATGCTGATGCTGCGCGAGTGGTATATGCACCCGAATGGACAGATTCCCGCTTATGAGTGGGCGTTTGGAGACGTGAATCCGCCGGTACATGCGTGGGCGGCGTGGCGCGTTTATAAGATCGACAAGAAGAGGAAGGGCAAAGGCGATCGAGCATTTCTGCAGCGCGTGTTTCACAAACTGATGTTGAACTTCACCTGGTGGGTGAACCGCAAAGACGCGGAAGGCATGAACATCTTCCAGGGTGGGTTCCTCGGATTGGACAACATTGGCGTGTTCGACCGCAGCGCGCCATTGCCAACCGGCGGTTACCTGGAGCAATCAGACGGCACGAGCTGGATGGCAATGTACACGTTGAATCTGCTCGCGATCGCGCTGGAGCTCGCCAACGAAGAGCCATGCTACGAAGACGTCGCCAGCAAGTTCTGGGAGCACTTCATCTACATCGCACATGCCATGGGCCACCGCGGCCACGACGGCATGGGACTCTGGAACCAGGAAGACGGATTTTTCTACGACGTGCTGAAGCTACCCGACGGCGCACACTTTCCGATGAAGATTCGGTCGATGGTAGGGCTGATTCCGCTTTTCGCAGTCGAAACTCTGGAACCAGAAGTCCTGGCGAAATTGCCGGATTTCAAGCGCCGGCTGGAGTGGTTCATTGACAACCGGCCGGATCTGACGGAAAGCCTCGCCTGTATGAGGACCGAGGGCGAGGGAGAACGCCGTCTGCTGTCAATTGCGAATCAAGATCAGCTTCGAAGCATCCTGCGCTACATGCTTGATGAGAACGAATTCCTGTCGCCGTACGGCATTCGTGCGGTGTCACGCTTCCATCATGCAAATCCGTACAAGCTGAATGTGAACGGTGCGGAACACCGCGTTGATTATGAGCCGGGGGAATCTTCGACAGGGCTCTTCGGCGGCAATTCCAACTGGCGCGGACCGATCTGGTTTCCGGTGAATTTCCTGCTGGTGGAGTCGTTGCAGAAGTTCCATCACTACCTGGGAGAAGAATTTAAGGTTGAATTTCCAACTGGATCGGGACGGATGCTCACATTGTGGGATGTTGCCGCTGAACTGTCACGCCGCTTAACTGCGACGTTTCTTCGCGATGAGAGCGGACGCAGACCGGTATTCGGGAACCTAGAAAAGTTTCAAACCGATCCGCACTGGCGTGATCTGGTCCTGTTTCACGAATACTTCCATGGCGATACCGGCGCCGGTGTCGGAGCCAATCACCAGACCGGCTGGACCGGAGTTGTTACCAAGCTCATGCAGCAGAGCGGAGAATCGAACACGAGGCGGACGTTATCCACTGCAGCCGCGGACTAGGAATGGCCACCTAGGGGCGGGTGCCCTCACCCGCCCGGCGGAGCGGAAGCTGCGCAGAGTCCGGCGAGCGAAGCTCGCCCGCCCGGGTGAGGGCACCCGGGCCTACGCGAGGTTTGGTTTTAGGAGAGTGTCGAATGAAAGCAATCAGCGTATTCCCCGGCAAGCCCGGCAGCGTGCACCTTGCAGATGCGCCGAAACCGTCGCTCGACCAGGTCCCAAACGGCCGCGGCGTTCTCGTCAAGGTTCTGCGCGTCGGAGTAGACGGCACCGACAAAGAAATCAACGCCGCCGAATACGGAGCCGCGCCTCCAGGATTCGACTACCTGATCATCGGACACGAAGGTTTCGGTCGGGTTGAAGCAGTCGGACCAAACGTGACCGAACTCAAGCCTGGCGATTACGCTGTCGCGACCGTGCGCCGGCCGGGCAAGAGCATTTACGACCTGATCGGTACGAACGACATGACCACGGACGATACCTACTACGAGCGTGGTATCAATCTGCGCCACGGATATCTCACCGAGTATTACGTGGATGATGCTGAGTTCATCGTGAAGATTCCCCAAGGGTTGAAGCAAGTCGGTGTTCTGCTCGAACCAACGACGGTTGTCGAAAAGGGCATCTTCCAGGCGTACGAAATTCAGCGACGTTTGAAAGTCTGGCAGCCCCGGAAGGCGGCAGTCATGGGCGCCGGCACCATCGGCTTATTGGCGACGCTCATATTGCGTCTGCGAGGCCTCGATGTGACCACATTTGCCCGCACTCCGAAACCATATCTCAACGCGGACCTGATCGAGGAACTTGGGGCGCGATATGTTCCGACGAACAAAACGCCCATCAAAGAGGCGGCAGAGATGCACGGGCCTTTCGATCTGATCCTCGAAGCGACGGGAAACTCCGGCGTTGTCTTTGACAGCATGCAGGCGCTGGGAAAGAACGGCGTTCTGGTTCTAACCAGTGTCACCGGCGGCGATCGCAAGATCGAGATTCCCGCTGATCGCATCAATCTGGATTTCGTGCTTGGCAACAAGGTGATGGTGGGCAGTGTGAACGCCAATCGCGAGTACTTCGAACTCGGCGTCCGCGATTTGTCGCAGGCGGAGTTGGAGTATCCAGGCTGGCTCGGCAAGCTGTTGACGGACCCGGTGAAAGGATTGGAGAACTACGACGAGTTGTTCAGGAAGCTCACATCGGCAAATGGTTCGATCAAGGTGTTCTGCGAGGTGGCGGAAGTGTAACGTGACGGACAGAGGACCGCTACCAAATCAAGGACTAGGGACGAGGAGTGGCATCGGGATTTAATGCCAAGTTACCCTCCGATGTCATGGTAATCTTTTCCGGGCGGTAACACGGGAAAGTTAACGTGAGCGTCAAAACGCAACAGTTCATGATGTTGGGCACGTGGACCGTATTTGTGGTCGCATATGCGTGGATCTTCCACATCGAACCGCCGCACGATGAAGAATACGGGAAGTGGTTATTTCTGTCCCTTCTCGATACAGGATTGCCGTGGGCGTTTTGCTCCATTCCGCTTGGCTTCCTAGCCCTCTCATTGGACACGCCACCACGCACACGCCGCAGATGGATAAAGGCAATATGGGCATCGGTTGTTGTTTGCCTCGCTTGGTTAGATTTTCGCCACATGCTGCATCCTAGCCCACTGCCAGACCCGGTCTGGTATAAGCCTGTTTGGCACGTGACTGACGCGCTGAACGACTTTGCCTTTCCCCACCTCTTCTCGGCCTTGTTCATCTTGGCGGCATCCCTTTGGATAGAAAAGAAGCTCGTCCGACGGGGACTGTTGACGTAATCAGGCCTTGTCACGGTTTGGACGTTAGTCGTCTCCTTGGCCCTGGATTCTGTCACCTTTCGCAAGTCAGTGCGTCTGATGAGAGGGGCTGCGATGATTCACTTCAAAAAACCGGCTTCTGGCGATTTTACGAACGCGCTCTCGCGGGAGTGGCTGGAGACGAATGGGCTCGGTGGATTTGCCTCGTCAACCATCATTGGACTGAACACTCGGCGCTATCACGGATTATTGGTTGCTGCGACCAAGCCCCCGGTCGGCCGCTTTGTTCTGCTCTCAAAATTGGAAGAAACCTTTTTCATCGAAAGCCAGGCATTTGAGATTTCAGCAAACCGTTATCCCGGAGTTGTTCATCCCCAGGGGTTCCGCTACCTGAAGCAGTTTCGGCTCGATCCATTCCCGGTGTTCACATATGAGATCGAGGGCATCGAGATCGAGAAATCGGTGTTCATGATGCATGGCGAGGACACGACGGTAATCCAATACGAACTGACGAAAAACAATCATCCGGAATCCCCGAAGAACTTGCGCCTGGAAGTGCGACCGCTGATCGCGTTTCGCGATTATCACAGCACCACGCATGAAAACGGCGGGATCAACGGAGCCATCGAGCAACGGCCCGGCTTGGTCTCGGTCACGCCGTACCAGGGACTGCCTGCACTTCATCTCGCGCACAATGCGGTTGAGGTGAGCAAGACAGGGGACTGGTATCGCAACTTCGAGTATGACGCGGAGCGCGAACGCGGCCTGGATTTCCAGGAAGATCTCTTCAATCCACTCGCACTGAAGTTTGACTTGCGCCTTCGGAAACAGGCAATTGTGATTGCCTCAACTGAGCAGCGCGATTCGGCGCAGGCTGCTGAATTACGGCAGAAGGAAGTTGCTCGGCGACGCGCAGTTGTTGCGACCTCCCCGGTCAAGGACACTTTTGCGCAGGCACTTACGGCCGCGGCCGATCAGTATCTCGTGTCTCGGGGAAAAGAGAAGACGGTCATCGCCGGGTACCACTGGTTCAGTGACTGGGGACGCGACACGATGATCGCACTGCCCGGCCTGACACTTCCGACGGGAAAACACCATGCAGCGAAAAGCATCCTGCGCACGTTTGCGCAGAACGTCAGCCAAGGCATGCTGCCGAACCGTTTTCCGGATGCCGGCGAGACTCCCGAATACAACACGGTTGACGCAACCCTCTGGTTTTTTGAAGCGGCGCGAGCTTATTTGGCATACACGGGTGACACCGAGTTCGTTCGCGATGAACTCTACCCAGTTTTCACCGACATCATCTCTTGGCACGTTCGCGGCACACGATACGGGATCAAGGTCGATCCGAGCGGCCTGCTCACCTCCGGCGAACCTGGCGTTCAGCTCACCTGGATGGACGCGAAGGTCGGCGACTGGGTGGTCACGCCGCGACATGGCAAGCCGGTCGAGATCCAGGCGCTCTGGTATAACGCGCTGCGGATCATGGAAGATCTTGCGCAGCGGTTCGGCGACGATGCCGGACGAAAGTGCTACAGCACCATGGCTTCCGTCGCGAGCTGGGCTTTCAATCGCTTGTTCTGGAATGAAAGCGCCGGCTGCTTATATGACAAGGTGAATGGTGGCCCGCCTGATGCCTCCATTCGGCCGAACCAGATTTTCGCAGTGAGTCTGCACCACAGCATGCTCTCCGGTGAACGCGCAAAGGCTGTGGTCGAGAAAGTACGAGAGCATCTGCTGACGCCATATGGACTGCGGAGCCTCTCTCCCCAAGGTCCACAGTACCGCGGCCGCTACAGCGGCGGGCCGAGTGAACGTGACGGTGCTTATCACCAGGGCACGGTCTGGCCGTGGCTCCTCGGCCCGTTCATGACCGCATATATAAAGGTGAACGGCGGCAGCGAGGCTGCTCGCAATCAGGCCGCAGAATGGCTGAAGCCTGTTGCGGCCCATCTTTGCGAAGCAGGGCTGGGGCATATTTCTGAAATCCTTGAGGGCGACGCTCCGCACCGTTCCTGCGGCTGTGTGGCACAGGCGTGGAGCGTGGCCGAAGTGCTTCGCGCGTATGTCGAAGACGTTAAGGGAATACAGCCCGCTGTCCGCGCAGCAGAAACTTCGCAGCGCAGCAAAGCCGATATGCGGCAAGTCCCGATCGTTAGGGCAACCGCCTAATCAGTGATGGGATGTCGGGGTTCCTTCGCCGGCCATTCGTTTTCGCTGCGCGTAAGCTGCTACCTTCAAACGATTTCCGCATAGCTGCATACTGCACCAGCGCCGCGTCCCTTTCTTGCTGGTATCGAGGAAATGTAGAACACAGTTCCCACACTTGCGCACTCGATTCCGGTCCACCTCGGCGAGCAGCGTGGCCACGCTGTGAGCCAGCGGAGCAAACAGGTCTCCGGGCTGATGCGGTTCAAACCAGAGTTCGGTGGTGGGCTTTTTCTTCGAACTCAATCGGAAACGCATTGGATGCTCCGCCATCAATTGGTTCACTTCTTTCACGACGGCCGGCTGGAGTGAACCTCCTTCTTCCCAGGAGATCAGCTGCTTCCTGAGCCGCTCACGCCACTCCCGCATCTCCTCGACTGTCCGCTTGCCAGGGGTAGACTCCGCCCACTTTTTCGCGAGCTCATCTGCCTGATGCTTATTCAACATTCCGGCAGCTAGAAACCACCGAACGAGTGCCGCGAAGTCCGGCAGCAACTCGGTCGTCTCGCCATCCTGGATGGGACGGGTATTTACAAAATCCAGGATTAACTCATTGCCAACAAATAGGAAGCCATCTTTCCAATCAGGTCCGTTCATGCGCTCGATTGGCTTTATCGCCATCCTTTTTTAACACCTATAATGTATCTTTGTATCGGTTAGCTAATCTGATGCTGTAGGCAGGCAAAACGCCGCAAAAGCCTAACTAAAGGAGACACACCATGACTAGCTATCTCTTTGCCGAGTTTGACGGCAAGAAGATCTTCTACCGCGAAGCCGGCGACAGATCCGCTCCCACCATCCTTCTGTTGCATGGTTTTCCCACTTCTTCGCATATGTTCCGCAACCTCATCCCGACCTTGGCAGAACATTACCACGTGGTTGCGCCCGACATGCCGGGTTTCGGCTTTTCCATCACTCCCGACCGCAAAACCGTCCGTTACAACTTTGAGAACCTGGCCAAAGTGATCGGGAAGTTCACTGAAACGATCGGGCTGAACCGCTTCGCTATTTACGTCTTCGACTACGGCGCGCCGGTGGGCTTGCGACTGGCTCTAGCGCATCCGGAGCGGATTACCGCCATCATTTCGCAGAACGGCAATGCCTACGAAGAAGGCTTGAGCGAAGGATGGAACCCGATCCAGAATTACTGGAAAGAACCCACCGAGGAGAACCGCAATGCGCTGCGCGAGTTCTTAAAACCCGAAGCCACCAAATGGCAATATGCGCACGGTGTGGCGGATCCGTCACAGATCGCGCCGGAAAGCTACACGCTCGATGCGGCGCTGCTGGCCCGCCCCGGCAACGACGAGATTCAACTCGACCTTTTCCTCGACTATGCAAGCAACGTGGCGCTGTACCCGAAATTCCAGGAATACCTCCGCACCAAACGTCCGCCGCTGCTGGCCGTTTGGGGCAAGAACGATCCGTTTTTCCTACCGCCCGGTGCGGAGGCTTTCAAACGCGACAATCCGAAAGCCGAGGTCCATTTCTATGAGACCGGACACTTTGCGCTGGAAACGCACGCTGCCGAGATTGCCGACACGATCAAGGCATTCCTGCAGCGAACGATAGCCGAGCAAGCGAGCGCGGCGTGAGAAAGGACCAGAGGAACGATCGAGTCAGAGGCTCGGTCGTTCCTTAAAGGGCAATTTAATTCTTGTAGAGTTCCGGGAACTGCTGCTTGAGATGGGCGACTTTCGGGGCATCGTTATAGACGATATACAGGTTGTCAGGATGGCGAGTTGCATAATCCTGGTGATCAGCCTCTGCTGCATAAAATGCCTTCAGTGGCACGACTTGAGTGACGATCTGTCGTGAGAAGACCTTTGCTTGATTGAGCTGCGCGATGTAGGCTTCCGCAATTCGTTTTTGTTCGTCGCCCTTGTAGAAAATTGCCGATCGATATTGACTACCTTCGTCAGGGCCCTGCCGGTTGAACTGGGTGGGGTCGTGCGCGACCGAGAAGAATATTTGCAAGAGTTTTCCGTATGTGATTTGCGACGGGTCGTATGTGATTTTCACTGATTCTGCGTGCCCGGTCTCGCCCGTGCTCACCAGCTCATATTCAGCGGTTGCAGAAATCCCTCCCGAATATCCTGAGGTGGCGCTGATCACGCCCTTCACATGCTGAAACACAGCTTGAATTCCCCAAAAACAGCCGCCCGCGAGCACGACGGTCTGCTGGCTCGCGCCCTTGGCCGGAACGGAATCAGCGGACGGTGAAGGCACCGCGAACCCATTACGATCTGCTGCGTTGCACAGCACCGATGTGAAAAATAAAACTGCCGCACCTGCGACAAAAGCACGCGAGAACATCTGCTTCATAGAAACCTCCATCCTAGAGCGGTCTGAAATTGACCGCTAGATTAGAGCCCAAGCCTGACGAAAAGTTTCAAGGTATGTCAATAAAGCTTCCAACTTAAACAGGAGACGAATGATGAAGAAAATGCTATGCAGGCTGATGGTGATGTGCCTTCTGGCCCTGCCGCTCGCAGCGGTGGCCCAGTCCGGCGACAACATGAAGCAGGACCAATCGCAGCAGGACCAGATGAAGCACGACGACAACATGAAGCACGATGACATGAAGAACGATCAGATGAAGGACGACAAGAAGGCCAGCAAAAAGAAATCCAAAACCAAGAAAGACAACATGAAGAAGGACGACAAGATGAAATCCGACGACAACATGAAACACGACGACACGATGAAGAATGACGCTCCGAAGCAGAACTAGTGACGCGTGTTCCATCCTTGGGTAGCTGTGACTGGTTTCCGGGTACCCAAACTGTTTTAAACGAGAAAACCCGGTGACAGACGGAACATTTTCCATTTTTCGACTTGGAAAATGAGGAACGTCCCGTCTGTTTCTTCCAGGTTCCGAGGTGACCTTAAGCCGCCGCCGCGGTTTCTTGAACCGCTCCTGCTGCGGTACGGATTACCTCTAGGACGCGTTCCGGTTGCGACAGCATCGGCACATGGCTGCTATCGAACTCGTAGGTAGTGGCGCCCATGCGCTTGGCGACGAACCGTTCCATGTCGGGTCGGACGGTGCGGTCGTTCTTGCCGACAATGTACCAGCTGGGCTTTGATTTCCAGGCGGTTCCTCCGACTTTTGCCTCGAGGAGATCGGGCTTGGGAACACCCTGCGTCGCCAAAACCAGCTTTTTCTCCTGCTCAGACAAATCGCCTGCGAAATCATCGATACCCTCGGGAAGCAACCAGATGCGTCCGTCCTTGACGTCGATGTGGGAGAAGATCGGTGTCGTCGGGAAATTGGACAGCTGCGTTTGGGAAGTTTCGTCCGCATCCGGAGCAAGCGCGCAGATGTAAACCAGTGCGGCAACGCGCTCGTGGGTTCCAGCGCCGGTAATGACGCTTCCGCCATAGGAGTGGCCGACAAGGACAACCGGGCTGCTGGCTCGGCTGATGGTTGCTTTCGACACAGCGACGTCCTCTGCGGTTGAGTTGAGTCCGTACTGCGCCGCAAGGCACTCGTACCCCTCGGCCTGCAGCGAAACGATTAACTTGCTGAAGCAAGATCCGTCTGCCCAAAGCCCGTGGCAGAATACGATGCTTGGTTTGGTGTGTGTAGGTGTCATTTCAAAGTCTCCTTATCGTGAAAGTAACCCGAATGGCGAAGGGAACGGATCAGCTGGTTGTTTGTGGGTACAACTTTGGGGCGACCCGCAGATGATACTCCTTTCTGAAAACTGGGTCAGAGAACGTTCGCATAATTATTTGAAGATCGTCTCGAGTCTTAACCGCCGAATGCCTCCTTACTACGGTTGGGTGCTGCACTGGCAGTCGCATCCAGGTACTTCTTCATGCAGCGGACACACGGGGCATAGCCCTCCTGCTCAGCCTGATGCGCTGAGATCGTCCGCAATTGTGCCTTGTCGTGAATGAAGGGACAGCCAGCAACATGGAAGGTCTTTCCCTCCTGGGCGACAATCACCATCATGTCGGGAGGTACATGGTTTGACGTTCGAGAGTGCTCGGAGCGCAAATCGGGACTTCTGAAAACCGATGAGCGGGCCAGCTCAATAGCGCCGGCGACGAGGAGGGACGCGGTCGCGGCGACCGCCCAACCTAAAAAGGTTCTCCTGCTGGGCGACATATCGGCTTCCAATCGCTTATGCAGACGCCGGCTAAAGCCCACCGGCACCTCCATCATGCGCTCATCCCCGTATAGCTCCACCACGTTGCGCATGCCGTCCAGGACGGCTGTACAGTGCTTGCATCCGCGAACATGATCTTCGATAGCAGTTCGCAGTTCGGGAGCCACTTCGCCATCGAGATAATTGGAAACCTCACGCCATACGTGTTCGCAGTCGATTACCATGGCTTTACTCCCTTCGCGAATGACAGGTCCCGGCTCCAGGGCCCACCGAGTCCTGGCGCCAGCAGATCGCGCAACATCAAGCGTGCGCGCATCAATCTGGTTTTCACCGATGCGGTTGAAATTCCCAGAGCTTTGGCTGTCTCTTCGATACTCAGTTGCTCCATGTCGCGCAAGACGAAAACTTCACGGTAAATTTGGCCGATTGAAGCGAGCGCCTCTGCCAATTTTTCGCGAACTTCCTTCCGTTCAAGGGCCTCAGAAGGGATTTCGCGCCAGTCGGCAAACTCCCGAGGGGAGTAGGTGCCCTCCTCGCCCTGGTCTTTTTCGATCGGTTCTATGAGATCGGCGCGTTGTTTTCTCCTTCGCATGCGTGCCTCATTGACGGCGATCTGTATGAGCCAGGTACTGAACTTGGCTTCCGAACGAAACTGCTGAATATTCTTGAATGCCTTCAGCATGGCTTCCTGAGCGCAGTCTTCCGCATCGGCGTCGTTGCGAAGCAGAGCCAATGCCGCCGCATAGACGCGCTTTTCGTAGGGCCGGATCAGCACATAAAACGCTTCGTGCTCGCCATCCCTGATGCGCTGGATCAGTCCGCGTTCGTAATCCTGTTGCGCCGCGTGCTCCAGCGTTCCCGTACTTGCAGCCATTCATCCTCACTGCCGACTCAGAGTGATTCTTCCCGAGCGCTATTTCGCAAGGTATTCGGGGTCCTTCTTCCAGCCTGTCAGCATCGATATAAAGTTGTTCCAGCCGTGCAGAACCACCATCACCAGGTGACCAAAAACGAATCCCAGCATCGCGCACATGATGATGAAGTGCCACAGACGGGCATAGTGAAAGCCACCCATCATCCAGGCGAGCCATGAAAATTGGATGGGCTTCCAGATCGCGAACCCCGTCGCAACCGAGAGCACGCCAAGAATGAAAACGGATGTATACGCGTGTTTTTGCAAAGAATTGTAGGCTTCACGCACCGGCGGCTTCGATCCGAAGAAAAAATAATGCCGGACCATCGGCCAAACTCCCGAAATGTCGCGTGGCACGAAAAGAACCTGTTTGTAGTTGCCACTGAAGATCTGGTAGCCGAGATAGACCAGACCTGAGCCGATGTAGATCCACATGAACGTCAGGTGCCACTGCAGCGCACCGCCGAGCCAGCCGCCGATAGCGAGCGATTTCGGCCAGTTGATCAAAACTTTTTCGGGTATCTTCGCACCGAAACTCGGGAATGCACGAAAGATCTGCAGGCCGCTTAGGACCATTACAAACAGCGCCACTGCATTCACCCAATGGCAAAGACGGACGATGAAGGGGTGCTCATAAACGGCTTCGGTGACTTCACCGATCTTGTTATTTTCGATTGCAACAACAGTCGATGCCATGCTGATCTCCCGTCACAGTCCGTAGAACTCCGAATAGCCCTGATCTTCCCAGTAGCCCACGCGCTGCAGCACATTCGTGACCTTCAGGTCGGTGAGATATTTCGCCTGCTTGTAACCGACCTTGGTTGGAATTTGCAGACGAAGCGGGGCGCCATGCTCTCGCGTGAGTGGCTGGTCGTACATCTCGTAGCAGAGCAGCGTCTGAGGATGCAACGCCGTGGCCATGTCCAGGGACTCGTAATAATCATCTGCGCACTCGACGTAAACGTAACGAGCCGTCAGATCCGCGCCAATGGTCGTCAAGAAATCCGAGAGCCGCGCCCCGCCGAAGCGTCCGATCACGTCCCAGCCTTCGACGCACACATGACGCGTGTTCTGCCGGAATTTCGGAAGCGCTTCAATTTGGTCAAGCTTGTAATCTCCGGGTTTCTGCACGGCGCCGGTGACGGTGAGTGTCCACCGGTCGAAGTCGACGCCAGGGTCGTCCACGTCGTAATCATTGATGGGGAACTTTTCGAATGGAGTAACCTCCGAGTCGGAGAACGTCGTCGCCAGATGACCGGAACGGAACATCAGCTTTGAAGCCCAGTCGCTAAATCCGAGTCCAGCTTTCAGCAGTGGTTTTTGAACCGATGGGATGGCAAATGCGCCCAAGGCCACAACCGGAGTGAGTTTGAGCAGTTCACGGCGGCTCATGCTCTTGAACTTACGAGAATCGACAGGGCGGGCCATGGAGCACTCCGAAGCGCAAACTTCAACTTGAGTGGGATTCGGCAGTCGGGGAAAGGTTACACGCAACTGTTAGACGTTGCCACCAGCATGGTGCCAGCCCGGGCTTTGAACAGCGAATTTGCTTGGGTTGGTTGTCAGAGCCGAACCATGGAGAGGGGGATCATTGCGGTTTCCGGCGAACACGGACTTCCGGCCCGATAGTTGCAATGAATGGCATCGGCAGTGCAAATGAACTCGGTGTAGCTGAGGGTCGTCACATCCGCGCGGTGGACACACGTGCTGAGCGGCCTTTCCTGGTCATCGTGAGAAGCGTGCAGACGACGGAGCCAGGCGACTGAACCGGCGTCTGGTTCGTGTTGCGCACGAGCGTATGAGAGCCCGCGACGTTTTGCGGCTTGTGCGTCGGAAAGGCTTGACGAACACCATTGCGCGTTGTGCCACCCGAGAATTTCGTGGTCCAAAGACTTCTGGTCCCAGCGCCATTCGACTATCTGTTTCTCGGCCAGAAAAACTCCCACGAGCCTGAATGGAAGAATGCCTCCGAGTTCCAGGTGTTCAAGGGTTGCGTTTGCATCTTGAGAAGCCGTGGAAGTTAAGAGCGCAGGAATTACGCTCCCTCGAGTGCCGGTCTGAGGGTGCAGACGACCGACATCGTTCCAGTTCAAAAGGACAAATGCAATACCACGCTCGGTCGCGGCTATCCAGGTTCCACCTTCGACATCTGTTGGATAAATTGCCCACACAACGGTACCTTTGTTTACCGCAGGAGGGCTCGCGTGTCCCCGCGTGATCTTCTCATCCCGGTTCATGCCGAGTACGTAGCCGTCTTCGCCAGCGACAAACGTCAACGTGCACATTCTCTCAGTCAGCAGCGGGATACACCGAGGCCGCGCTCCTGTAGGAACTCAAGTCCTTCCAAATACTCCAAACACCGGGTGACCTATGCCCACGATCGCGATTCGCGCGACCGATCGCATAAACGAGTTCCCACTGACGATACAGAGTTCGATATGCATCTAGCAGTGAATTGCGCGCGTCGTAGACGTTCGTGGCCTCAGATGCCGCGCCGTTCAATTCGATGATCTTGAAGTTTTCTCCGCGTCTGAGGTCATCGTTACTCGAGTATCGAATATCGTATCGGCCAATAAAAAAGCCGGGCAATGCTTTAGAAATTTGGTCAATGCGATCGCGAAGCTCATGGGAAAAGAGATGTTGGCCATCACGAAAGATGCACCCTTGGCAATGATTCCCAGCCTCGACAAGCCTTAGCACATGATTCTTAGCAAGGACTTGATTCCTGGCATCTGGAAAGCGATCCAAATAAGTTTTGGCAATCAGCGACGCCCGTTTATCGAGGGCGATCAGTTCTTCCAACGTGCTCCTGCCGTTCCCGACAACTACGGGGAAGATTTTTTGGGTCACTGCGAAGATTTCGCCTCGCTTTGCGCCTGGCAAGCGGTAGTAGAAAATTCCTACTTCTTTCTCGTCAGGAATATATCGCTGCAAAATGAGGTCGTAAGGCACGCGCGAAAGGTAATTGTTCAGATCTGAATCCGATTTGATGACCTTGAAACCAGCCCCGCGCTGACCGACGTTAGGTTTCAGCACTACCGGGTATTTCAGTTCATGTTCTTCACGCAGGCGGCGAAACAGGCGCGCCCGGTCCGAGAAAGATGCTGCCGGAAGCAAATAGCCGTCTGCCACAAACTCGGGTGCGATATTCGTCAGGGCATGCAAAATGTCGATCTTCGATTCGCCGATGATGCCGCCGTTACGAAACGAGGGATTCGCGAGTGCAGGTAGGGCCAGTCCACGGTATTTCACTGCAAGCCAGGCGCACATTGCCGCGACCGGCGGGTAGAACATCCATGCAGGCCAGAATTCCCAGCGGCGATATTTCCTCCACGACAATCTCAATGCGGGGAGCGTTGAACGGAACAGTCGCGCGAACAACCATGGCCCGATGAGGAGTGACCCAGCGACGGCAGCAAATGACTTGCCTGAACCGAGCGGAATAATGCTGAAACGCATTGCGGCAAAAATTCCAGCCACCCAGACAAGCGAACAGACCCCCGTAACCGCGCCAAATAGTGTGGCTGGCTGCTTCAACGTACCGGCCACAAAATACAGAGGCAGCCGGCTTCCGGGAATAAACCTGCTCATAATAATTGCGAGCGTTCCCCGGCGCTCGAACCACGATTGGGCCTTAAGCAGTGATTCGGGTGAAAAGAATCGGCGCATCCAGTTCGACCGCGCAACTTTTCCGCCAACCTTGGCACCAAACAGATAAAGTCCCATGTCCCCGGCCCAAATTCCTATGAATGCGCTGGCAAATCCGACTCGCGGATCCAAGCGCCCGGCCATCCCCAAGCTCACCGCGAGCAGTGTTGCGCCGTCTTCGTAGGCAAACGTGAGCAAGATGACGAACAGCGCCAACGCGAACTGATTGTCGAGAAGGGCCGTGTGCGCAAACATGGTTATTGCGCTGCCTGCGCCTGATACTTCAAAGTCGAAGGTGCAATACCAAATTCATGCGGGAGCGGGACCGCTCTGAGGGAACACAGCAGCTTCACGATGGCATAGTGATGAATGGCATGCCCTACGCAGAACATCAACTCGCGAGCCACAACGGAACGGACCGCTTGCGTTTCAGCCTCGCCATACCCAACGCTGTAGACCACCGTGCACTCCTGCTTCAGAACGTCATGAGGAATTGCGGTCAGTGCTTCGATCAGGTCGCATGTGGCATGGCGGGCAGCCTCAATTGAACTCTCGATGTCCCGGTTTCTGCCGCGGTGGTCGTAATCGATTTGAAAGTCCCACAAGCCCTCGATCAGACACATGAAGTGATCGAGAACATGGCGGTAGTGCGCGCCGACCGACGAACCCCATGGGCCCTCTTCCTTGCGTGAATAGGACTCTTGATCGGTGTTATCCAACATGGCGATGCCTTGTTGAAGAACGCTTTCGGCAGCCAAGATGAGTGCGGTCCGGTTCATCTAGGATCGCCTTCCAAACGCAGGAATCTGCGAGCGATGCAGGAAAAGTGCAACGGCGCTCGTGCCGAAGACGATCAAAGCGAGAGCGAACAGCAGACCCCCGTCATCCATAACGACTAAACCGAGAAACGTGAGATGACTGAAGATTGCGCCGCCAGTGGCCGCCATCGCCAGAGCTGCACCTGCCCAAACACTGCGAGGAACCAGCAAGAGAATTGATGCGATCAGTTCCATGATTCCGGAACCGATTCGGCCATACACCTGAACACTCTCAACAGAGAGCGAAGGGATATAGTGGTTCACGAAGACTCCGAGCTTGGTGAAGATGTAAACCGACTCGGAGGCTCCGGTGAACTTGAAAAAGAGCGTCTGAAGCAGAATGACCGCCGCAACCAAACGGCAGGCCCAACTGATTGCTCTCTGCCAACGAACGGTGGGTGTTGTGGCCATTGCTACGGCGCTGCCAGCGGGCATATCGTGTGTACTCCTCAGGCGCTGAGACTCCTAGCAGAAGAAAAAGTTTCATCGCGTCCACATATCTAGCCGTGTCACTTTTTCATGCGTTGTTCATCACACGGAAACAGGGCTTGTGATATTCCTTGCGTAATTTCAGCGAAAGGCCTGACGAATGATCGCGAGCTCAGCCGGACGTGCAGCAAGTCCGATAGAAGGACGGAGATGGGCACGCGATGGTGTCGAGCTACGTCACGGACCGTACCTGGCAAAGTTTGCGACCGGAAATGACGAACTTGTGGCCGCTCTGCGCCTGCGTTTTGAAGTTTTCAATCTGGAACTGAATGAAGGGTTGCAGTCGGCGTACGCGTCTGGCCACGATCACGACGAGTTCGACGCGGTTTGCGATCACCTGATTGTTGAACATATTCCTTCAAGGAAAGTAGTCGGGACCTACCGGCTGCAGACGGGCATGACAGCTGGCGAAAATCTGGGATATTACAGCCAACGGGAGTTTGACTTTGCCCCATACGCGAAGCTTCGACCGGCATTGATCGAGCTTGGACGCGCATGCATTCATCGCGAACATCGTTCGACTGACGTCCTGTACCTCCTGTGGCGAGGGATTGCTGGATATGCACTTAAGCACGGCTCCCGTTTCCTGATTGGTTGCTCTTCGCTTACGTCGCAGGATCCCGCTCACGGCAGCGCCGTCTATAGACGCCTGTTTGAGTGGCAGGTGGAAGATTCGTTACGGACGTTGCCTCGCGAGAATTTCGTAATGCCGATCGTTTACTCATCGACGGCTGACGATGAAGTTCCTAAGTTGCTGCGGACCTACCTGGCGATTGGGGCGAAAATCTGCGGGCCTCCTGCGCTTGACCGCGAATTCAAGACTATCGACTTCTTGACCCTTTTGGATCTCGAGCAGTTACACCCGAGGGTCAGGATGCGATTCTTCGGGCAATAAAGTTGCTTCGAAAGGTGCAAAGATTAGCGGGCGCGGATTACGATCGCGCGCCCGCTTTACTCATTTTCCGTATTTCTCAACGATCCCAGGCCAATTCTGATCTGCCTTGTGAAGGTTTCCTTGCGTGTCTTTGTTGAACTTGTCTTTTATATCGAGATCGTATTGCATGAGTAGCCGTCCGTTGACGATCTGCCATGCTTCAATCTTGATCGGAGCAGTCTTGCCCCGGCTGGCTCCGTAGGCGCAGTAGCCGCCGAACTGCGGTTCATACTTCGCGGGCTCTTTATCAAACGTAGCTTTGTGTTCGGCAGATGCGAAATAGTATTTCGCGCCCTGATATTCGGACTGGAATTGCGAATTTCCCTTTACCGGACGGTTGTCGGTAAAGAATGCAACCGGATCATAGCCTTGGATCTCTACCCCGTTTTGATCAAGGTTGTGGAGTTCCTTGGCACCTGCAATTCCTGATAAAGCCCCCACTAGCGTCATGGCAACAAACAGCTTCTTCATATACAGATAGACCTCACTTTCGAGTTGAACTTCTTTGGTAGAAAGTGAGAGTCGCAAAATGCCTGGAGGTGACATGGAAGCACGAACTTTGACAAATGTAATTGCCTGTCACTTTTTTGGAGTCAGTGAATCGAGAAGTTAGGGGTGAGCCGGCTTATTTTTGGACTCATTGCCTGGATGCTTCGGCAGGATTACTCGAAATGAAGAGGGCGCATATCTCAGTACGGGCGGCCATTTCAGAAGATGCGGACACGATTGCACTCATCTTCATTGAAAGTGCTGAGCATCACGCCAGCCTTGATCCTGATCGTTACTTGGTGCCAGCGGTGGAGACGATATCGGCGCGTTACCGAAAGGGCCGACAGCATCCGCCCGATTCGGGTGGGAAAGCCATCACATTGGTGGCGGAACTGAGCAATGAAATTGTCGGATTTCTCGACGCACGACTCGATCAGTCACCCGACCCGATGCACCGAAACTTAATTTACTGTCATATTGCCGAGATCGCGGTGAGCAGGCGGCATCAGAAGCTAGGTGTCGGAGGGCGACTGCTGCGATCGGCTGAAGGGTGGGCTCGCCAGCAGGGCGCGCAGTTTGCCTCTTTGGAATATCATGCCGCAAACACTGAAGCTGGCGTGTTCTACCGGCAGCATCAGTATTGGGCGGCGCACATCGTGGCGGTGAAACGTCTTCAGGGTTTCGCGCGGCGCGCGAGAAGAAAAGTCACAACGCGAACTCGCACGACAAAAACGCAAGCTCGCGGATCTGATGACGGCATGGGAAAAATGGCAGGCTGTCTCTCTGGCAAGGCGCGGGGGACACTCAGTCAGAATGTTGCAGGCGATGAGGATCAATTCGCAACAGGCTTTGCTCGCCTCGCTGGAGATGCTCGCCTTGTATCCTCAACGGTTCGGCGATGAATGGCTTGAGCTCGTCGTAAGATAGCGCGCTTTCATCCCCGCCGACGAGCAAAAACGTTTTGCCGCTTAGGAAGTCAACAAACAGCGGCGGGATCCCACCGCTCAGGCACCGCGAAGCGCAGTCCCGGTGAACTTTGCCCTTGCCGGGATTCATCACGCCCAGATAACACTTGCTATCAACAATCTCTCCGGTGAGTGTTAGAGTTCCAAAGCTCCGAGCGGCCGCTTGCTCAGCGCTCTGCACGCCCGTTTCGTGAATCGAAGCCGGTTCGATCTCTACCATCGTCTGGCCATCTCGATAGATCAGTTGCCCACGCAATCGAACATTTTTGTCCGCAAAGTTCCGTATCACATCGTCAGCTCCATGCTTGCCAGGAGAAACCAGGAGGTAGTCCGATGCCCTATCTTCCTTACCCGGCTGACCAGGTCGAGTGATGAGAAGGCTCGGGTACGGTCGCGCGACCACTGTTCCTTCGAAATTGCGCACTTTGCCGAACTCAAAGTAGGACTTTGCAAATGGCATTTGCCCCAGCGAAAGAGCGATCGCCAGTGTAACTATGAATAGTCCAAGGGCGATGACAATTCGCCGAACAAACCGGCTCAGTCCCGTTGGCGCTTTGGGCAGGTAACCGACGTAAAAATCCGATTCCGGATTCATTGCGCGCGTGCTCCTTGACGCTGAGCTTCGCTGCCAGAACTCCGTGCTGGCTCAACGTACGTCCCCGCGGAATTCGGTTTCGGATGCACGAATACAGTTCCGTCGATCACGTGAACGCGGAAAGTTGGGACCTTTTCCTTGAATGGAGGAGGGGCTGCGCCGTCCTCCGGCCGGTACTGGTAGCCGTGCCACGGGCAGGTAATGCAGCCATCGATGATGCGGCCCTCTCCCAGGGGACCATTCTGATGCTGGCAAACATTTGAAACCGCAGACACTTTCCCGTCGTAACGGAAGATCGCTACACGTTCGCCTGACAAAGAAACGATGGTGGCGCACTTCTCAGGTATTCGATCAACCTTGCAGACTTCGACGAAGCCGTTTTGTGAGACGGATCGTTTTTCGTAATCGATCCGTTTCGTCCGAAATGCGGCAGCGAGCTGAAGCGTAAGAACAATTGTGACGCCGATGATAAAAGCAACCGTGAGCATGGGACTGGTCTCCGAT
>JBKPSP010000151.1:0-12489 GCA_046735175.1 Acidobacteriota bacterium
GAACACGAACAGCGCAAGGGCGACTGTAGCAATCGGCTGCAATCGCCAATCGACTACTCGAAGCCACAAAGGCACGCTCGCCACGGTCAAGATACCTAACATCCACCTGAACAACGTCTGCACTTGATCGAACGACATTCCGACCGTCGGAGAGAGCAAAAATGCCACATAGACTGGGTAGGCGAAAGCCTGCTGATCGGTGGGATCATCCTTCAAGGTGGGATCGAGCGGCCGCCCATAATATCCAGCCTGGATTTCGCGAGTGACATCGCTTCCATAAGGATCGCGATGGTGCATCAACAGTTCGCGCGATCCGAGCCAGCGGGGATAGAGATCCGACAGGTTGCCGCGTGGAATGCCACGCGCAGCCGACTCTGCCTTCTGGTGGGGTATGAGGACGCGATTCAGGTACGACCAGGACGCGGCGCAAAGGAATACTGCCACGACAACTGCAAGTTTTTGCGCATTGGCGGCGCTATCCATGCCAGTGGGCTGAAACCTTATCAGAAACACCTTGATGTCCCAAGTTGGCGGATCAAGGCCGCTCCGCCTGCCATTAAAAGATCGCGCAATGGCATCCGGTCGCGGTATCATGGTCAGGCTTCAGCGTACCCGTCTCCCTCGTCGAATTTGCCAGACCTGAACGAGCGAAAAGCAGTGGCCGGACAACAAGGGCCCTGCCAGGCGCGAAGGGTCGCAAGTGGGCACGAGCCCTTAAAATCTGTGGAGTAGCGAATGAACCGTACCCGGCTCGTATTCATTGGAATACTGGCACTTGCCCTTGGCGCTTTTGCCAGCGCCTTGGCTTACCGCATGCTGCAGGCACACAACGGCTCTGCCCAGGGCGGCGTTCAAGACGTGGTGGTTGCCACCAACAATATTCCCGTCGGTGCAAGAATCCAGGACAAAGATGTCCGTATTGTGCATCTTCCCACCGAAGCCATTCCTCCGAGTGCGTTCCGTCATATGGAGCGAGCCATCGGACGGGGCGTCATCCAGCCGATTGCTGCCGGCGATTTCGTCCTGACCACCAAAGTCGCCTCCGAAAATGGAGGCTCTGGCCTCCCGTCCATGATTCCACCTGGCATGCGCGCGGTTTCCGTCCGCGTCAATGACTTCAGCTCAGTCTCCGGATTTGTGCAGCCGGGCAGCCGCGTCGACGTTCTTATGACCGGAACCGCCACCGGGTCCAGCGAGCCCCAGACTATAACCGTTTTGAGAAACGTCGCAGTCCTGGCGAACGGCCAGAAGCTGGACAGAAGCCTTCTGGGCAACGAATCGCAAAATTCGCCGGTGATTACCCTGGCCGTTTCCCCTGACGATGCGGCCAAGCTCGCGTTGGCCATGAACCAGGGGCACATTCAACTTGCTCTGCGAAATCCGCTGGATACCAATCAGGCCGAGGTAGCGTCGATCGGAATGCACTCGCTCTATCAGAACGGCACGGTGGTAAGCGCTCCGGTACACAAGAAGCCAAAGCCGGCGCCTGCGCCCGTGGTTCAGGCGCCCGTCCCGACTGCGTACCCAGTTGAAGTGATCAAGGGCGACAAACGTGACGTAACTAAATTGCCAGATTGAGAAATCGCTGCACGATGCGAAAACATACTTCCATTCTCAAACATCTTCTTCAGCTTCCTATCCTGCTGCTGATTTTTTCGTTGTGCGGTGCCCAGGAAACCCCGGCCCCGCAAACTAACCAGGAAGGTCCAGCTCCGCTTCGCGTCATGGTGGGGAAGTCGCTGCTCATCAACACTACCGATCGACTGAAGCGGGTTTCTGTTACCGACCCGGAGATCGCAGACCCGCAGGTGGTTACGCCAACTCAGGTGCTGGTGCACGGCCGTTCGCCGGGCGAAGTTTCATTGCTGATCTGGGATGAAAACGAGCGTGCTCGCAGCTTCGATCTGCGTGTCGATGTGGATATGACCGCGGCGCGGGAAGAGATCAAGCGAATTTTTCCCAGCGAGCAGATCGACATTTCGGCTTCGCGGTCCGCCATTGTTCTCTCGGGGCACGTAACCAGCGAAGACGTTGCCAAGCACGCCGGACAAGTCGCCAGCGCCTACTCAAAAAACGTGATCAATGTCCTGACCTTCGGACCAGTAGGCGCGGAAGAAGTTTTGCTCGAAGTGAAGTTCGCCGAAGTGGATCGCACCGCCGTGACGCAGCTGGGAGTGAATCTATTCGACCTCGGGCAGGGGCACACGATTGGATCATCGCAGACCGGACAGTTTGGGCAGGTTAACATTACGAATCCCGCGCCCACAGTAACGCAATCAGTCACAAACAACGGCGTGAACGTCACCAGCGTCACTCCCACCGCTCCCACTGCCAATATCACGGATTATCTCAACCTGTTCATCACGCGTACCGATGTCCCCATCGGTGCCGTGATCAAGGCCCTGCAGCAGAAGAACCTTTTGCAGATTCTGGCGGAGCCGAACCTGATCGCGGTAAACGGCAAAGAAGCCAGCTTTCTCGCCGGCGGCGAGTTTCCTTTCCCCATCGTTCAGCCCGGACAGGGCTTCACCGCGGTGACTATCCAATTCCGCGAGTTTGGAGTGAAGCTGAAATTTACTCCTCTCATCATGCCGAATAACAACATTCATCTTCAGGTGGTGCCTGAAGTCAGCCAACTGGATTTCACAAACGCACTCACAATTTCCGGTTTCACGGTACCCGCGCTGAGCACGCGCAAGGCGCAGACCGAATTTGAACTTCAGGATGGGCAGAGTTTCGTAATTGCCGGGCTTATGGACAACCGCGTGACTAACATCACCAGCAAGATGCCGGGCCTGGGCGACATCCCCATCCTTGGCAATTTTTTTAAGAGCAAGAACATGCAGAAGAGCAATGCGGAGTTGATGGTGCTTTGCACTGTGCACCGGGTTTCGCCAAGTTCCCAACCGCCGGCAACCCCGAAGGCGGCGCAACCGTTCCTGGATAAGGACAAGTTCGATGGGAAGTCTTCGCCAGGTGGAGGAAAATAATTCATTCACCACAGAGACACAGAGGCACAGAGAAATCAAAACAAGGAATAGAGTCCTGCATCTAATTTCTTCGGTAGTCATGGATCGTAAGAGTGGATTGGCAATGCCCAAACCGAGTGCGCTGTTTGTTTGATTTGGTTTTCTCTGTGCCTCTGTGTCTCTGTGGTGAAAAGTTTCTGTTCGTCAGCAGTGAGGAGCAGTCATGCCGGAGTTAGCAGTTGCCGTAATGGCGCGGGACAGTGAACAGCGGAATATCCTGCAGATTCTCGTCGAAGGCACGCGTGTGGCGCATGCGGTCCTCAGTTTCTCCGCGTTGCCCCTGACTTCGACCGATCCAATGATTCGTCGTTTGCAGGACGAACATCCGGACGTGGTGGTCCTCGATATTCCGTTGAGCGACCCGCAATCCGCCCTGCGGGCCATTGAAGTTCTGCACCAGGAATTGCCGCGCAGCGCCGTATTTGCAGTCGGAAGCCTCACTCAGCCGCAAATCATTGTCACGGCCATGCGCTCGGGCGCTCGCGAATTTCTTGAGCGGCCGCTCACAACCAATACGCTTCTGGAAGCCTTCGTCAGGCTGACCGCAAGTCAAAAGTCTGCCCAGCGCAGCAGCACCGTACGTGGGAAAGTGTTTTCGGTCGTCAACGCAAAGGGCGGCTGCGGCGCGACCACCATTGCCGTAAACCTGGCGTTGGCGTTGCAATCTGCTCACAGTCAAACCGCCCTCGTGGACCTTGCGCCTTTAGGTCATGCGGCGCTTCACCTGAACCTGCGGCCGTCGTTCACGACCTACGACGCGATTCGTAACCTGCATCGGCTAGACAGCTCATTACTCGAGAGCTTCACTACGCGCCACTCGGGCGGCTTGCAACTCCTCGCAGGCGCATCAACACCCTCGGAAGCTCAACCGACGCCGGCTGAATTCGCGCGCCTGTTTGATCTGCTGTCCTCCTATTACCAATTCGTGGTCGTGGATCTCTCATCGCGAATGGACGCGGTCACCCGGTTGGTGTGCGACCTTTCAGAAACCGTAATGGTGGTAGCAGGCACCGATGTCGCCGCGCTTTGGAGTGCTGCGCGCATTCAGCAGTTCCTGGGAGAAAACAACGGCCGCGACCGTTTACGTCTAGTCCTGAATCGCTTCCGCAAGATTCCTGGTTTTCAGGAGTCTGAAGTCGAGGCCGCCTCCGGTCTCAAGCTGCTTTGGAGAGTTCCAAACCACTATCCGGCTGCTTCTGGCGCCATCGACCGCGGAGTGCCTCTTATGCAGCAGAACCGCTCCGATCTCGCTCGGGCGTTCACGGGATTAGCGGAAAAGTTGACCGAGACCGAAACTGCGATCAAGCGCCCGGCGTGGTCTCTGTTTAAGATCGGATAGTTAACTCGCGATGGCGAACGTTCAAACCTTCGAACGACGGGAATACCAGCAGGTTAAGGCCGACCTGCACCGCAGGATTCTCGATCGCCTCGACCTGGAAAAACTGGGGCGGACTCCCGGCAACGCGGCCAGGGAAGAAGTCCTGCTGGTCATTCGAAATACCATCAACAGCGAAGCTGTCCCTCTCAGCTTCGCCGAACGCGAGCGGCTCGCGCGCGAAATTCTGGATGAGATTTTCGGCCTTGGCCCGCTGGAACCGCTCTTAAAAGATCCCACCATTTCCGACATTCTGGTAAACCGTTACAACAAGGTGTACGTGGAACGCGCTGGAAAGCTAGAAGTTACCGGTCTAAGTTTCAAAGATGACCAGCACCTCATGCAGATCATCGATCGCATCGTCTCGCGGGTAGGCCGTCGCGTGGATGAGAGTTCGCCGATGGTCGATGCCCGCCTGGCAGATGGTTCGCGTGTGAACGCGATCATCCCGCCGCTCGCGCTGGATGGCCCCGTGCTCTCCATCCGCCGCTTCGGTCGCGATCCGGTCACCGCGCGCCACATGCTTGAAAACCGAACACTCACCGAGCCCATGCTCGAGGTCTTGTCTCGCATGGTGAAGGGCCGCATCAATATGTTGATCTCCGGCGGCACCGGCGCGGGAAAGACAACCTTGTTGAACGTGCTTTCCGGTTACATTCCGGATTCTGAGCGCGTAGTCACGATCGAAGACGCCGCCGAGTTGCAACTCAAGCAGGAACACGTTGTCCGTCTGGAGACCAGGCCGCCGAACATCGAAGGCAGGGGAGCAGTGCGGCAGCGGCAACTCGTCATCAACAGCCTTCGTATGCGGCCGGACCGCATCATCGTTGGCGAGGTGCGTGGGGAAGAGGCCTTCGACATGTTGCAGGCCATGAACACCGGCCACGAGGGCTCGCTTACCACCGTTCACGCCAACTCTCCACGCGACGCCATGGCCCGTATCGAAAGCATGTTCTCGATGGCGAACCTGAACATTCCCGAGCGCGCCATTCGCCAGCAGATATCCTCAGCGATCCACGTCGTCGTGCAAATCGCCCGCCTGACTGACGGCTCGCGCAAGGTCATATCAATTTCAGAAATTACCGGCATGGAGGGCGACAGCATCTGGATGCAGGACATCTTTGCCTTCGATCGCATCGGCATCGATCCGGATGGCAGAGTGCGCGGGGTGTTTCGCGCCACCGGTGCGATCTCGCGTTTTGCAGACCGGCTTTCCACCGGCGGCTACCCGCTGAAACCCGAATGGTTCAGTTCACGGATGGAAGTTTGACCGTGTGGCACAGGCTCGTCTGTGCCTTCTTTGCATTGGGAAAGAAGTAGATGACACAAGCGTTAATCCCAATTCTCGTTTTCGTCGCCGTCGCGTGCGGTGCATTCGTGGTCTTCACGCTCCTCGACCAGCGCAGCGCCCGTGCCCGCTTGATCCGTGAGCGCCTGGCCGCGGAACAGGGGCAAGGCGGACGCGAAACCCTGGCCCTGCTCCGCGATGAGATGTTCAGCCGGATTCCAGCCTTCGACACGCTCCTCCGCCGCTCCGAGCGGGTATCCAAGCTTCAGTTTCTACTCGAGCAAGCCGGCATTTCCATGCGGGCCGGCAACCTGCTGGTTCTCTGCCTTGTCAGTAGCGCCGTCATCGCGCTCGTCGGTTACGTGCTGGCCCAACCTCTACCGCCACAAGAGACCCTGCTGTTCACGGCAACTGGAGCGTTCCTGGGATTAATCGTCCCGTACTCCTACGTGACCTGGCGCAGGACGCGCCGCTTCCAGAAATTCGAGGCAATGTTTCCTGAAGCCATCGACACGCTGGCGCGCGCCGTTCGCGCAGGCCACGCTTTTACTTTGGCTCTCGAAATTGTTTGCAACGAACTGAACGACCCTGCGGCTACCGAGTTCCGCAAGCTCTACGAAGAGCAAAAGTATGGAATGCCGGTGCGTGACGCGCTATTGAATTTGTCAGAACGCATGCCTTTGGTAGACGTAAAGTTTTTTGTGACTGCGGTCATGCTGCAGCGCGAGACCGGCGGCAATCTGGCGGAGATTTTGGACAATCTGTCCTACATGATCCGCGAGCGCTTCAAGATTCTGCGCCAGGTGCGCGTCTACACCGCGCAAGGCCGGCTCACCATGATGCTGCTGATGGGGCTGCCGCCGACCATCATCGTGACCATGCTGATCATGAATCCGAGCTTCATCCGCCCGCTCTTTGCCGATCCAATTGGGCATGTGCTGCTCGCTGCAGGCATTACGTTGCAGACAGTTGGCTATTTCGTAATTCGAAGGATTATTCAGATTCAGGTCTGACATTGACATTTTTCGTCCCCATCATCGTGTTCGCCGCGGTCGCCATCGCGGTCTTTGCGTTCGCCTCCGCTGCCTATGCGCCGTCATCGATGCTGGCTGCGCGCCTGCGGTCGCTCGGCGTAGAGCGCCCCGTGGCGCCGGACAGGCCTCCCCTCAAAGAGCGCCTGGGACAACTGCTCGATCCTCTAAGCAAAGCTCTGCCTCTTTCGCCCTCTGAGGTTTCGCGAACTCGGTCATGGCTTATCCAAGCCGGACTTCGCGAGCGAAGGCATCTCGTTATTTACGTCGTCGCACGCATCGCTCTCGCTGCGATTTTCGTTATTTTGGCGTTGGCTGTTGCCGGCTCTGATATCTACATGCTCGCGGGGGGACTCGCCTTCGGATTCTTTCTCCCTCGTTTCGTTCTCAAGCGGCTCATGGCGCAGCGCCAACGCGAGATCACCATTGCTCTGCCGGACGCGCTCGATCTCACGGTCGTGTGCGTCGAAGCCGGCCTGCCGCTCGACCAGGCGCTGATGCGTGTCGGTGAGGACCTGAAGTACGCTCATCCCGCGCTGAGCGAAGAATTCTATCTTGCCAACCTCGAAATGCGCGCCGGCAAACCGCGTGCCGAAGCCCTGCGCAATCTGGCTGCGCGCACCGGCGTGGATGACATTCGCTCGCTGGTGGCATCCTTGATTCAGACCGACCGCTTCGGCACCAGCATCGTGCAGGCCCTACGCATCTACTCCGACTCGCTCCGAACCGAGCGTCGGCAGCGGGCGGAGGAGCAGGCTTCAAAGACCGCTGTTAAAATGGTGATTCCTCTGGTTGTGTTCGTCCTCCCCTCGTTGATCTTCGTGACGCTCGGGCCGGCGTTGATTGACCTGTATCACAACCTGGCGCCCGCAGCTAGAAGGTGAGTTTGAACGAAGTTCCGCAGTTGTTGGTGCAATGGTCCTCTCCGTGGGAGGAGTTCGTCTCATCCCTGGGCCCTGCTTTGCGCCGCTCCCCGCCCGCCCTGGATGCGGAGGCAAAAGCAGGGCTATTTCCCTGGCGCGGGATTCTGGCAGCTTCGCTGATTGAGATCGTAGCGGTGTTCGCAACCGCGGTCGCACATCCAGCTGAAAAGTCCACGTGCGCGGTCGTTGAAGAGCAGCCCAGATCGCGGGACATCATCTTCTATTCGGCCGACGAACTTCCACGCACTCGAGACCTCGGCGGCGCGCCCAAAGGAGAAGAAGGAAGATCGGGCGGAAGCTCTGCGCATCATGCGGTTCAGAACATCAAGGTAGCGCGCGGCGAAAAGATACACGAAAAAGTCTTGGATGCTCCACAGCTGAATCTGCTGAAATCCGATACCGACATTAAGAATTTGCTGGCGTTCAAAGCGGACGCAGGCCCACCGCCGGTTGAGGCTCTGCCCAGCATGCGAAAACCAGTCACACTGGCGACGGCTGTCGCGCCGCCTCCTCCCGAGTTGCGCGATCAGCTACGTCGGCAGGAGTTGCTCAAGGAGCAAGTCGCGCCTCCACCAGTCGAACTGTCGGCTCAACTCTCATCCAGGCGAAGTCTGGCGGCGAATGCGTCCGTCGTGCCCCCGCCGGTTTCCGCGCCGCCACAAGCTTTGAGTCGTCGCGCCCAACTGACGCTTCCCGCCGAAACGGTGGTTGCGCCCCGGCCTGATCTGAACATTGCGGCACATACGCGAAGAGACACTCTGGGGCAGAGTGCCACCGTTGCTCCGCCACCGGTTGATATCAATTTCGCACACGGCCGAACGGTCGCAGGGCTTGGCGCGAGCCAGAGCGTGGCAGCGCCTCCCGTCGAACTAAACTCTGCTCACGGCCGTTCTCTATCGCGCCTGGGTGGAACCGAGGACGTTGCGCAGCCGCCCGTCGACTTACAGCACATCACGCGGCAGCGCACCGCAACTTCTCTGGGCAGCGCCACCGTAGCTCCTCCACCGATCGAGATCAATTCCCGATTGCAGGATCGCGCAAGATTGCAAGGAGCGGGAGTCGTCGCGCCGCCACAAGAAACACCAAAACCATCGCAGACGCAGTCAAACTCGGCCGGAGTGATCGTCTCGCCGAAGCCGGGCGAGAAAGCCGGGCAGCCGGCAAACCCGGAACGAACAATGCTCGCGATGTCTACCGCAGGAAATGCGCCGGGCGCAGGAAATTCGGGCGGTGGCTCAGGCATTACACATGGCAGTGCTTCGGGCAGTTCGTCAGCAGGATCGAGCTCGGGTGCAAGTTTTTCCGGAGCAGGCAAGGGCGCCGACGCCTCGCCCCACACCGGAAGCTCGACCTTTGCCGGCCCAGGCGGCGCCGGTGACAAATACAACGACCGCGTGCCCGGAGTTTCAGTTTCCGGCGGCACCAACACTGTGACGCTTCCAAGCTTCGGTGGTCCCGAGCCGAAGGCCGGCGGTCACTCAGACGTCCGCCGAAACAGCAACGGCATCACCGTCGTGGCCAGCCCGCGCGCGGGCGGCGCAATGAACTACTACGGTCTGTTGAAAGGAGACCGCGTTTACACCATTTACTTCAGAACTGCTGCCGGCATGGTATCGCTGCAGTTTGCCGATCCGGGATCCGCGTCCCATCCTTATTCAGAAGATTTGATTGCGCCCCAGGCCCTTAACAATCAGGTCCCTGCCGGTCTCGGCAACGCCCATCTGGTTCTGAAATGCGTGATGGATCGCAATGGCACGTTAAAGGATGTCGCGGTCCTGCAATCCTCAGGCGACGGTTTTGAAAAACAGATTGTCGCGGCCCTGCCGGACTGGAAGTTCAGCCCCGCCTATCGCGGCAGCGAGCCAGTAGAAGTGAACGTCATTCTGGGATTTGGCGTAGATACGAAGTGAAGTCGCCTTTGGAACCATTGGCTTTTTTTAAAGGTCTTCTTTGCGACCTCCCGGCTTCTCTTTGCGATCTTTGTGGTTAAAAGCTTTAAACCGCAAAGTGCGCCAAGGATTCGCAAAGCTCGCAAAGAACTTCAGATCGCCCCAGGAATTGGCCGAGAAAGCCGTAAATTTCCGCAACTCGACTTTCCGTTGGCACTTTGCAGCTCCGCAATAATTTCCGACTTATCGCCCATTCCCGAATCTATATAACGTTGAGATGAGCGGCAATCGCCCGCCGCAAATGGAGGCGAATGTGCGCAGAGATAATGCCCAGCCACGTATTGTCGTGATCGGCGCCGGATTCGGCGGATTGTCGGCGGCCCGCAAGCTGGCAAAACTGCCGGTTCAAGTCATCGTCATTGACCGCAAGAATCACCACACCTTCCAACCTCTTCTTTATCAGGTAGCGACCGCCGGAATATCTCCCGGCGAAATCGCCGCCCCGATCCGCTGGATTCTTCGCGGCTACAAAAACGTCGAAGTTCTCATGGGCGAGGCCCTGGGCTTCGACCTGGAACGCCGGGTGGTAAAGCTTTCCGATGCGGAAATCCCTTATGACTACCTCGTGGTCGCCGCTGGAGCCACACACTCTTACTTCGGACATGATGAGTGGGAACCTTGGGCGCCCGGTCTGAAGACCATCGAAGATGCACTCGAAATTCGGCGACGCGTGTTGCTGGCGTTCGAGCTTGCTGAGCGACAAGCCGCCGAAGGGAAGCCGCCGCTCGACCTTAACTTCGTGATCGTCGGTGCAGGTCCCACCGGAGTCGAACTCGCAGGCACTCTCGCCGAAATTGCGCGGCAGGTTCTGCGTAATGAGTTTCGCTCTATCGATCCTCGCCGCACCCGAATTATCCTGCTTGAAGGCGGGCCGCGGGTCCTGCCGGCTTATGCTCCCGATCTCTCCCAGAGTGCTGTGCGGCAGCTCGAAAAGCTCGGCGTGGAAGTTCGCGCATCGGCCATGGTCACGCGCATCGAGCCAACAGCGGCGTGGGTAGGCGACGAACGTATACCCGCGGCTGTCGTCTTGTGGGCCGCCGGAGTTTCTGCGTCGCCGCTCGGCAGGGAGCTTGGCGCACCGCTCGATCGCGCTGGACGCGTGCAGGTCAATCCTGACTTAAGCCTGCCCGGACATCGTGAGGTTTTCGTGATCGGCGACCTCGCCAGCTTGAAGGACGAAAGTGGCAACCTGCTTCCTGGCGTTGCCCCCACGGCTATGCAGGAGGGGCGTTATGTTGCTGAGGCCGTGGCCGCGGACCTGAACAGCGTGCGTCGCAAGAACTTCCACTATTTTGATAAAGGCAGCCTTGCCACCATTGGCCGCGCCGCAGCCGTCGCACAGATCAGAAAGATTCACATCTCCGGATACTTCGCCTGGCTCGCATGGCTGTTCATCCACATTATGTTTCTGATCGGCTTCCGCAACCGGATCATTGTGATAATCCAGTGGGCATGGTCATATCTAACCTATGAGCGGGGTGCAAGGTTGATCACCGGGGATACGACCCTGCCCGGCTGGACCGAACAAAAGTCAGAACAAGAGGCAGAATCTGTGATTCGCTAGCCGAGGTCGTGTGGCACGGGCGGCTCGCCCGTGCGACTCGAGAACAAGTCTCACGCGGAAACGCGCTCGCTCTTGCCGTTCCGCATGGCATCCAACATCTCCACAACTGTGGCCTTCAGCTCCGCGGTGAGCTTCGCATATGCTTCTTCCGAAGCGGAAGATTCCGGTGGGGGAACCATTGGTTTGCCGACCTTGATTTTGAGGGGCACGAATCTCTGGAACGACTTCCCCCGCGGCCAGGCCTCGAAAAACCCATCGATCGCAATGGGGACAATCGGCACCTGGAGGTGGATTGAGAGGATCGCCGCGCCTTTCTTGAAAATCTTCGGCGCGCCATCGATGCTGCGCTCGCCTTCGGGATACAACATCAATCCCATCTTGTGGCGCAATCCGTAAGCCCCGGCTCGCATCGCCGGAATCAGGTTCGCATCCGGATCGACCACCATGACCCGTAGAACCCTCGCGAAGTGCAGCATGATCCCGCTCCCAAAAATTTCACTGGTTCCTACCGCGAATAATTGCCGCAGCTTCCGATAGGGAAGCACAACCAGCAGAATCGCGGGATCAAGGTAGCTCTGATGGTTAGAGCAAAGAAGGTACGGCCCCTTCTCCGGCACGTTCGCCAGGCCTTCCACTTCAATCCGAGAGAAGACACGCCACACAAGCCCAAGGAATCGCACCACGAGAAAAATAAGGGGATCTGTCACCGGCCTCGGCTTCGTGATCGACGTCACAGCGGAATCGGCAGGGTCCTGCCGCAGCACCGCGCTCCAACCCGGAAATGTCTGTGTGGCTCGGACACTCTTATCCGAGCCCGCGGCGGAGGCGGCACTGCTCTTGACGGCGTCCACCAGTTCGCGGACCGTGTAGATGTTCGCCAGCTCCGATTCCGGTACACTGCCGCCGATCTCCTGTTCAACTGCAACCAGCAATTCCACGCGCCGCATGGAGTCGAGGCCAAGATCAAGTTCCAGATTGTCAGTCGGGCGAATGGTCTCGGGCGAGTTGGCGGCGTATTCACGAATGATCTTCAACGCGCGCTGCACATCGCTTCCCTTAAGCCAGGTATTCTCTTCATCGCTGAGCGGACGCGACGCCGGTAACTCTCCAGCTTCGCCCGATGCCTTACGCGCCTGTACCTTTTTCTGAACTTCAAATCGCTTGATCTTACGCGTGGTGGTCCTTGGCAAGTCCTCCTGCCAGATTTCATACCCGCTGATTCTCTTGGTGGAGGCTAGCTTCGCCGAGAGCCCCTCGATGTCGACACGATTGACCTCTTTTGCGTTGACGACTTTTCGCTGGCGCAGAACTTCCAAATTGGGAACGATCT
>JBKPSP010000152.1:0-19752 GCA_046735175.1 Acidobacteriota bacterium
GCATAGACGATCCCGCCATCAAGCTTCCATGGCAGTCGGCGACAAGTCTCCCATACCCGGGGTTCAGAAGCCTGAACATGTCCACGAACGAGGGGACTGGCCACTACAACTCCTTGCAGCTTGACTTGAACTCGCAGTTCAGCCGGGACCTGCAGCTTCGTGCTTATTACACCCTTTCGCGCTCCCTTGATCCGTCCCCTGGTGGCAGCGGTCAGGACTTGGGCGGTCTCACCAACCCGTACGTGGGCTGGCGGTACGATCTTGGGCCAAGCGCCTTTGACCGGACCCACAATTTCTCCACCAACTTCATCTACAGCATTCCAGTGCTGCGCAACAGCTCGAGCCGTTTGGCGAAGTCTGCGCTCGGCGGCTGGCAGATCTCTGGAATCGTGACCATCGAGTCCGGATTGCCAGTCAATGTCATCGGAGGCAGTAGCATGCCATTCAACGGCAACCGGCCTGACTTGACCGGCAAGATCACCTATATGGAAAAGGTTGTAGGCCCCCAGCAGGTTCAGTACATCGACAAGACCGCCTTTACTGGTACCGCACCTGGCGTCTTCGGCAACCTCGGTCATAACGCCCTGCGCGGCCCGGGCCGCGACAATTGGAACCTCTCTCTCTTCAAGACTTTCGCCTTCGGAGAGACGAGCGGCTTTCAGCTGAAAGTGGAGACCTTCAATACCTTCAACCACACCCAGTTCCACAATGTTACTAACGACATCGGTAGTGGAAGCTTCGGGCAGTTCTCGAACGCGTACCCGGCGAGAATTATGCAGCTCTCCGGCAAGATTTACTTCTAACTTTCGGCCCTCTCATCCCGCTCACACTCACCTGCGAGCGGGATGTGAGGCGATTAGACTTTGGTTCTTGACCGCTCGCATCGAAGCAGGTGCGAGCGGTTTCTTTTTTGGAGGGCGTACAGGCGGAATGCCTGCTTCGAAACGATTCAACGTCTGGAGAGTTGACGCGAGGCAGCTCGGACGGAAGTCCATCGTTCGGATGACCCTTGCCTGCGCCGCGATCGCAATATGGGCTGCGGCCGACGTGGCTGGCCAGGACCAAGACCGCTCTGCCGATGTCGGGGGGATTCGCGGCAGTCGTGCGGAGCTTTCCATCACGATCAAAGAAGGTTCCAGCCAGCTAATCGGGCCACTGGTCACCGTCAAACTCTTCCACATGGGCAGTCTTTCCGAACAGATCACCACGACCAGAGGGCGGGCTGTCTTCATCCTGAACCAGCTTGGCGATTATGTCATTACCGCGAACGCAATCGGCTATCGGACTGCGCAGAAAGAGGTATCCGTTCCCGTGGCAGTTGAGGCCGAAGATGATATCGTTCTGCAACGCGATACGAGCGGCGGAGCCCCCGGTGCCGCACGTCCTCTGCTTGCTCCCAAGGCGCAACAAGCGATGGACAAAGCCCTGCAAGCCATCCAGGAAAACAAACTCGATCAAGCGGAGAAATTCGTAGCCGAAGCCGCTAAGCTTGCCCCCAATCATCCCGACGTTCTTTATTTGCAGGGGGTGGTGGCGCTCCAGCGCAACCAGCCGGAGAAGGCGCAGGGCTTCCTCGAGAAGGCATCCCAAGTTGACCCTAAGAACCCCCGCGTGCTATGCGCGCTCGGCATGGAATTTCTCAACGAAAATCACTTTGATCTAGCGGTCGTGCCGCTCCAACAGTCTGCAGCCATCGATCCGAATAACTGGGAGACGCACTACACGTTGGCGAAGGTGTTCTACCATAAGGAGCAATTTGAGGGCGCGCTCCAGGAGGCGCAACGGGCCCTCGGCCAGTCGCATGGATCCGAACCGGCAATCGAACTGTTGGTGGCGCAAGCGCAAGTGGCGGTCGGCAAATATGAGGACTCTGCGGAAACACTTCGAACTTTCCTGCGGCTGCATCCTGACCATAAGGGAGCGGCAGCGGCCCGACGGTGGCTGGAGCAGTTGATTGCCGCTGGAAAAGTTCACAAGTGATTTTGCGTCGAACAGGCGTTCGGCTGAAAGTGCGTCGCTCTTTCTTGCCGCAAGGCGGGCGGGTTATCGCAGCCCGTCTGGTCTCGAGCCGAGTCACTGCTTGGCCGGTAATTCGGTCGCAGCAAAGACGTAGGTAGTCATCTTATACAACTTGATGTTGTTATGCTCGGACACAAGCGCCGCGCCGCCCTCATCTGCGAGTGCAACGGTCACGTTTTTCATCTGGACAGGGCGGCTCGATAGCGTGGGAGCTTCGGGGATAGCAGCCTGAGCGGCCTGTGAATCGTTGGTGGGAAATGGCGCACGCATCGAGGAATTGGCATCCTCGCCGGCGCCATTCGAAGTCCTTGAAGACGGGCCGGGAGATTCGTTGGGTAAGCCTTGTACTGCCGGGGCTGTATTTGAGTAAGAGAGTGGCAGCAAGTACGCCGTAAGGGAAATTGAGTCCTCCTTCCACTCCGCCTTCTCCATGCGAATTGCTAGTTTTGCGGGCTCTTTGGGGCCCTTTGCGGTGGACTCAATGACGACGCCCGAAAAGACGGCATTCCTCGGAATCACCGTGCCCTGGAACTTTGTGGCGATTGCAAGCTTCGCCTGAACCTTTGTTCCTATTGCGGCTTTCCCGCTCTCGAGGCTCTGCTGCAATGTCAGAGGGAATTCATGAAGGACAGGCCGCGCGGAAGGCGCTTGCGCTTGCTGCGACAAAGAGAATGCCGACAAACAGGCAACAACGACGGCGCGTGCGACCATTGTTCGAATTAGCATTGGCATGTCCGCGCAACTACTTTTTGCTTCTGCCGACGGCCCTTACAGGGCGAAGTATACACCCGCGTTCGCCTGTGTTTATCAGGGTTTTGTCTCCTTTACCGCCGCTATGAGTTAAGAAATAATCAGTAGGTATCTGAATGAAGCACCCCAACTTAGTCGTCGTTTCAGTCACGCTGCTGATGAACATCTTCGCCGCGGTCACGGCCGCAGCTCAGGGGGCATCTGCATCCGAAGCTCTCGCTCTCGATCAACAGGGCAAGTTCGCGGAGGCCGCTGAAGCGTGGCGGGCTGTTACGCGACAGAGTCCCAAAGACGCCGGCGCCTTTGCCAGCCTGGGGGTTGACCTCGCGAGGCAGGAAAAGTATGTCGAGGCCGCTCAGGCTTACAGGAGAGCGCTTTCGCTTGATCCCAAACTACCCGGTATCCAGGTGAACCTCGGCCTTGCCGAGTTCAAGCAAGGACATTTCGATGCTGCAATAGTTCCCTTCTCAAGAGCGCTCAGGGAGGACCCGCAAAACTCCCAGGCCCGTACGCTTCTGGGCATGAGCTACTACGGCGCGCACCGTTTCGCTGACGCTGTGAAGCTTCTGCGCTTGGCCACCGACGCTGACCCTGCGAACTCGCAGCTTCGCCAAATGCTGGCTCAGAGCTGCCTTTCGGCAAAACAGTACGACTGCGCATTCGAACAGTTCAAGACCATCCTGCAACAGGATCCCGACTCTGCCGCCGGACACATCCTGCTGGGCGAGGCACTCGACGGGCTGCAGAAAACGCCGGAAGCCATTGCCGAATTTCACGCTGCCTCAAAGATCGCGCCGCGCGAGCCGGATGTGCACTTCGGCCTTGGCTATCTCTACTGGAAGTCGAAACAGTACGATGAAGCGAAGGCAGCGTTCGAGGCCGAGCTCGCGCTTGATCCAACGCACGCCCTGGCACTTGCCTATCTGGGGGACATCGCTCTGAAGAATGGCGATGTCGAAGGCGCCAGCACGCTGCTTGAAAAGTCCATACTGCATAAGAAAGATCTGCGAATCGCTTACTTCGATCTCGGGGCGGTGCGGACGGCACAGAAAAACTACCCTGCCGCGCTTAAAGCGCTCAAACGCGCTGTAGAACTCGATCCCAGTCAGCCGGACGCGCATTACCGCCTTGGTCGCGTCTACCGCGCGTTGGGTAAGACTGCCGAGGCCGATGCAGAGTTCGCCGCGACCAAGTCGCTTCATCAGAAGGCCGACGCTGCTGTCGTTCTTGAGCGCGCGGTTACACAACCGGCACCACATTAGCGACGTTGCGGTTGGTTGCAGCGCTTATGTCGAGGCCGGCGTAGTGCTTTGTGTTCGATGGAAAGACGCTAGGTGCGCGCCTTTTGTCGACCGATTGTCTTGGTCGAATGACACTGGGTGGACTTCCGCACCACTAGTTCTGGTTGCAGCACGATGTTCTCATGCTTCGGCGGGACCTTGGAGTTCAAAATCGCAAGCGCTATGCGTGCAGCTTCCTGTCCGATACGGCGGCTATGTTGGTTGATGCTTGAGAGAGGCACGCTGAGCGCATCGTCATAGTGCAGGTCTCCGCAGCCGATGACCGCGATGTCCCCGGGAATATCTACACCCTGGTTCAAGGCGTAGTTCATAGCCCCCATCGCCAACGGATCGTTGAAGCAGAAGAGTCCATCGGGTCTCGGCTTGAGAGCCAGGAGCCGGCGCATCGCTTCGGCGCCGCGCTGCCTGGTTTCTACATCTCCCTTGGGTTCTGTGATGATGTAATCGTCAATGACTTTCAACCCGTTTTGGGTAAGCGCTCGCTTGTAGCCTTCCAAACGGCGGATGCCCGGGCTGGTTTCCGGTCCTCTGATATGTGCGATTCTCTTGCAGCCGACATCTATTAAATGCCTGGTGGCCAGCATCCCAGCGGCTTCGTCGTCAACCCCCACGAAATTCGCCGAGAGGCCAGGCAAGCTGCGATCGATCAGGACATACGGCGTCTTCTGCTTTTCAATTCGGAAAAAGAGCTCGACTGTCGAACGGCAGGACGCGATGATCAGCGTGTCCAGCCGGCGTGCCAGCAATTGATTGATCTCCTGTTCCTCGAGATCGGGATCTTCGTCCGACGATGAAACAATGAGGTAGTAACCACTTTGTCGCAGAGCCTCAGATAGAGCTTTAGCGATTTCAGCGAAGAAGGGATGAAGCAGGTCTGGCACAACTAAACCAACAAGATACGTGCGGCCGGTTACCAGGCTTCTCGCCGCCAGGTTGGGCCGATAATCAAGCTCCTTGACGCGGGCAAGAACTCGTTCGCGAGTCTCATCCCCCACGTCGGGATGATTGCGCAGGACCTTTGAGATGGTGATCACCGAAACACCAAGATCCCTGGCAATATCCTTCATTCGAGTGCTCATAGAGTGATTGCAGTATACAAAACATTCAAAAATTAGATGGTTTTGCCGGCCTTCTACCGGCAGCCAGAGTCCACGTGCTCCTCGCCTGTTGGCGACTCCTAGGAGCATTGCGAGCTCCCGGTCTCGCGAATATAGCTTTGCCTATTGACATCGGTAACTTTACCGATATATGTTGAGCGAGCATTTGCTGGAGCCCATTCGTGGACGGGCAGAAAACGACTCGAGTCGGAGGTTGATTGTCCGGTTGAATCCGGAATGAGTAAATCAGAAATGAAGACTCAAATCGCCTCTGACTTCCCAGCCAAAGTATCCCTTCATCCTACGCTTGTGCCTCACCGAGTTCTGTACACCGGAGCCCAAATGCCCGCAATTGGACTGGGAACGTTTGGCTCAGATCATGTCTCGGCCTCCGAAGTTGCGGCGGCGGTGGAGGGAGCGGCGGCTGTCGGATATCGCCATTTCGATTGTGCATCGGTGTATGGCAATGAGCATGAGATCGGTTACGCGCTACAACAGGTCCTACGCGGCGGTATTAAGCGTGAGCAATTGTGGGTCACTTCTAAGCTATGGAATGACAAGCATGGGGAAAACGATGTCATCCCATCCTGCCGAAAGTCGCTGACTGACCTCAGACTCGATTATCTTGACTTGTACCTCGTGCATTGGCCTTTCCCGAATTACCACCCGCCCGGCTGTGACGTAAGTTCCCGCAGCAACGATGCAAAACCGTACATCCACGACGAGTTCATGAGGACGTGGCGAAAGATGGAGCAGTTGGTGGATCTCGGTCTGGTGCGACATATCGGAACGTCCAACATGACCATTCCGAAGTTAAAACCTCTGCTGCGGGATGCCCGTATCAAACCGGCGGTGAATGAGATGGAGTTGCATCCACATTTTCAGCAACCCGAGCTATTCGAGTTCGTCCGAGCCAGCGCAATGATTCCGGTCGGCTATTGCCCGATCGGATCGCCGGGACGGCCAGATCGCGACCGTACTCCCGAAGACACGGTACCCACCCAGGATCCGGTGATCGTTAAAATCGCGAACCGACTTGGAATGCACCCGGCCGCTGTATGTGTGAAGTGGGCTGTGCAGCGCGGTCAAGTACCGATTCCGTTTTCAACCAATCGCAATCATTACCTGAGCAATCTCGAAGCGGTCACAGGCGAACCGCTCACCGTGGCTGAAATGCGCGAGATCAGCGCTATCGACCGGAACTGCCGGCTCATCAAAGGTCAGGTATTTCTCTGGAAAGAGGGGCAGTCCTGGGAAGATCTTTGGGATTTGAACGGGGAAATCACTCCTCCATGATGTGGAATTCGACAACGCTGCGAAAGGCCGATGACATCGCCATCAATCAGCAAAGCATGCGCGCCGCGTTTCTCCCCGGAAATGACAAAGTTGACCTTCGCATTGTCCCCGTACCGCGGCCGGCACACGGAGAAGTGCTGCTGAGAGTGAAGGCGTCGACCATTTGCGGATCTGATGTTCGCTGTATCTATCACGAGCATCTGGGTAAAGGTCCCGAAGGCTATCAGGGAGTCATCGCGGGTCATGAACCGAGCGGGCAAATCGTAGAGGCCGGGTCTGGCTGCCGTCGCTTCGGCGTAGGTGATCGGGTTATCGTTTATCACATTTCCGGTTGCGGCGTCTGCAATGACTGCCGCAGGGGGTACATGATCTCGTGCACGAGCGAAAAATACCGGCGCGCGTACGGATGGCAGCGCGATGGCGGAATGGCCGATTACATGATCGCGGAGGAGAAAGACCTCATCGCTCTTCCGGATGAGCTTTCATACGCAGACGGCGCGCAGGTCGCGTGTGGCTTCGGAACGGTTTACGAAGCGATCGAAAAAATCGGAATCAACGGCAGCCACTCTGTGCTCATCACGGGACTGGGACCCGTCGGACTCGCGGCTGCGGCGCTCTGTCGCAAGATGGGCGCGCAAACGATCATTGGTGTTGATGTCGTTGCCGAACGCCTGCGATTGGCGGAGTCCCTCAAGCTGTGTGACTTTGCGTTGAACGCTGGAAACGATAACGTGGTTCAGATTCGCGACCTAACCAATGGTTTTGGAGTCGAGCGGGCGATTGATTGCTCAGCAAATGCAACCGCACGGGCCACAGCCATCCGTTCCACTCGAAAGTGGGGGAAGATCGCTTTTGTAGGTGAAGGCGGCACGGTGGAATTCAATCCTTCCGCCGACATCATTCACGATCAGAAGGCAATCTACGGCTCATGGGTGACAACCACGTGGTTGATGGAAGAATTAGTTGAGCGCCTCGTGCGATGGAACCTGCACCCAGCTGATATCATCACCCACCGCTTCGCGTTGGAAGATGCGGCTGAAGCTTACGCACTCATGTCATCGGGAAAGTGCGGCAAAGTTGCAGTGTGTTCAGATGAGGAACTTGCGCTGAAATGACTTCGCATTGGGAAGATGTTCTCAAAAATCGGCTCCAGCTTTACGGCCACCGCAACTGGGTTGTCATTGCGGACTCAGCCTACCCATCGCAGTCCCGGCAAGGAATTGAGACCATCGTGGCCAACGACGAGCAAACGGCTGTGCTTGCCCGAACATTCGAGATTCTTCACGAATGTAAGCACGTCAGACCCAAAATTTATACTGATGCAGAATTGTGTTTCGTTTCAGAAGCGGACGCACCGGGTGTTACTTCCTATCGCGAGCAGCTCTCTAATCTCATCGAGGGATACGAAGTCCGCGATCTGATGCACGAAGAGATCATATCGAGGCTTGATCGGGCCGGCGAAATGTTTCAAGTGCTGTTGATCAAGACCAACATGCGAATTCCTTACAGCTCTGTATTTTTCGAGCTCGATTGCGGATACTGGAGCGCTGAAGCCGAGGACCGCCTGCGAACGCGGATGCGCTCCAGCAACGAAGAGCTGCAGCAGGCAGGTGTTGCCCACGGCAATACTCGCTGATCAAGAGAGCTCTATCCAATGAAGGCACTCGTACTTCACAATCCAGGACACGCCTCTATAGAAACCGTCCCTGAGCCGCAGCCAAAGAATGGAAGCGTCTTGCTGCGCGTTCAGATGGTGGGACTTTGCGGAAGCGATCTAAATTCCTTTCGCGGATTGAATCCGTTGGTCTCGTTTCCGAGGATTCCTGGGCACGAGGTGAGTGCCACAGTCGTGCAGGGCCACGGCGATCTGCAAGCCGGCACCGATGTGGCTCTCAATCCCTACACCAGTTGCGGCCAATGCGCGTCATGCCGCCGGGGACGCCCGAATGCGTGCCAGTTCAACCAGACTCTCGGCGTGCAGCGGGACGGTGCTTTAACCGAGCTCATTGCGATGCCGCAGGAGAAGTTGTATCCGGCCAAACTTACGCGAAAAGAATTGTGTCTGGTTGAACCGCTCACGGTTGGCTTTCATGCAGTCGCACGCGGGCGTGTGACTGCTGAAGACACGGTCGCTATTTTCGGCTGCGGGGGCGTAGGTTTGGGGGCGGTAGCAGGATCGAGCGCGCGCTGTGCCAGGACGGTCTGTATCGATGTGGATGACGGCAAGTTACAATTGGCGCGAGCCGCAGGTGCCACTCATACCATCAACAGCCTCACGACATCGATGCACGACCGTTTGCTGGAATTTACCTATGGCCGAGGGCCGGACGTTGTCATCGAAGCCGTCGGCACAACGGCGACTTTTCGTGCGGCAGTCGAAGAGGTCGCATTTACCGGAAGAGTTGTGTACATCGGATATGCCAAAGAACCGGTGAGCTACGAAACTCGCCTGTTCGTGCAAAAAGAGCTAGACATTCTCGGATCGAGAAACGCACTGCCTGAAGACTTTCAGGCAGTGATCAAGCTGCTTGAAGCAGGAAAATTTCCAGTGAACGAAGCCGTGGGCCAGATCGTTCCTCTCGATGAAGGGCCGGATGTATTCCGTTCTTGGAGCGAGAAGCCGTCGCAATTCAAAAAAATTCTGATTTCTCTGGATTAGGCACCTTGAACAGCTATACGAGCGAATCAACCATCGGCGTTGGGGGCGGCGTTGCCAAACCTGGCTTGTTTCGCACCGCACAAGGCGAAAACCTCACGGTCACTTTCGTACTGATTACGTCCTTGTTCCTGCTTTGGGGTTTTTGCAATGGCATGATTGACATCCTGAATAAGCACTTTCAGGACACGCTACATATCAACAAAGAGCAGTCGGGACTGGTGCAAGCTGCCAACTATCTCGCTTACTTCCTGATGGCTATTCCTTCCGGCTTGATCGCGAAGAAACTCGGCTACAAGGGTGGAATTCTTGTTGGTCTTTCATTGATTGCGGGCGGCGCGTTCTGGTTCATACCCGCAACCAATATCGGGACGTACTGGGCCTTTCTGCTGGGTCTGTTTGTTATAGGCGCGGGCATGACCTGCCTGGAAACTATCGCTAACCCGTATGCGACAGTTCTGGGACCGCCGGAAACCGGCCCTACCCGCATCAACATTGCACAGAGTTTGAATGGAGCCGGATGGATCCTCGGGCCCATTGTCGGCGGTTATTTTGTTTTTTCCGCAAGCGAGGGTGTGAACTCGAATGCCGGGCTTTCCACGCCTTATATGGGCATCGGAATATTCGTGCTCCTTCTTCTTGTGGTTTTCGCTGTGTCACGGGTGCCGGATTTGCATGTCAAGGATGAGAGCCACCCGTCGGGTGCGACGCAGGCGCGGTTAAAGCCATCGTCGTCTGAACTGGCCGGCATTGCCGTCGTCCTGGCGGTGGTTCTCGGCCTGCTTTACTTCTTCATTGCTCCAATCCTTGGACTGGTCTGGGCTTTGCTTGAGCTCAACCAGGCTTTGTTTCAGCCGGTGAAATACGGACTGCTCGTCATTGCCTATGTCGCGGCATTCCTGCTGGTCTCACGAAACTGGGACATGTTCCGGCGGACGCACTTTACGCTTGGCATTGTTACCCAGGCCTTTTACGTCGCCGCGCAGACCGGTATTTTCAGCTTCTTCGTGAACTATGTGCTCGAAAATGATCCGGGCGTCACACGCTTGCAGGCCTCGCGATGGCTGGGCGCGATAGGATTTGTCCTGTTTATGGTTGGCCGCATTTGCGGAAGCGCAATCATCAGCCAATTCAGAGCGGACCGCGTGCTCGCGATCTACTCGGCCATCAATGTCGTTTTGGTGGCAATCACCATGGGCGGCGGCAAAGTAGGCATGTATGCGATGTTCGCGAGCTTTTTCTTCATGTCCATTGGATTTCCTACGATCTTCGCCTTGGGAATTCGCGGACTGGGAGAGCATACGAAGCTCGGGTCATCGCTGATCGTGATGTCCATTGTGGGTGGGGCGATTGCGCCGCCCTTCATGGGCCGAATTGCCGACCAGCATTCAATGCGTATCGGATTTGTGGTGCCTTTGGTCTGTTTTGTGTTTGTCGCACTGTACGGATTGCTTTGGGCAAGTCTCAGCAAGCTCGACTCATCACCCGGTGAATCTCTCGGTTCATGAAAGGACTGCCGTGCTCTCTACTTTTTTCACTCGCTCAATTTCCAGCATCGCTGCTCTACTCTTAGCTTCATCGTCGGTCGTCCTGCTGCACGGCCAAAGTGCAACGGCGCCGACAGCCTCTCAGGATCCTGCAGTCCTCGATCAGATATGGCAAAAGGCCAGCAGCAAATATGATGGCGCGCGCGCTGCGCTGCTGAAGGACGTCGATCAAGCTGACCACCAGGGCCCTTATCGCGCCGACTGGGACTCGCTGCAGAAGTACGAGGTGCCCGACTGGTACAGGGATGCGAAGTTCGGAATTTTCATTCACTGGGGCGCGTATTCGGTGCCGGCGTTCGGCAGCGAGTGGTACCCGAGAATGATGTATGTGAAAGATTCTCCGGAGTACAAGCACCACATCGAGACTTACGGTCCGCAGGACAAGTTTGGCTACAAAGATTTCATCCCCAGGTTCAAGGCCGACCGTTTCGACCCAGCGGCCTGGGCCGAGTTATTCAAGAAAGCCGGAGCGAAATATGTTGTGCCGGTGGCTGAGCATCACGATGGCTTTGCGATGTACGACAGCAGCGTCAGTGATTGGACCGTAACCAAAATGGGTCCGCATCGTGACACCACGGGGGAACTTGGCAAGGCGGTCCGCGCCGCAGGGCTGCATTTCGGCGTGTCGTCTCACCGGGTGGAGCATAACTTTTTTCTCGGTCCCGGGCGCAAATTTGTTTCCGACATCAACGATCCTCAATACGCGATGCTCTATGGCCCGGCGCAGAACTGGATGATGAATCCGGAGCACACTCCACTCAACAATGACTTCACATATGTTTCGCAGGCCTGGGCGAATGACTGGCTGGCTCGCTCAGCCGATCTGGTCGAAAAATATCATCCGGATATTGTTTATTTCGACTGGTGGATTGGGCAGGCATCGATTCGGGCAGATCTCACGCGATTCGCGGCGTTCTACTACAACAGCTCGTTGAAGTATGGGGACCACGTTGGCGTCATCAACTACAAGGACTACGCAATGCAAGACCACTCTGCAGTGCTGGACATCGAAAGAGGTCAACTCGGCGATCTTCGACCGCTGCCCTGGCAGACGGATACATCAGTGAGCAACAAGTCGTGGGGCTACATCGAGAATGACACATTCAAGTCACCGGAATTCATCGTTCACCAACTGGTCGACATCGTCAGCAAAAATGGAAATCTGCTGTTAAACATCGGTCCGAGATCGGATGGCACCATTCCGGATGAGGTTCAACAGGTGCTTCTCGATATCGGGGCGTGGCTCAATGTGAATGGCGAAGCCATTTACGGGACTCGGCCGTGGAGGATTTACGGCGAGGGCCCAACGAAAGTCTCGGTCGGCGCATTTCACGATACTGACACGGTGAAGTATTCTCCTGAAGACTTTCGATTTACTACGAATTCAAAAACTCTTTACGCGATTGGACTTGCCTGGCCCACAAACGGAGAGGCAGTCATTCACTCACTCTCACCAAGTGTCGGTAGCGAACCAGTACATGAAGTTTCTTTGCTGGGCAGCGGCGACAAACTGGAATTTCAGCAGCGTGCCGACGGGCTGCATGTTCGGGTACCGGCACAGTCGCCCGTCAAGTACGCGTACGTTCTTCGTATAACGTTCGACCATGGCTCGCAATAATGCCGTTTGCGGGTTTGTTCCCTCGAATTGCGGGATGGCGCCGGCGGACTTGCGTCGATCACTGCATCGGTAACTGGGTAGCTTCGGTCATTCGAATATCTGGGGAAATTGCCGCATTGTCGACGAGTGGGTGTCAACCGAGGCAACCCAACCCTCAACCGAGTGCGCCTGGCTAGCCAATTCTCGGGGCGAGTAAACCGAACCGCCTTAATTCCAGAAAAAGAATTAGCTTGACAAGACCTAGTGCATTGATACTAGAATTCTCGAACTCGGTACAGTTACCGATAACTTAATTTCAAAGAAAACTCCATTGAGAGGGGGCCCTTGTCGATGCCCAGCTTGCGAAGTCTCTCCCTGTTTCTGGCCGTCTCCGCCTTCGCGATCACCACAGCTGTGCCGATTGCACAGGGGCAGACGCTTGCCTCCAGTGCAACATTCTCCGGTTCAGTTTCAGATTCTTCTGGCGCACGCCTGGCAAATGCCAACGTCGTGTTGAGCAGTGTGGAGAAGGGAGTAACACGCGCCTTCAAGACCGACGCCGAAGGCAATTTTTCCTTCGCTCTTCTGCCGGCTGGAACCTACAGCCTGACGGTCTCCGCGTCGGGTTTTAAGACCTTCAAGCAGGAAGGCATTGCGTTGGAAGTAGGCCAGTCCGCCAGCCAGAGCATTTCTCTGACCATCGGGGCGTCCGAGCAGGTTGAGGTAACTGCCGCCGCGCCTCTGTTGCAAACAGAGAATGCAAACATCTCGACCGAGATTTCGACCAAGCAGGTCACTGAACTGCCTCTGAACCTCCGCAACGTCTTCAACTTCGTGGAGTTGAATTCGTCGGTCAACAACCTGTCGCAGAGGCAGACCATTTCGTCGGGTGGGCAGCAGGGCTCCTCCGACCAAGACGTGTCTTTCCTTAACTTTGGCGGTGGCTACTTCGGAACAAACGCTTTCCTGTTAGATGGAGCGTGGGATACCAGTGAAGGCTGGGGCGGTGTGATTTACGTTCCGTCTCCCGACAATGTGCAGGAGTTTAAAGTTCAACAGAACTCGTTCACCGCCCAGTACGGCTGGAGCACAGGCAATGTGATCAATGTGGTCACCAAATCCGGCGGCAGCAGTTTGCACGGAGACGTGTACGACTATCTGCGCAATGGCGCGCTCGACGCAAATAATTACTTCAACAATCTGAATGGATCACCTAAGCCGAATTCGCATCGCAATCAGTTTGGAGTAGCGGTCGGAGGACCGGTGTACCTCCCGCACCTCTATGAACAGCGGGATAAGACATTCTTCTTTTTCAACTTTGAGGGACATCGAGATCACAATGCCGGCCAGTACACAGGCACTCTTCCGCCTGATGCTTTCCGCACCGGAGATTTCTCGGCCTTGCTTGGGCCACAGTTGATGACCTGCGGACCGCAGAATAACCAGGCTTGTGTTGACGCTCTGGGCAGGCCGGTTCTCAGCGGTCAGTTGTATGATCCATTCAGCGGTCGCTCTGTCGGCGGCGGCTTTGTTCGCGATCCCATCCCTGGGAATGACTTGACGACCTATGTATCGCCCTATACAGGTGGGTCCTTAATCAATGGCATCGGCCAGACACTGATCAATTTCTATCCGTCGAGCGCAAGCGGCAACTTCAACGCTACCGGGCTTCTTGCCGACTATTCCGACGAGTACAGCGGACGCATTGACCATAATTTCAACGAGGGCACCCGACTTTACGGACGATATTCCTACAAAAAGGAATACAAGGATGAAGAAGCCGCGTTCTTTGGCGCTAACAATCCCGCGGGTCCCGGGCAGCGAAACCCAAATAATCGCTGGAACGTTAGTGTGGGCCTAAGCAAGGTCTTCACTCCCACTTTCACGATGAGCGTGAATGTGGGCGGGATGAAGTGGGTAGAGGGTAATGATATGCAGAGCAACGGTTTCAAAGCCTCTTCCCTCGGCTTGCCCAGCTTCATCGATACCTACTCCCCACAATTTCCTATCATTAGCGTCGCAAGCTATCTACCGGAAGGGCCGGTGGCGGGTGCCGGACAGGGTGCATTTCCACGCTCCGCCGTCAGCGGATCGCTTGATTTCGTAAAAGTTCGCGGAAAGCACCAATTCTCGTTTGGCTATATGGCCGTTGCCACGGATGAGAATGGAGGGCGCTTCCACTTCACACCTTTTAACTTCGATTCGCATTTCACGGGCGCGGTGGATGCCTCAGGCAGCTACATCAGCGGGACTGGCGATTCGTCCGCGTCCATGCTGATGGGCGTGCCGGCGAGTGGGAACACAGGCGTCTCCATCCAGAATGTAAGCCGCACCTGGTTCCATGGAGTCTATCTGCAGGATGACTGGAAGGCGACGCACAATCTCACTCTAAACCTGGGACTTCGTTACGAGATTCAGCAGCCCGTGACCGACCGATACAACCGTCAGGCTTGGTTTGACTACAATGCCACCAACCCGATCAGCGCCGCCGTTGGCCAGACCTACACAGGCGAGTTGCAATTCGCCAATTCCGATCAACGCGGCTTGTTCGATATCAACCACAAAGAGTTTGCGCCGCGCATCGGATTTGCCTATCAAGTGATACCGAAGCTGGTGATGCGCGGAGGCTATGGTATCTTCTATCCCCCGACCTATCGTGGCGACGGCCCTGCGCCAGGATTTAGCTCAGATACTCCTTATGTCGCTACGAATAACAACGGCTTAACACCAGCCAATACGCTAAGCTCGGCCTTTTCGGGAGGCCTCATTCCGATTACCGGAAGTTCGCTGGGCGGCTTGACCAACGTGGGGTTTGGCGTGACTGCTGTCTCCCGCAGCCGCAAAACTTATTATGACCAGCAGTGGATGTTCGGGTTCCAGTATGCGCCGACTTCCAATGACGTCCTTGATGTCACCTATGTGGGAAATCATGGAGTCAACGTCAATGCCAGCGGCCTGAATCTGAATCAGCTTGATCCCAAGTACTTCTCCATGGGTAATGCCTTGCTGACTCCGGTGAAAAACCCGTTTTCAGGAATCATCACATCCAGCGGCTGCAGCCTTGATCAACCCATGGTTCCACTGGGCCAGTTGCTGCGGCCGCATCCGGAATTCTGCGACATTACTGAAAACCAGGCTCCCTTCGGCAGCTCCAGTTACAACGCGCTGGACATAAATTACACGCACCGGGTGTCGCAAGGGCTGACGCTCCTGGCTTCGTACACGTTCTCGAAATTTATCGACAACGTGGGCGGACCTGAAAACTGGGCTTCTGCTTCCGCCAACTTTTCTGAAAACATCCGCAACGTGTATAACCTCGCAGCCGAGAAATCGGTCGATGCAACCGACACTCCCCATAGCTTCGTTTTGAGTTACGTTTATGAACTGCCGGTTGGCAGGAACAAAAAGTTCGGATCGAGCATGAACGGTGTCGTAAATGCCATCGTCGGGGGGTGGCAGACCTCTGGAACTCTGACTTTGAAACAGGGTTTTCCGCTCACAGTCACGAGCTCAGGAAACGGGCTTAACTACTTCGGAGTCGGGCAGCATGTGGATGTTGTAGGTGATTATCACGTCTCGGATCCGAACCGTAGCCAGTGGTTCAACACCTCAGCCTTCGCGGTTGCCGGTCCATGGAGTCTGGGCAATGCTCCGCGATATTTTTCCGATCTGCGTGCACCGAACTACAAGAATTGGGACCTGAGCATTCAGAAGTATTTCCCGATTGAGGAGCGCTATCGTGTCCAGTTCCGCTTGGATATGTTTAACGCGCTTAATCACACCAACTACTACAGCCCGAATACGTTTGTAGGCCTGACTCCTTTTGACAAGCCGGTTTCCGGAACATATGGGGCGATTACGCAGGCTTGGACCCCGAGGCAGATGCAAGCAGCGCTAAAATTCTATTGGTGATGCGTGAGCAGTGTCTGGCTCAAGCTGGTCATAAGTTGTGCGATTTGTTTTCCATCGGGGCTGCTGCTTTGTCAGCAGCCCGATGCGTTCGAATCCCTCCTGGCCTCGGCGCAACAAGCCCAGGCCAGGAGCGAGTTCGAAGCGGCTGCTGAGTTCTACAGGCAGGCGGTGAAGCTCCATCCAGAAGTTCCCGAAATCAGGACAAATCTGGGCTTGATGTACTACCAAATCGGCAAAGATGACCGAGCGGCGGATGAATTTCGGGCAGCCATTCGTCTTAAGCCATCTCTGTTCGTTCCAAATCTTTTTCTGGGACTTGCTGACCTGCGCCAGAAGCGCTACGAAGAAGCCATACCACATCTCAAGCAAGCAGCCGCTTCGAAGCCCGCAGATGCTCAGGCTCAGCTAGGCCTTGGCGCGGCCTACCGGGCAACGGGCCAGCCTCGCCTGGCAATCGCCTCGTACTCGCAGGCGGCACAGCTCGACCGTGCGAACGCTGAAGCCCGGTATCACCTGGGGGTGAGCTATCTCGAGCAAGTTGAAGCTGACGCCCGCATTCTGCTGACGCGCCATAAGGACTCCGGCTATCTGCAGGCGTTAATGGCTGACAACTTTTCTGAGCGGCGCGCCTGGATTCAAGCCGACGATGCATACAAGAAAGCTCTAAGTTCTGCGACTTTTCCAGCAGGCACTCACGCGAACTATGGTTTCGTGCTGATCAACCGGCATGATCTTGCCGGCGCCGAGCGCGAGTTCAACGCGGAACTGGCGGCCAACGCCGGTTCTCTGAGGGCTAAGCTGGGTTTGGCAAGATTGCACCTTGAACAAGGACAGACCACAAAAGCCGCCGACGAGCTCCAAGAAATCTTTGAGAAGAATGCGCCGTTCTTACGAACGAATGCTCAACGCTTCAGCACAGGTATGGCCGAAGAAAAGAGCGTTGAGCTGCAGAGGACTCTGGCTGCGCGGCAAGAATCAGGAGCGGCTTCGACCGAAATTGCACGCCTTCTCAGGGGAGGAGCTCCGGATGCTGAGGCAGACTCGGCGTCATCCGGCGGTGCTCCAGACTCTGCAAGCGGAAAACCCGGCCAATGCAGCGATTCCCTTTCGCACCCCATCCGGCAACTACCTGCCGGCAATCTTCGTTTGCTTGTCTCTTGTGCGTACCAGAGCGGCCATTATCAGTGCGCATTCGATGCGGCCTCGAAGTTAGCCACAAACACCGCTACAGAAGCCGAAGGATTGTACTGGGAAACGAAATCTGCCCAGCGTCTGGCAAGCCAAACACTCGCCCAAGCGAGCCAAATGGATTCCACCTCGCCCAAGCTCCACGTTCTGCTGGGAGACGTCTATCGCCAGCAAAAGTCTTTTCCTGACGCTGAGCAGGAATACCGAAAGGCATTGGCGATACAGCCGAATGATACCGGTGGGCTGTTTGGACTTTCCCTCACTTTGCTGGCGGCTCAACAGACTGAAGAAGCAATGACCGTGGCTCAGACCGCATTGGCAAAGCGCCCTGAGGATCCGGAGCTCAATGCGGTGATGGGAGAAATTCTTTGTGCTCGCAACGATTTTTCCGGGGCCGAGTCATATTTGAAGAAAAGCCTGAGCACCAAGCCGGAGTACATTCCTCATGTGCACGCGCTGCTCGGCAAAGTCTATGCGCGGACCGGCCGTACTGAACAAGCAATCAGTGAATTAAAGCTGGCCTTGCCAGAGGATAAGGATGGAACGGTCCATTACCAGATCGCACGCTTGTACTTGAAAGTTGGGGACCGCGATGCGGCCAAGCAAGCTTTTGATGTGTCGGCGCAATTGAGGCGGCAAGGCTTAAGCCGGGCAGCGGTGGCCTTGCAGCAGGACGACACTGACACCGACGCCGAATAGTTCGATTTGAAGCGTGGTTCCCGAAGCATCTCGGGACTTTCTTGGCGAAGTAGGAACCCATATTTCAGCAACCGCGCAGGTTGCGAAAGGACACTCAGTTCACAAAACAAAAATGACCAACAGATCACGCGGATTTCTTGCCCTTTTTGTAACGACACTAGCCTCGGTAGCATGGCCAGCAACTTCATCGCAGTTTGCCGTTAAGGAATCGCACGGCGATGCCAATGGCATCACATTGAAGACCGCAAGTGGAACGATGCGGGTTGAACTCTGCGGCGATCGGGTGGTTCACGTCATCGCCAGCCCGACGCCAGAACTGCCAACGCCGAAGGTTCCTGTGGTAGCGCAGCCATGCAGGGCAAGCAACGTCGTCATCAAGGCCGACAAGAAAAACCTGAAGATATCGAGCGCGGCAATCACCGTGGCAATCGATCCCGCGACGGGAGCCGTGAGCTTCCTATCTAAAGATGGAAACCTTGTTTTGGCGGAAGCTAAAGACGGCGGCAAAGCATTTGATTTGCCTTCTCTCTATGAAGCAAAAACCTGGCAACTGCAGCAGAGCTTTGCTTCTGCTGCAGACGAGGCGCAATACGGCCTTGGCCAGCATCAGGAGGGCATTTTCAACGTTCGCGGGGTTCCCATCCGCCTCTCACAGGCGAACACGAACATTTCTGTTCCCTTTCTGCTGTCGAGCAAGGGCTATGGACTGCTGTGGAACAACCCCTCTCTTACCGATTTCAATCCAGCCGATCAGGCGATCACGGTTGATGCCACTGGTAAGGGAAAGTTCACCACCGGTGCTAAGGGCATGTATGGTTTCCTGATCAGCAGTGACAATCGCGATCAGATGATCGTGGACGTGGGCGACCACCATGTCATCGATCTGCGCAACATGTGGACGCCTACTTCAGCGTCAGGCAGCGTCGAACTGGACGCGAATAAGGAATATGAGGTCGTGGCGAAAGGCGGCCCCAAAGGTGTTGAATTGGCGGTCAGGCCTCCCCAGGACATGACCACATTCCGCTCAGAAGTCGGCGCAGCCATTGATTACTACTTCTTCTATGGCCCCGAGCTTAACCGCGTTATCGCGGACTACCGTCAGCTTACCGGCGAAGCCCCGCTTTTCCCCAAGTGGGCATACGGGTATTGGCAGTGTCGCGAGCGTTATCACACGCAGGAGGAGATTCTCGGCGTTGGGACTGAGTTCCGCAAGCGCAAGCTTCCGGTTGACGCTTTGGTGCAGGACTGGCAGTACTGGGGGAAGTACGGTTGGAACGCAATGAAGTTCGACGAGAGCAATTATCCCGACCCCAAGGGAATGATGGAGCAATTCCACGCAATGGATGAGCACGTGCCCATTTCGGTGTGGTCGAGGTTCGGTGAAGACTCAGATGTCTACAAGCGGATGAGCGCCAGGTCGCTGCTGGTTCCGGGAACTCCCTGGACTGATTTCTTCAACCCCGAAGCGCAGAAAGCTTTCTGGTCGGAGCTCAAGAAGGGGATCTTCGATTACGGCCTGGACGGCTGGTGGATGGATGCGTCCGAGCCGGAGTTCGACATTCTCAAGGGCCGCCGGACGTTTCTGGGTAGCGGAGAGTCGGTGCGCAATGCGTATCCGCTTTACGTAACCAAAGCCATCTACGAAGGCCAACGCGCGACCACAGACCGCAAGCGAGTTGTAATCTTCACT
>JBKPSP010000153.1:0-42826 GCA_046735175.1 Acidobacteriota bacterium
AAAAGTCGCAGTTCTGGGGATCGTCCACCGAATTGCAAAGCACATTGCGCACGCGCGCTTCACGGAAGACCTCAGCGTTCACTTCGGGCACCGACGTCGCCGCGATCACCATCGAGACCTGGTCCAAATCCGCCGGTTGAAAGACTCGTGCTTTCCAGCCGATCGCGCCCTCCCATGACCATTTCTGGATCTGCCAAACAGCTTCTGGAGCGACGACTTCGACAGAAGCACCGGCCTCGAGCAGGCCGCGGATCTTGCCTTCAGCCACATTGCCGGCGCCCACTACCAGGCACCGCTTGCCTTCGAGTTTTAGAAATATTGGGAACATGTTCGATAAAAAAGAAAAAGCCCACCGCCAGTTGTACTGGCGATGGGCTCTTCTGTACCGGTATTACGAAACTCTCAGGTCAGTAGCTTTCCCGCGCCAGTGCAGGCACACATACAACAACAAGAACAACACTGGCACCGCATTTGACGGGAAAGACGCATTCAATTGCTTTAGATGTTAGAGGTGCGGTTTTGGACTGTCAATATTACGGAGAGCCGTAGCTATTCAAAATTTGAATTCCGGACATCGAAGAATCATATGCTCGCGTTACAGTACCGGCTTAATGTCGACTACAGGGGTGCCGTCAATGGCCTCAATCGGACCAATTCGCAGTCGACTCCCCGTGATTCTGCGGATGGTCACAGGGTGCAGGCCAAGAGGGTTGGGGCGGTCGGGAGATCGGGTGGCGAAGACCCCGGTAAGCGGACGGTTGGGATCGGAACGGGGATGAACTTTCAATACCTTGCGGTTAGCCTGATGAAACCAGGTTATGACGATTATCTGGTCACCAGGGTGAAGCCCGTCGAAAGCCTCTCGCGCGAACGCATGCACCTCAACCCACGCGTCAGGAGCGCCCTCAGAGCCCTGCATCGGGGCTTTCACAATATTTCTCAGGCTGGACCGGATTACGCCGATGGGACGAAGCACAAGTTTTCGCGGCATCAATAGAAGCTCTTCTCGAGGAGTAGTCGGTGTTCCTAACGCATAGTCCTTCAGACAGAATGCCACATCCACCCACGTTAAGGGCTCGATTGGGCCTGCCTGTTATGGCTCGGGCTACTCTGGCCACCCGCAATGTTGTTCATTTTAAAGATTCTGGAGCTACTGTGGTGAATCCCTGGGCCGTTTAGGTTGACCCTGCCAGGGGCCGCCAAGGCGCCAACGCGAGCAGCTTTTCTGCCATCAAAAGCTTTACACTATGCTGGAGACTATGTACGTACACTGTGCCCATTGCGGGTACGACAACAGCCCTGAGTATCGTTTTTGCGGGATGTGCGGAGCCTCGCTCGCGCATCCCCCCGTCGCAACCAAAACCCCGGACAAAGTTGAGCCGCCGGCCCCACGCGAAATTCCCGCCGGCAACGGGAATGAGCGAACCGAGAGCGTACACGGCCCATCTTTTCTCGGCCTCGCGGAAGACCCCAAAACCGAGTTTCATTATCTGTATGAGGATGAGCAACCCCGCAGCCATGTCGGGGTGATTGTGTTTTTGCTGTTGGTGCTCGGAGCAGCCGGTTATCTGGGCTGGCAGTGGAAGAACGGAGGCTTTCCGTTCAACCATCAATCCGCCAGCAACTCTGGAGCGCCGACGTCAGCTTCTCCTTCTGAGGTAGCGCCTGCGCAGACCCAGGAACAGGGCACGCACATTGATAAGCCGATGACCGGAGGCTCCGGCGCAGAGCAGACATCTCCGCCACAGCCGCAGCAGGGACAGTCGGGTGCTTCGGAGAGCAAGCCGCCTGAGCAGGCTCCAAAGGCGAATGAAAGCGCCTCTGCCGCACCACCCGATAAAACGCCGGAGAAAGAAACTGCTCCCGAAAATAAGGCTGCGGAAAAATCGGACCAGGGTGATGAGAACGAGACGGCGGCCGCAACTCCCGCTCCCAAAGCGCGATCTCCGAAGCAGGCTTCGGTGCGGACTCCGATCCAAAAGGCGGCTCCTGCAACATCTCCGGACGCAGATCTGGAGCAGAGCGGCGAGAAGTATCTGTATGGAACTGGCGTTCCCCAGAACTGCCAGCGGGCCGAATCAAACCTGCGCACGGCAGCGACGCACGGAAACTCGAAAGCGCAGACTGTTCTCGGGACGATGTACGCTACTGGTCACTGCGTTGGCCGCGACCTTCCAACGGCGTATCGCTGGTTCGCGCGGGCGCTACATACGGATCCGCAGAACTCGCGAATCTCAGCTGACCTGCAGGTGCTTTGGCGGCAGATGACACCGCAGGAGAAGCAGCTGGCGACGGCGAGCGGGCAGTAGGCGATCGCAGAATTCAGATTTCAGAATTTAGATTTCAGATTGCAGATTCTCGGTTGATATCTGGCAAGGTGCGTTCAATCTGAAATCTAAAATCTGCAATCTGAAATCTACCTCCCTCCCTTCCTTCTGCCGAATGTTAAAGTGAAGTCCATGGAAAAGGTCTTCCATTTCGACTCACCGCCTGAGCAGTACGTTGCCGACGCTGCGGTGCTTTGCTGTTTCGACCAGCGAATCCGGCTGGCGGTTTACAAATTTCTTCAGAAGCAAGGGATTCTGCGCCCGGACATGATCGTGGTTGCCGGCGGAGCGAGGACACTCGCCTCACCACGCAATGACTTCGAACGCGACTTCATTCTCGAGCAGGTGCGGATGTCGATCCTGCTGCACAAGACCGAACGCGTTTTTCTGATGAGCCACTCCGATTGCGCGACCTACGGAGGTCTGGCAGCGTTCGGGGGAAATCCTGAAACCGAAGCCGCACATCATCAGAAGGAGCTACGGCGCGCCGCTGAGTTGATCAAGAACCGGTTTCCGGAAGTCCGCGTAGAGACCTTCTTCATTACCTTCCAGGGAATATTTGCCACTTCGGAAAAAGGTGTTCAGCAGGTCGCCTGATCCTGTCTGCAACCGAGCTGGGTGGTCCTTGTCCTTCAGGCCTGTTGATCCAGGAACGTCTTTAAGCGTGCGTATCCTGAACGGCTCACGGGCAAACGCGAACCTTCATCCAGAATGGCGACGTGAGTATCTTTGCCATAGGGCTCGAGTCGAGTGACGCGTTCGAGATTCACGATATATGAACGGTGAATGCGCACGAAACTCTTTGGATCGAGGGCGGCTTCTAAGCTGGAGATGGTTTGCTGTTTCAAATACTTTTTGCCCTGATTAGCGAGAGCGACGTAGTCGTCTTGGGCCTCGGCGTAGTCGAGTTTTGAAACCGGAAAGATGTGGACGCAGGTGCCGTCTTTCACCACGATGCGTTCGGCGAACTGGCCGGGAGTACGGGTTGAGGCGGCGAGTTCTTCCGGACGAAACGGCAGCGTGCCGCCGATGCGTTGTTTGGCACGCTCGAGTGCGGTCTCGAAACGCTCGGAGCGAAACGGCTTCAGCAGATAGTCAACCGCGTGGACTTCGAATGCGCGGAGTGCGTGTTCGTCGTGTGCTGTCGCGAAAATGATCGCGACATCATCGCCGACCAGCTCCAGCACTTCGAATCCGTCGAGCTTGGGCATCTGCACATCGAGAAACATGAGGTCGGGCTTGAGCTCGGAGACCATGCGGACAGCTTCGAAGCCGTTCGCCGCCTCTCCCGCAATTTCAATCTCAGGATGCGGGGTGAGCATTTCGCGGATGACCTGACGTGCGAGGTCTTCGTCGTCAACGATCAGGACGCGAATCTTTTGAGACGGCGCGTTCATCAGTCTCTCTCCACCGGCAAGTTCAGCGACACGAGAAATCGATCCTGGTCAGCGCGGGCATCGATTCTGGCGCGTTCGCCATAACTGGTTTGCAACCGTTGCTGCACATTGCGCAAGCCAAGGCCAACTCCTATGCGACGCGGCGCTTCGGGATCGAAGTTGTTCTCGATGGCGATGGCAAGCCGCTCGGCTTCGGGTTGATGAATGTCAATTCGAATCCACCCACCCTCCGTTAGTTGCGCCACGCCGTGGCGAACGGCATTCTCCACCAGAGGCTGCAAGAGCAAGGGCGGAAGGATGCTGTCGAGAGAAGCGGCGTCCGTATTCTCCTCAAGCTTCAAACGCGGACCGAAGCGAATCTGTTCTACGGACAAGTACGCGTGCAGGAGCGCGAGTTCATCACGAAGGGCAATGCGGGGCTTTTCACCGAGGCCCAAAGTCTTGCGCAGGAACTCCGCTAAGAGCACGCACATCTCCCGAGCTTTGGCGGGATCGCTGCTGGTGAGCGCGCTGATGGAATTTAGACAATTAAAGATGAAGTGGGGATTGACCTGGGTTTTGAGCGCCTTCAACTCCGACTCGCGCGCCAGTGCCCGGGCTTCGACCTCGCGCTTCTCGGCGTTAGTGGCAGCCTGATTGGAGAGCAGCACATAAAAGAGAGCCACCGTGAGTAAATAGAGCAACACGCCGCTTCCAAACAGAATGGGGTAGGTGCGCGAGGCCTGCTGATCGAGTCCGGCGGTCGCCGAAAGGCCGGAGAGACCGAATGAAAGCAGCCTGGCGGAGGCGATCCAAAGAACACTTGCAACTCCTGCGGCCACAAGGTGCGCAAGCCAGGCCGCAGAATTTTCAAGAGGCATGTTGCGGCACGGGTACCACGCCGAGAGGCAGACGAACGCGTAAACCAAAGATAGCGGCACGGCCATCGCAAGCGCTCGTCCCCAACTAAGCCCTCCGAGGGAAGCGAACAGGTACGTCAGGATCGCAGAGATTGGTCCCCAGGCGGAGAGGTATAGCAGGAGGCGTCGAAGATGGCCAAGGATCGGGTGCATGCGTCGTCAGTTTTTGATTTCGATACCGCCAAACATGGCGACACCTTTGACTACCAGAGTCTTGGTGGGCTTCGCCGGATCGGGCTGAAAGTGGCGAGTCTTGTCCTGGTATGCGCCAAAGATTCCCGCGCCTTGTACTGCGACTAACCAATTCTCCGGTACACGGATTTCGCCGCCGCCGAAGACTGCGCTGGCTTCGAGCACTGCTGTGTCGCCTTCGATGTCTGCGCGCGAAAGGTCAATTTTGTAGCCTCCAAACACCGCGAAGAGTTTTCCGCCTTTGAAATTCTTGGTGTCCAGGTAACGTTCGCCGCCGCCGAAAATGTAAAGTGAGTCAAATTGCGGATTGCTTGAAACCTGAGTTTCCGGTCCCGCCAGTGCCTGCCAGAGCATGGCCGCGCCGGCGATGATGATGAACACCGGCCACAGTTCCCAGAAATTCATGTGGATGAATCCCATTTCATGAAGCTGGAGAAATATGCCTACGGCAATCAGCGCAGCGCCGGTTGGCCGCCCGCCCGCGTAAACGATTTTGACGATGCCGATGACGATGAAAATGCACGGCCAGAAATGCAGGCCGAAGTTCTCCGGCAAGTAGCCAGTCTTTTCCAACAGGAGCACAAGGCCCACAACGATGAACACCACGCCGCCGATGACCGGTCCGCGATCTACCCTTGCCCCAGGTTCGTTGTTCATTTGTTAACTCCCGACTGCGAAGTCAAGTCCGCACGCTTACGGCGCCAATCTTTGAGCCACAGCCACACGCCACCGGCAATCAGCAGGACTGGCGACCACGCCAGGAGTTTCCTGTTCAGCAGACTGCTCAGGAAGTCTCCATTAAACCCTGAAAATGCCGGGAACAGTTTACCCTGCAGAATCGCCATACCGGCGAAAGCCAGGCCGACGGCCACGACTGCGTCTTCGTTGGTGAAGGGCCCATTCTTGCTGCCTGTCATGGTACTTCTCCTTCTCGTGAACTGGGGCAAGAGTAGGGCGGAGAGGGGAAAGAGCGGTGGGGATTTCGGCGAGAAGGGGGGATTTACCGGCGAATGACGGAACCGCGGCTTGCAATTCGGCTCGATACTGGAATTTGCCGACCTGAGGACTACAATTAGGCGAAGGCTGTTGGAGATGACATCCAAAGTCGCCGAGGACAAAACCATGGCGCAAATGACAACTGAAGTTTCGAAACTCCTGGAACGGGCGCTCTCGCTCACGTTGGAAGAGCAGGAGGCACTGGCTGATTCTTTGATTTCCAACCTCGGGGAAAAGGTTGATCCCGGGATCCAGGCTGCATGGGAAAAGGAGATTGAGAAGCGCATCGCTGACCTGGACGCAGGTAAAGCTACGACCATTCCATGGGAAGAAGTAAGAGAGCGAAACTTAACCAAGCTCCGTAATGCGCGTTGAGGAACTCGAAATTCATGACGAAGCCGCTGCAGAGTATGACGCGGCCTTCGAATGGTACCTGGAGCGCAGTCAAGAATCCGCTGCTCGATTCGACCAAGAAGTACACCGAGCTCTGACGCAAATCGTTTCCGCACCCCGAAGTTGGGCACCCGGAATCAAAAACACACGACGGTTTTTAGTGCGAAGATTTCCATTCGTCGTAGTTTATCGAGAGCTGACACCCAATCGTTTGCAGGTGCTGGCTTTTGCTCATTGCAGCCGCAATCCCGAATACTGGATGGGACGACTCTAGGCGCTAGCTTTGTCTATCAGCGACGTCTCGCTGCTGCCCGCATCCAGCTCCAATTGCTCCTGACCACTCAGGGCCGAGACTCGGCCGCGGTAAGTTTTTAAGTGAGTTGATGCTTTGTCGAAGGCCTCCTGCGCTTTACCCAAACTCTTACCGACGTTTTCGAACTGGCTCTGGAAGTGGTCGAACGACTTCTGGGCTTTGGCGAGTTCCTGGCGGCTCTTCTCGAATCGGCTTGCGACTTCGTACCATTTGTGAACGAGCGCAATCGTGTGCAGGGTCATGAGCAGTGTATTAGGAGATACCGGAAACACGTGCTGCTGATTCAGCCAGTCAGCCAACTCGCGATTGCGGACGGCTTCCATGTAGAGGGTTTCGCTCGGAAGATACATCAGCGCAATTTCTGTCGTGCCGTGTTCGGGCTGGATGTAGTTCCTGATGCGCTTGGCTTCCGCCTTCATCACGCGAAGGAACTCGTCACGCGCGGCTTCGAGGTCCTCCTTCTTGCTGTTTTCGTCGAAGAATGCCAGCACCTGTTCGCGGGGAAACTTGGCATCGATCGGCAGGCGGCGATCAGGGAAATTGATCATGGCATCTACACGTCCGCCGCCATTCAATGAAGACTGCATCTCAAACATGTGCGCAGGTAGGAAGTCTGAGAGCAGACGTTCCAGGCTTGCTTCGCCGAATTGTCCGCGGAGATGTGGCAGTTTCAGCAGATTGTTGAGATCGTTAATCGAATGGCCAAGCGCGCCGACTTCGCGCAGTTGTTCTTCCGCCGCGCGAAGGTGCTGTTGAACTTTTTCGAACTGAGCGAACCCTTCTTTGATGTTTTGGTCGAGCTTCGATTGCACCTGCTCGGTGATGGCCATCAGCTTTGCATCGACCCGCTCGCGGATTGATTCCAGGCTCTCGGCGGTCTGCTGATTCAACCGATCGAACTCCGATTTCAGCGCCGACGTGGTTATGGCCAGGGCTCCTGCCAGTTCTGTGCGCGTCTCAGCCAGGCGTTCGGACTGCTCCTGCCGCCCGGCTTTCATTTGGCCCTCTACCGAAGTTCGCAGTCCGGAGAAGCCATCGGTTAGGCGGTCTGCTACCTGTTGCCGGAGGTCTCCCAGGCGGCTGGCCATGTCTGTGCTGGCGACGGAAAACTGCTGGGACAAGGCCTTCTGGAGCCCTTCCGAGTGATCTACAAGCCTTTTTATTTCAGCAGCTTGCGATCCGCCTGACCATTGGTGCAACAGTACCCAGGAAAGTAGTACCAGGTTCAGGACGATAAGCAGGCCTAGAAGTAATGGGAGAGTGGCCAATCCGTAATATCTCCGGTGTAAGGTGCTTGACCGGATTGTAGAAGCTATCCTTTCTCAAGCAAAGCAGTTTCTCCCAGGGGCATCTGGAAGGTAGGCAACTGCATGCTCCTGACTCTGATTACGGCGCTCTCGCTGCAAGTGAATGCCGCGATTTCCGCGGCGGTGCCGATTGCCGATTCGTCGCTGAACACGGCTTCTGTGCAGACGTACGATGGCTCGTCTGCCTACGACCGCGAAGCCGAGACGCAGCTGCTCGAAATGGCGAACGCCGAGCGGCAGCACGTTGGGCTTGCTCCGCTCAAAATGGACGAAGGCTTGGTGCGGGCAGCTCGCGCGCACGCGGCGCAGATGGCCTCGCAGAATAAGTTATCGCATCAATTTTCAGGTGAGCCGGGCGTGCCGGAGCGCATTGGATCGAACTCGGCTCTTCACTTGAACCGCACGGGTGAGAACGTTGCGGTTGCGCCGAATGCCGAAGAGGCGCACACCGGACTGATGGCCTCACCGCCGCACCGCGACAACCTGCTCAGTCCCAATTTCAATGTCGCGGGATTTGGCGTGTTCCGCAGCGGACACTGGCTCTACGTGACGCAGGATTTCGGATCGAGCACTCCGGCGTACTCGGTGCAGCAGGCGCAAGCGGCGGTCTCAAGCAGCCTGGAGCAATTGCGAGCGCAAGCGCGAATGCCGCGCCTGCAACGGGTTGAAAACCGTTACGCACAGAGCAGCGCATGCGCGATGGCCCAGGCAGACTCGCTGAGCGGCGCTGAACCGCCGTCCGGTGCGTACATGCTGCGCTACACCAGCATGCAGCCGGAGACACTGCCTTCGAACATCTCCAAAATCATTGCCCAGCGCGGCCTCCGAACCTACTCCGCCGGGACCTGCTACGCGAAGACGCAGAAGTACCCCAACGGCGCGTATTGGGTGGTGCTGGTTTTCTACTGACAGCTCTTGGTACTTCCCTCTGAAGAGTCACGGGTAGACACAACAAGAAAATCTCGCCTGAATTCCGCCGAGGCTGATTGAATTGCCTATGAGCAGCCGGTCACCTGGAAGTCCACTTATGAGATAGTTCTTGGTTGGACTCCATGCCACTTCGATTCGAAAACAAGCCATCCCTCGTCGCTTACATCACCTGCGGCGACCCCGACCTGCGCACATCCCGAGATGTGGCTCTGGCGGCCATCAATGCTGGCGCGGAGGTCATCGAGCTAGGCGTTCCGTTCAGCGACCCTGTCGCGGATGGCCCGGTCATTCAGAGGGCCAGCGAACGGGCGCTGCGCAATGGAGTTTCTCTGGAACAGGTACTGAAGCTTGCGCAGGAGATTCGCAAGCTAAGCGATGCCGGACTCATCGTTTTCTCGTACCTCAATCCCATCCTGCGCATGGGCCTGCAAAAGTTCGTGGACACCGCGGCCGACGCAGGTGTTGACGGCGCTCTCGTCACGGATCTTCCCGTCGAAGAGGCGGGCGAATATCTCAGGCTCATGCGCAAGGGCAAGCTGGCGACTGTCTTTCTAGCGGCGCCGACCAGCACCGACGACCGCCTGAAGCGGATCGCAGAAGGCTCGACCGGATTTATTTACGCGATTTCGCGAACTGGGATCACGGGTGCGCGCAAAGACCTCACCGAAGACGCCCATACCCTGGTGAAACGGCTCCGCAAGTTCACCAATCTGCCCATCGCGGTGGGCTTCGGAATCTCCTCTCGGGAGCACGTCTCCGCTGTTGGCGAATTCGCCGACGCCGCCGTGGTCGGCAGCGCGATTGTGCAGACCATCGAGCAGAATCCCGGCAAAGAAGCTCAAGCTGTGGCAGAATTTATAGAACAGCTTTCAGCCGTCAGCCATCAGCCGTCAGCCATCAGGAAAAGCAGAAGCGGCAGCGCCGAATAGCCGATGCCGTGTTCCTGCCTACCCATTGGCAAGCAGGCGTCGTTTTACCTGATGGCTGAAGACTGACGGCTGAAGGCTCTATGGATATCTCCGACTGGCGTCACAAAATTGACGACGTTGACCGCAAGCTGGTCGAACTGCTGAGCCAGCGCGCGCAGGCTGTCCATGAGATCGGAAGATTGAAGTCGGGCGCGGGACTTCCGGTTTACGAGCCAGACCGCGAGAAAGTCGTTCTGGAGAACGCAAGAAAAGCAAACGGCGGCCCGCTTCCCGACCGTGGCCTGATCCGAATTTTTGAGCGCATCATAGACGTAATGCGCCAGAGCGAGATGGAAGTAATGAACAAGCCGGCGCCAAGCGACGGCTTCGGGGATACGGAGATTGATCCGGAGGTAAATGATTGAAGCTTTCAGCTCTCAGCCATCAGCTCTCAGCCAAATGCGCTGAACTGATAGCTGAAAGCTGAGGGCTGACAGCTATCTATGATTGTCGCGATGCAGGAAACCGCAACTGAAGATCAGATTCAGGTGGTCATCGAACACCTGATGCAGATGGGATTCTCCGTCCATCGCACCACGGGCGAACGCCAGAGCATTCTAGCGGCGGTCGGCGCGCGTGCCGATTTTGACACCCGCAACCTCGAAGTCCTGGGCGGAGTCGAGCATGTTCACCGCATCAGCGCGCCTTACAAGCTTTCGGGGAAGGCGTTCCGTCCCGAGGGAACTGTGGTTCAGTTCTCCAATGGCGTGAAGATCGGCGGTGACGAGGTGGTCGTAGTAGCCGGGCCATGTTCGGTCGAGTCGCGCGATCAGCTCTTTACGGTGGCTGAAATGGTTGCGAAGGCGGGCGCGCGTGCATTGCGCGGCGGCGCTTTCAAACCTCGCACCTCTCCTTACTCATTCCAGGGGCTCGGATTGGAGGCCTTGAAACTGCTTCGCGAAGCTGGCGACAAATTCAACATGCTCGTGGTCAGCGAGGTCATGGAAATCTCGCAAATCGGCGTCATGCTTCCCTACATCGACATATTCCAGGTTGGCGCGCGCAACATGCAAAATTTCAACCTTCTGCGGGAGCTTGGCAAAGTAAAGCGGCCGGTCCTGCTGAAGCGTGGGATCGCAGCGACCATTGAAGAACTGCTGCTCTCTGCCGAATACATCATGTCGGGCGGGAACTACGACGTGATCCTGTGCGAGCGTGGTATTCGCACATTCGAAACTTACACGCGCAACACGCTCGACATCTGTGCCATTCCCGTGGTTCACAAGCTTTCACATTTACCCATGGCCTCTGATCCGTCGCACGGCACGGGAATTCGCGATAAAGTCGCGCCCATGGCCCGCGCCTCCGTCGCTGCCGGTGCAGACATGTTGCTGATCGAAGTGCACCACGATCCCGACAAGGCGCTTTCCGACGGCGCGCAGTCGCTCTATCCCAAGCAGTTTTCAGAACTGATGGATACGCTGCGCATGATCGCGCCGGCTGTGGGGAGAAAGATCGCATAGTTCAGCTACTAGCCACTAGCTCCTAGCTTCTAGCGTTCCCGAATCGATTGCTAGTAGCTAGCAGCTAGAAGCTAGTGGCTGCCTTCCATCAAATCACTATTGTCGGCACCGGCCTCGTCGGGGGCTCGTTCGGACTCGCCCTCAAGAAACATGGATTCCGCGGCACCATCGTCGGCTGCGACCGCAAACCGGTTCTGCCAAAGGCGCGCAAGCTTCGGGCCATCGATCGTGCGGTAGCTGATCCGATTGCAGCCTGTGCCGGCAGCGATCTTGTGCTCCTTGCGACTCCAGTTGGCGGAATCGTTCAACTGATCGAGAAACTCGCTCCACATTTACCTCCCTGCACTTTGCTGACGGACGTCGGCAGCACAAAATCAGAAATCGTTCGCGCGGCAGCACAGGCCTTCGGCGGAAAAGCCTCAGAGCGCTTCCTCCCCGGCCATCCAATGGCCGGAAAGGAAAACTCCGGCATCGAATTCGCTGATGCCGATCTGTTTCGCGGAGCAGTCTGGTTTCTGACGCCGCAAACGGGAGAATCTCTCAAAGGCAAGAGCGCTCGCGCGTTCGCCGACCTGCTGAAACAAATCGGCGCCCGCATTGAAGTGTTAAATCCTGCCGACCACGATCAACTCTGCGCCTGGATCAGCCACGTCCCCCAAATGCTCTCGACCGCCCTGGCGGCGACCCTGGTCGAGGAGTACGGCCCGCGCGCTCCCCTGCTCGAGTCTGGTGGACGCGCTTTGCGTGAAATGACGCGCATCGCCGCCAGCCCCTATTCCATGTGGCGGGATATCACCCTTACTAACAAAAAACAGATTGCCGACGCGCTGCTGAAACTGGAGCAGCAACTGACGCACATCCGCGAAAACCTGGACACGCGCGAGTTGGAGGCAGCCTTCGATATCGCGCACCGGCTCAGAACACATTCACCACAGGGGCACACGGACACAGGGAACACCAAACCAAAATTGAAGAAATCGTAGCCTATCGACCAACGCGGTTCTTATTTCAAAAAGGTTTTCCCTGTGCCCCTGTGTCGTGTGCCCCTGTGTCCCTGTGGTGAATGTGTTTTAGAATCACTTCGCAGTGAATAAAGTCGTCCCCAACTCCGACGAAGCCATCCGCGACGTTCCTGATGGAGCGACCATCATGATTGGCGGTTTCGGCCTGTGCGGGATCCCTGAAAACCTGATCCGCGCGCTCGTGCGGAAGGGGACAAAGAGCCTCTTCACTATCAGCAACAACGTAGGGGTGGATGGCCTGGGCATGGGCCTGCTGCTGGCCGCCGGCCAGATTCGCCGTCACATCGGGACCTACGTCGGCGAGAACAAGCTGCTCGAACAGATGGTGCTTGAAAAGACCATTGACCTGGAATTGATTCCGCAGGGCACCTTTTCGGAACGGATTCGTGCCGGTGGTGCGGGCATTCCAGCATTTTTCACGCCTACCGGATTCGGCACCATCGTTGCCGAAAACAAAGAAACACGCGAGTTCGAGGGCCGCATGTACGTAATGGAGCGTGCGCTGACGGCCGACTTCGCCTTCGTGAAGGCCTGGAAGGGCGACAAGCAGGGCAACCTCGTCTATCGCAAGACAGCGCGGAACTTTAATCCCATGATGGCCGCAGCTGCGAAGATCACAATCGCCGAAGTAGAACACCTGGTCGAAGTCGGGGAGCTCGATCCCGACAATGTCCACACGCCGGGAATTTACGTGAAGCGTATTTTGCGGGGCGAATTGTACGAAAAGAGAATTGAGAGAAGGACGGTAAGGAAAGTGTCGTAGTCGTTGGTCATTGGTCGTACGTCGTTGGCCAAAATCACAGTTTGTGCTCACGCGGTTTGGCGAACGACGTACGACCAACGACGAACGACGGTCCTCATGCCCAAAGACCTCGACAAACGCGAACGCATCGTCACGCGCATCGCCCGCGAACTGCGCGACGGCTTCTACGTGAACCTCGGCATTGGTATGCCGACGCTCATTGCGAACCACGTGCCGCCGGGCATCGAAGTGGTGCTGCAGAGCGAGAACGGGATGCTTGGCATCGGGCCGTATCCGCTCGAAGGGCAGGAGGATCCCGACCTGATTAATGCGGGCAAGGAAACTGTCAGCGAACTTTCCGGAACCTCCTATTTTTCGAGCGCCGATTCCTTCGCGATGATTCGCGGCGGCCATATTGACCTGAGCGTGCTTGGCGCGATGGAAGTCGACGAAGAAGGGAGCCTCGCCAACTGGATGATCCCGGGGAAAATGGTCAAAGGCATGGGCGGCGCGATGGACCTGGTTGCCAGCGCGCGCCGGGTTGTGGTCGCGATGGAACACACCACGCGCGAAGGCCAGCCCAAGATTTTGAAAAAATGCACCCTGCCGCTGACCGGCGCAAGAGTGGTCGACACTATTGTGACCGAGATGGCCTACATTCGCGTTACCCCGACTGGCCTTGTGGTGGACGAAATCGCCCCCGGCCTAACGTTTGAAGAAGTACAGCGCGCGACCGAAGCGCCCCTGATAGCCAGCCCGAACTTGAAAGTCATGCAAACTTAGAGTTCACCTCATGACCAATCAAGAGAGAAAACGCCTTGGACTCGTCCTCCGCGCAACTGAATATTTGTTTCTCGAGAACATCGCTCTAAAACTGGTGCTTGAGCATCGTGCTGTGACCAATTGGGAGAAGCTGCTGGCTCATCTTCTTGAAGATAAGGAGATGCTGGCTGGCGTCAGATTTAAAATTCAGTGATCTATACAAAGAAATTGAACGAACTGAGGATCCGACCGCGACGCTGCAAACTTTCTTAGGAGGGATACCAGCCGCAAGAAAGCTGTCATAAGCTGATTTCATGGTCAGATCTTCGTCGCCCTCGTCAGCAAATAGTCCTGCCTGAGCACGTTGTCCTCGATATATTCCGCCGCCAGCGCCTCAGCTTCCTTCCGGAATTCTTCCAACTTCGCTGGATCGCTCGCGGAAAGCACTTCTACCAGCTTAACCATCGCGCCCACCGTCCGTTCCACGTTGGTACGATGAAGCTGCGGACTGAGCGCCGGCACATTCATAGTGGCGCTGTGAAACGAAATATCCTTCACTCGGTTTCCGAGCCGCTGACGAATCACGCCGGGATCGCCCCAGAGGAATGGCGAGGGAACGTTCGGCGGCGGCGGCAGGTATTTCATTGCCAAAGCCGACGAGCGGCCAACGTACAATTCCGGCGGCCAGGTGGCGAAGGCAATCGTTCCTCCGGGCTTCAACACGCGAAGCATCTCCGCAGTCGCAATCTCAGGCCGCGGCGCGAAGATGTGGCCGAACTGGCTCAGCACTACGTCGAAGGACGAATCGGCGAACGGCAAGCTCTCGGCGTCACCCTCATGAAAATCAATCTGCACCTCAGAAATCGCCGCATTCTCGCGAGCGCGCTGCAGCAACTCTGGAGTAAGGTCAAGGCCTGCAACCTGTGCGCCGATGCGCGCAGCTGTGATTGAAACGACGCCCGTGCCGCAGCCGACATCCAGGACTCGATCGCCCGCCTTCACCTTGGCGTGACGAACCAGCCGTGCTGCCTGCGGAATAGTCAGAGCCTCGAGCGGCGCGAAATGCGCCCAGCCTTGTTTTTGGACTTGCTTGAATTGGAAAAACGGATCTGAGGGCGTGGATACCTGTGCGTTCATGAACATCTCCAAAGGGGATATTCATTAGCCTAGCAGGTCTGAGCACGGCTTTCGCCGAGCCCTGACCTGCCGCGTCGGGCAAATTTAAAACGTGTATCCGATAATGAGACGCAATTTCGGTGCAGGCCCTGACCACAAGCTGGTTTTCAGTTCCCCGAACATGCCGCTGCGCGATTGCATTCCTGCCAGGACATTGAAACCGGTTTCATAATCGAAGTTGCCGAAGTCGATGTCGCGGCCTTGCTGAAAATTCTGGTGAATAAAGATCAATGCCGGGCCTGCGCCCACGTACGGAGTCCAAACGCCCCCGCGATAAGGCGTGGAGAATCGATAGATTCCTTCCAGATTCAGGGCGATCAGGTCAGTGACTTCTCCAAAGGCAAATTCAGCGTTGGGCCGAAACAGCACACGCGGGTGGAAGATCGGTCCCATCTGTGACTGCACGCCGAAGGTAAACAACTCAGGATCGAAGCCGATCCCTGCGCGGCCGCCTAAGCGCCAGCGCCGGCTCTCGCGGCGAATTTCAGCTTCAGCCGTCCGCACCTGCTGCGGCACCGGAGCTGCCTGCGCCCCTTTGTCCCCGCTATTGGACGTACCTCCGGCCGCGCTGACCACCTCTACATTCGTCGCTACGCGGGTTCCATTTTCGTCCGCCGATCCGGCGGTTACCCGCACCCTCGCGCCCACCGCCAGCGCTCTGGGGCGCACCGCGGCGCTGTCATAGGTAAAAAGCTGATACTGGTTCTCATCCGTGCGAATCACCAGAGTGGTCCTGCTGACGGAAGTCACTCTGCCTTCCACACTAGTTTCATTGCTAGGTTGTGAAGACGAAGAATTCTGAGCAACGGCAGGGATGGCAATATAGCTAAGGCACGCAAAAAGGCACAAGGCCACTACGAGGGCGCGGGTCCGCATGGGTCTCTCCTACTTTCAACTTGCTGCTGGCCCGCTTACAAAGACTTCTTGATCCTTGGTCGTGCTGCAGTCACTACTAGATTAGTCAGCTCGCTGCAGCGTATCCATACGGTAGCAACCCCATTTCTCAGGTGCGTAAAGGGGAGCCTCGACTAATGCGCGATCTCAACCACCATCCTTAGCGCTTTTCCGCGAGAAGGCTTTTATTCATGAGCATCGCGGCCGCATCGGCCATGGTTATGTCGTCAGGTATGCGCTGGAAATCATGGTGCCGCTCGTTCTGCTGCACGGATATGGTTTTGAATAGGAGGGCTTTGCCGCGCATATCGACTTCCATCTCCGTCAACTCCCATTGCCCGGGTGCGATTTCCATCCGCTTCACATTGAAGCTGCCGCCCTTTTCAAGATGGCCCAGGAGTCCTCCGCCGAACTTCACCTCGTTTAGCAACTGTCCATTGATCGCCGCCAGGCGCTGCTGTTTGATATCAACCCAAAGGGTGCCGGCCAACTCGTGCATGACCTTCCCTTCACGGGTGGGCGGCTGGAAGTTGGGATTGGGTTTGAAAGTCAGCTTGACCAGTTCACCGTTCGGTCCGGCATGTTCTCCGGCGTATTCGAAGATGAACGTCTGGGGAATCATCTTGAGGAAGGCGACGCATTGGTCTGCGTCTTTCTTTCTCGCCTCGGCTAGCTTGCGCTGCTCGTCTGGATTGTGCGAAAGGCGCAGGAGTCGTTGTAATTCATCATGCTGCTGAGTCGTACCCAGGGGCTTGCCTGCAATCGCGAGCAGCCGGTCGAGCGATCCAGACTTGGTCTCGACCACCTCACGGGTCTCCCGCTTCCCGTCGATGTCCTTTTCAAGCACATACTTCCATTGAACATCTGACGAAGCGCTGGAACTTAATTCCTTCTGAATAACTGACTTAACGAGGTCGCCGGGCCCCGGTTGCTGCTGGGTCTGAGCTTGTACGTGATCCGAAAAAGCAAGGCCGAAAAACAGAGCAGCTGCAAGCGTAGTGCGCGATTGGGGGGGCATTACGAGTTCCTCCGCACCTGAGTTGTCATTGCCAGAGTATGGAGTTCAGATGGCAGTGGCAATCGGGCGGATGGGGTAGCAGATGCCGGAGAAACCTGACTTCTTGAAGGAAAAGACCGGAGTACTAAAGACTTAACCGGGATTCCCATCCTGTCCGGGTTGCTGCAGGACAGGATGGGGAATTTGAACTTCGGCTGAAGCGGATTACTTTTTAGATAACGTGGCGGCCTCGTCGTCGGCTTGCCTCGGCACCATTGAAATGACCAGGTATTCGCGCTCTTTGTCGTCGGCGTCTTCCACCCGCAGCTGGATCTTGTCCCTGTCGATGCGGAACTGGGCTTTTTCACCGATCGGCAGCAGGGCAGGATGCTTCTCATCCTTCGGCTGGATGGTGTAGATCACGGTCTCCGTCTGCAGTGTGTACTGCTGGCAGAGAAGCTCCCTCGTCTTCATGTGCGCGGAGTCGGTGCCGATCATTTCGCCGGCAAGGCTCTTTCCGTTCTTCGCGTCGGTGCCGCACTTCACAGACTCCATCCTCAGGAGCTTACCGCTCTGATAGTGCTTTTCTTTGGCGCTGGCGAAAGCCGCGACAAGCAACGTGGCAACTAAAATTCTCAGGCGCATAAATGAGCTCTCCCACGAGGCGGAAACCCGCCACTTTGGTCATTTTGGCGGGTTCATCAGGCTAGGCGAAGATTCCATCCGTACTATCACCGGGGTAATCGGGAATTCGCAGTAGGGTTCCTCTGTGTACCTCCATGCCTTCAGTAGGTGCATTCTTACGCCGCGAAAACCTTTAACCACAGAGGGCGCAGAGGTACACAGAGGAACGCCATAGAGACAGCGTGCGAAATCGGCTGGCCTCTGCTATCTTCCACGGGGCGGCATCTTAGCCTAGAGGAGCACCGACCTGGCCACCACAACCTCGGTTTCAACCGTCTCCACCGACACGCGTTTCTTCGGCCATCCCCGCGGCCTTGCCACCTGCTTCTTCACCGAAATGTGGGAGCGTTACAGCTACTACGGCACCCGCGCCCTGCTGATTTTGTATATGACCGCCGATGTCGCGCACGGCGGACTTGGATTCTCGGTCGTCAAAGCGGGCTCGCTTTACGGCTTTTACACCGCCATGGTTTATCTTCTGGCTCTTCCGGGCGGATGGGTCGCCGACCGCATCATCGGACAGAGACGCGCAGTTCTATACGGCGGGATTCTGATCTCTGCCGGCAACTTGTTTCTTGCCTCGCGGAGTATCACCGCGTTTTACGCCGGGCTCGGCTGCCTCATGATCGGGACCGGCCTGCTGAAGCCAAATGTCAGCACCATCGTCGGGCAACTCTACTCGCCCGAGGACCGCCGCCGAGACGCCGGCTTCTCGATTTTTTACATGGGCATCAATGTAGGTGCATTCATCTCGCCCCTTATCTGCGGCTGGATAGGTGAACGAGTGAATTGGAGGCTCGGCTTTCTTGCTTCGGCTATAGGCATGGTCGCGGGATTGATTCAATACATGCTCAACCGGAACTGGCTGGGAGAGGCGGGATTGCATCCTGCGAGCACCGGCGACCTGGAACGAGACCGACGGCAGAAACGGCTCGGGTCGTTGGCGGTAGCTGCATTCTTAATTGCGATCATCGTTCCGGCAGTGCTGGCTTCTCAAGGTATGTTCACGATTACGGCGGAGGAGATTTCAAACGGCTTGGGATGGATCCTGATCGCCTTGGCGGCTGTCGTTTTCGCTTGGATGATTTTCGGCAAAGGCTGGTCTGTGGAGGAACGCAAACGAGCTGCGTCGATCCTTGTCTTCTTTATCGCCTCGGCAATCTTCTGGGGTATCTATGAACAAGCCGGTTCGACGTTGAGCCTTTTCGCAGAGCGTAACACCAATCGCGTCATCCTCGGTTATGAGTTCCCAGCCAGCTGGTACCAGTCCGTTCAGCCCATCCTGGTGATTTTTCCCTTCGCGCCGCTATTCGCCTGGTTGTGGATCAGGCTTGGCGACCGGCAACCGTCGTATCCCACAAAGTTCTCCCTGGGAGTTTTGATCGTAGGGCTGAGCTTTCTGGTTATGGTTCCTGCGGCTTATGGGACCCACGTGTCTCCACACTGGCTCAATGTTTGTTACCTGCTCAGTGTGGTCGGCGAAATGTGCCTTAGTCCCGTAGGCCTGAGCGCTATGACCAAGCTTGCGCCCAGCCGCGCCCAGGGATTTGTGATGGGCGTCTGGTTCCTCTCGATCGGGACAGGAAACTGGCTGGCCGGCAAAGCCGGTTCGCTCTATGAAAGTGTTCCTCTGCCCGCACTGTTTGGCGTAGGAGGCGCCGTCGCCATCGCCGCAGGAATATTGCTTGCAGTACTGGTAAGGCCTACCAAACGCCTCATGGGGGGAGTCTCCTGACGAAGGCGCAAGTTAGACTTATTTATATGAAGACGGTTGACATTCACACCGCGAAGAAGCAACTCTTCAGGCTCGTTGACGAAGCTTCGAAGGGCAAGTCGTTCGTGATCTCGAAGTCCGGGAAGCCGCTCGTCAAAGTCGCAGTTGACGCTCCGACTGAGCGTAAGGTCCGACGGATAGGCTTTATGCACGGCGAAATTTCTGTGCCAGATGATTTCGATCGCGTGGGTCATGAGCAAATTCAAGAAATGTTCGGTCTTCGCAAAATAAGGAAGTAAAAACGCCGCGCGACACGGCCGCATCTTGGCTTAGCTGCGCGGTCCTTTCACCACCGGCAATCCCAGCACGCCCAACCAATACTGATATTTTGGGTTGTCACGCAAGGAATCGAATTCCGGATACACGCCGATGTACTGCATGCCGCTTGAGTGCTCCTCATAGCCTCTTTGCAACCAGTCGAGAGCTTTCTGTTGATCACCGAGAAGAGCATAGACCCCGGCAATGGCGACTGGGTTGTTGTATTGGCCGTGTGCGCGCTCCTCGAGCCCTTTAGCGAGTTCCGTGCGCAAAAGTCCGTTGTAACCGGATTCCGCAAACGCCTTTCGCGCTTCGCGCGCCATATCCGACTCGCCTTTTAATGCGGCGTATTGCTGGGAGAGGTCCAGCGCCTCTGCATACATGTGCTTCTTTTCGTAAATGTCTGTGAGGTTCCCATAGGCGCCCGGAAATGAAGGATCGAGCGCGAGGATCTTTTTGTACTCAGGAATTGCATCGTCGTATCGCCGCTCCCAGGTGTAGACCTCGGGAAGCGCCATGTTGACGATCGGCGAGAGAGGATCGAGTTCCTTCGCCCGCCGAACCTCCGCTTCGCCTTCCGCGAACCGTCCAAAGCTGGCGAGATATAGCCCGTACCACTGGTGAGCGGTCGCGTAGTTCGGATTCAGTTCAATCGCACGCTTGAATTCCTTCTCAGCGCCGGCCCAATCCCAATCGTAGGCCTCGCGCACCAGGCCGAGCGAAGCATGCGCCTCAGCCAGAGAGTCATCAATAGCAATGGCCTTTTCCGCGGCAGCACGTGCTTTGGGGAACGAATCGCGCGGAGCGGTATCGCCCCAGTCATCGAGCAGAGCGTAACTGTCGGCCAGTCCCGCGTAAGCCAACGCATAATTCGGATCGATTTTGATGGCCTGTTCGAAATACTGGATCGCCTGCTCCAGTCCTTGCTTCGTCCGCTTGTCCCAATAGAACCGCCCTTTCAAATAAAGTTCATAAGCCGCCGGCGAAGCGCTGTAGTGCCGCTGAATTCTTTCCTGTTCGCTTTCGGTCAGGCGCACCCGCAAGTTTGAGGCAATGTCCTGCGAAATCTGCTGCTGCAGCTTCGGGGCGTCGGCAATGTTCGCGTCATACTGTTTGCCCCAGAGTTGTGAGCCGCGAGTTACGTCAACCAATTCTGTCCGCAGCATCAGCCGGTCGCCATCGCGCAGAAGGCTTCCGCTCAGCACCGCTTTCACCCCGAGTTCACGTCCCACCGCGCGCACGTCGACATTGTGCTGGTGATACCGGCAAACCGTGGCCCACGCCATAACTCGCAGCGTGCTCAACTGAGAGAGATCGTTGACCACCTGCTCGGGGATGCCGTCGCTCAAATATTGCGTAGCGGAATCGCGCGAAGCTTCTTCGAAGGGCAGGACAGCAACCGAGTCGTATTGGTGCCGGGGCCACGCCAGCGCCGCAACCAGAACTGCAGCGATCAAAACCACCGCCATCGCGATCGCCACCCGACGAGTGCGACTGGGTTGTGAAGTTACGACCTTGGCAGGCTCTGCCGCAACCTGCGCAGCGCCATTCCCGTTCACCCGCTCGACCGGCACAAGCAGCCTATAACCGCTCTTATGGATCGTCTCAATAAACTTCGGACGACGAGCATCGTCGCTGAGAGTTTTGCGCAGTGCAGACACGCAACCCGGCAGCACGTCCTCCGAGACAAACACGTCCGGCCAAACCGCCGAGATCAATTGTTCTTTGCTGACAACACCGGGGTGCTCGGCAAGATAAACCAGCACCCGCATGGCCTTGGGCTCGATGCGGGCGCTGGTCCCATTTTTCGAAATCTGATTCAGTGCAGGACTGACCAGGAACTCGCCAATACGAAAGTCGGCATCCACGCGGAGGAAACTCCGCAAACATTATAGTTCGCGGGAAATATCTCATAACGAGGGTGCCCCATGTCTCGCGGTTTTCGAGACATGGGGATTTACCGTGGACCGTGTCGAAGCCTCACCTCGACCACGAATACGTCCCCTTGATCGCAAACCTCTGCTCGCGCACCAGCGCCGGATTCCCTGCCACCAGGCTCTGGAACCGCGTCCCGTTGTTGTAGATCACGTACAGATCACTGTCCGGACGAAAGGTATACCGCAGTCGGATGTTCGCGCTCGCCGCCTGAAGCTGGCCGGTATCGGCCTGCAGGAACGTTGTCAGATTCACCAGCCGGCTAAACGCATAGCTGATCTGCAGTCCTGCTAATTCGACGCTGAAGTTCCCTTGCGGCAGGCGAAACAGGTTCAGGGTGTCATTCGCTGCCAGGGTTAAATGCGCGTTCGGACGATATTGCGCGGTGAATGTCGCACTCTTGAGGGTCCCGGAATAGTAATCGCCCCACAGGAACTGGCCCGTGTAGGTCATTCGATGATTTCCAGAAGATGTGTAGGCGATTTGATGCTCTGCAAATGTGTATGCTCCCGCCGGAACCGAGATGTTCTTATAAAGATGCAGCGGTTGCAGAAGCAACTGGTGCTGCACGTCATAGGGATCAGTATTAATCTGCGCGCTGTTGTTAAATTGAACTTGAATCGCCGGGCTCCACTCCTTGTAAATGAGCTGCCCTTCGGTGTTCGGATCGTGAAAAACGAATCCTCCAACATCGATCTCACGAATCCCCAGCGCATGCGGTCGCGGCGTGAGGTTCACCTGAACAATCGTCGGCTGATCGTCAATGCGGGTGACAAAGCCGATCTCCGGGTTGAAGTTCTTCTCGGTCACGCCATGCCCGGCGTAGATGTTGAACCAGTTGTTCGCGTAGGTCAGCCGCCCACCGAACGCGGCATTGTCGCCGTTCAATCCCTGCGTCCACGACTTCGCGTAATACCCCCGCAAGTTCAGGTTCTGGAACACGACAAACTTCGCGTCCACTCCGCCCGATCGGTTGTATGGATCGAGCGGGTTCCCGGATTCCTTGTTCGTCGCAATAAAGCCAACATAGGAGCCCGGTGTCAGCGGCTTCTTCACCCGCGCAACCGAGTAGTTTGCGTACGGCGCGAAATCCTCTTCTCGAGTCTTCACGTCCATGAAACCCAGATCGAAGCCGCCAGCATGGCCGGCGACCTTCCCCCCTACATCAATCGGCACTTGACGCCCGCTGACCGGATCGATCCCGATCTGCCTGCTGAAAAACAACAGGTCCTGATTCCACAGGGCAAAATTAAAAACATCTTCGTCCTCAAGGAAAAACCGCCGCTTCTCCGGAATCAGAATCGGAAATGGCGTGAGATTGAACTGCTGCTGATCCACATCGGCGTCGGAGAAATCCGTATTCACCGTCCCCAGCGCGATCAGGTTGCTGGTCAATCCATACTTCACGTCCACGCCGCCACTGTGCAGCGCGTTCCAGGGTTGCCCCGACAGGCTCTCCGCGCCAATCAACCCATACGGCTTAATCACCAGCAGCCGGCCACTCTCAATTCCCTTCAGCCCCTGCAACGTTCCCGCCTGTGAAAGACGCCAGAACCCGAACACCCTGAAGTATCCCGACCATTCGTCTTCTTCATTCTTCCGGCGAATAAACCTGCGAAAGTTGATCCCCCAGGTCACATCCGACCCGCCATGAAAATTCAGCGTGTTAAAAGGAACCTCGATGGTCGCGGTCCAGCCGTCGTCCGTGCGCTTCGCTGCGGAATTCCACAGCCCGTCCCAGCTGGAGTCCACGATTGAGTCGGGCGGCGGAGGCGCCTGTTCTTCAATCACTGCGCCGTCCCGCTGCGTCCCGAGCGGGTTGACCTCAAAAACATAACCATTTCGATGGCTCAGGGTGGGATCAATAATGACCGCGAAATTGTCGTCCAGGTCCTGTGTCAGGTCACGGCGCAACTCGGTAGCGACGATGCTCTTCGGACTCTGGTCATGGCAGTAGATCCCGAAGTAAATGTGCCGGGAGTCAAAGAGGATCCGAACGTCGGTTTTCTCGGTCGCCGCCTGAGTCTCAATCGGCTCCTTTTGGCGGAAGTCAGTAACCACCGGCGCGGAACTCCAGGCCGGATCGTTCAGGGTGCCATCGATTTTCGGCGGGTGGTCGGTGCGAACCGCGACCGCAACTCTGGGCGCGGCGGAAGGCTTCACCTGCCCATGTAGCGTCACGACAATGCTGGTGACCGCAATGCAAACAAACAAGACGACTCGCCGGGATGACATACGCTCATTCGACGAATAAGCCGCCTGTTAGTCATGACTTCCAGCTTGGGGATTTCTGAGGATTTCCTGTTTTCAAGAGGATAGCTGGGTCGAGAAGAAATCAAAGGGTGCCACACTCTGTCTCCGCCTTCTCTGCGGAGACGGGGTGGGAAATTCTTCTTTATCGCTCGCCGGTCATTCGATGTCTCGTCTGAAGCTCGACTCCCGCTCCGGGCCATGAACAACCGGTCCATCCGCGCGAGGCAGTCCCGGAGAATGAACCGTCTCCGTCGCCGACTTCAGCCGCATCATCGGGTCCCCAAACAGAATGAACGTCTTCCGCACGTCCGAGTCCTTAATTCCGGACTTCGCGCTCAGCACCGCATCCCCCACCGTCATACCGGGTTGCGAGAACAGCGCCCGCACAAATGCCTGATCCATCTGGAACTGCGGCCCTGGCTCAGTCAGCCCTGAAGACGCCCACACCGAAACCGCTCCTCCGTTCGGTGAAAGCATGAGCGCGGTCGCCAGGCTCTGCGTGTAAACGTCATGGAAGAACCCGTTCAGGCAGTTCATGGCCACAAACATCGGCAGCTTTGTGCCGTTGGTGAGTGAACTTGCCAGGCTATTGTTGAACAGGCCGCTGCCCCAGATTTCCACCGATCCGTGGCCGTTGTAGTTCACCAGCAGCTTGCCTGCATTCACACCCGCAAGGACAGCTTGTTGTGCCGTGCTCGGCCCAATCGCGCTCACGAAAACGTCACTCACTTTCATGCTCGAAGGCAGCATCTTCTGCACCGATAGCGCCGCCTGCGAGAAGCTCACGGATGGATCGTCTACGTCCGCGACCAGCATGCTTTGGTTGGTCCAGGTGCCGCCCCCGCCCTTGTTGTAGCCCACGATCTTGCCCACGATCGTTTCCATCTCTACCGGAGTACGCGCGGTCAGCCTGCCAGTGGCAATCTTTGCAAAACCCGTGTTTTCGAAATCGGAAAACCAATCATCGGAGGCGGTCTTCAATTCGGCAGTGATGACCACCTTTGTCGGCACAAAGTCGAGGAAACCGAAGCCGAGATAATTTCTGGGATCAACCGAGGCATCGCCCGCGAGAATCAAGTAATGCGGCTTACTCGTCCACGCGAGACTCGCCGTGCGCAAGAAGTCGCGTATCGCATACGGCGTTCGCTCCCCGAAGTTAAATTCGTCATACACCTCGTTCACGTTGATAATTGCGATGCTCCTGCCCTCGGACCGACGGAGCTCGGCGAGTGGGCGCACCTGGTTCACGAACTCTGGCGCTGCCAGCACAACTGCTTCGGCGCCAGTTTGCGGTGTGTGCAAGTTGGTCGGCAGATGCAATGCCATTCCCGCAGCAGACGCAAGCTGCGCATCCGAGAGCGCCATGAGCGTGTGTTGACCGGAAGCAGTGGCAGGCACTGTCGCGCTCAGTGCATAAGATGCTCCATGAGCCACCGTTTCAAATGTGAGAGCGATCAAGTGCGAGGTGTCGGTGATATCGACCAATCGGCTGGGCGGTCGAGTGAATCCGGAAATGGTGACACCTTGACCGGCAGCAGCTGTAAATTTTAGGAAGTCTGAATCGGCAGCGAAAGTGTGCGGAAAGCTCAGATCGATATGGTCCACAAGGCTAACATCATTGTCCCCCTGCTGTGCTGTAAGCGTGATGGTGTTGCTGCCGTTGACGAGTACGCCCGAAGGAATTGCAAGGCGGGTGCTGGCATTCTGTTGATCCGCGAAGCGCAAGCTTCCGAGAGTCGCCCCGTTCAGCACCACGGTTACTTCATGCTGCTGGCCGAGAGTGACGCCCTGCAGGGCTAGTTGAAGCGAGCCTTCTCCAGCTCCCAGGTTTGAGACGTTAATTGTTTGCGCTTCCGGAGTGGGAGAGACCAACGGTCCAAAGAAATTGTCGGTATTTTCTTTGAGCAAGGCGGCAAAATAGGTGGTCCGTGGCTTCAGTTCGATCGTCTGCACGAACGTCTGCGCGCCGGGACCGGGAGTTCCGGCTGCAGCGGCAGTTTCGATTCTTTTGCCGGGGCGATTATCGATGACCAGCCAGTAGGCACGCTGGCCAGTGTAGGGCGTATCGATAGCCGTGCCGTAGAACTCGATTGCGGCATTCGCCCCGAAGTGAAAGTCACCTCCGGTAATTCGAATCGCTTGTTCGACTCCTTCCGCAAATAGGTGCAGGTTTGATGCTTCCGCGTTTGGAGTCAACCCAGCTGCAACCAACTGCGGCTGAGTAATGCGATACCAGCCTTCGTGGTCCACAAAGATTTTTATCGCGCGCTGCGACGCAAGCTGGAAGCCTATGGCACGAGTTGTGGGCGTGGACCTTGGACGGGCCACAGTCTCGCGCACATGACCAGAAACGTTAGTAGCGGTTGATAGCGATAGATCACGATAGGTTGCGGACGGGAATTGTGCAGTCTTCGAAATTTGTGAGGACGGCGGCGTCCCCGCGGAGGTTATGCGCGCCATACTCTGCACAGTGATCGATCGAGACGCTGACGAAGTTGTCGCCTGTTGCTCGATTTGTACCGGCCCATGCAAAGTGCGGGTCCCGTTCAGGTCAACATCCTCGAGCCAATACAAACCAGAAGCTGTTGGGCTCGGGTCGATCCAACCGTACGTCTTCGCGCCGTGCTGTTCAACGGTATCGCGCATGAACAGGGCTGAGCCGGCGATCAAAGACGGATTTACCCTGGTCCTTTGTCCGGCAACTTCCCGATAAACGTTGAAGCCGAGATTGTGCACTTCGACGGCAGTGTTCCAGGTGATGAGAACACAGCCTGCCGTAGTTGCGGCCGAGAGAGAACTGAGTCTTACAGCCGTTGGAAATTCGATTGTGCTGGTGAAAGTTGCAGTGTTATTACCCAGCGCGGGATCGGCGGTGACTGAATTGACGACCGCCGTGTTCACCGCAAGCGCCGGAGTATTTGCGGTGGTCGTGATCGTAATTGTCTCGACATCGCCGCTGGGCATATTTGTCATTGTGCAGGTCACCACACCTGAAGCCTGGCTGCAGAGCCACGCACCTGGCGAGGAACTCACCGAGACGTAGGTCACCTGTGCCGGAAGAGTGTCCACGACTGTGACGCCGGTTGCGGTCTGAGGGCCGGTGTTGGCGACGGTGAGTGTGTAGGTCAGCGTGGCATTTTGCAGTACCGGTTCGGGCGACCCCGACTTGGTAATCGACATGTCGGTGCAGATGGCCGCAGAGTGAGGTCCAGGGCTGGAGCCAATCGACAAATTGGTTGCACTGATACCCGCGGCTCCCGCCGTCGCGCCATAGGACACACCAGGAGTTAGAGTGACGCCATTGGCTCCGCCCGTGACGCTGATTGTGGGCGTACCGCTCACACTGGAAGTCAGAACAACGCCGCCACCGCCACCGCCGCCAGGGCCGTGACGATTGGCATTGCTGTAGGCCTGCGTGTCCCACGCGTCGCCGCCCCGTCCGCCTTGCGCTTGCAAGGTAAGCCCACCCTCTCCGCCGCTGGTGGTAAGAACAATGATGCTGCCGCCGGCGCCGCCGCCACCCCCGCCATCCTGCGGCGTGTTGTTATACGCGGCTGCGCCATTGGCCGTGAGGGTGGCTGTACCGCTGAGACTCCCGGCCCGAATCATCACAATCCCGCCGCCGGCAGCTCCACTGCTGGACTGGTTGCTGTTGCTGTTGTTGCCGGTTCCGGCTCCGCCGCCGCCGCCCAGCACAACGCGATTGATGTCGGCAGGAAACGCCGTCCCCCCCAATCCACCGACGGTGAGGTTGTTGCTCCAAGTGTCGCCACCTTGGCCGCCTGCTCCACCGTTGGCACCGCCACCGCCGCCCGAATTCATGTCATTGCCGCCCGCCGCTGCCGTCGTGGGATCGCCGTCCGTCCCGCCTGCACCGGCATTTCCCGGGGCTCCGCGACCCATACTGCCGCCCGGATATCCTTCAACAAACGTCTGGTTGGTGTTCAGGAAAGTGTTGCCCGATTCCACCCAGTGGGGAGTTCCGGCAATCCCCTCACCCTTTGAACCGTCCGCCCCAATTCTCGGTGTACCAAAACCGGCATATGAATTGGGCGCCAGAAAAGCGTAGTCGCTGTTGGTCGCCCCCGGACTCATGCTCGCAGTCGCAGCACGAACCTCGGCGACACCTGAGGCATTGGCCAAAGTTAACGTGGTTCCCGTGCTGGCCGTGGCCACAAACGTTCCGTTGTTCGCGGCATTGGTGAATCCTGCAACGATGAAGGTAGTTCCCGCGAGCGCATTCGCAGCACCGCCGGTTACCGTGCCTGTGTAGACTGTATTTCCTCCGGCGGCGTTCGCAACTTGTGTAAGAGTAACTACGCTGCCCACGAGATTCATCCCTGCACCGCCGCGGAAGCCCAATCCATTCACGCTCACCGTGGCGCTATTTAAGGTAAGCACCCCGGACGTGTTCAGCGCCAGGATCCCTCCCGTCGAACCGTTCCAGGCCGACGCTGAAAGCGTGGAACTCAGAGTGGCAGTCGAATAATTCGGGACACGCACGACTTGAAATCTTCGAGCGCCCTGCGATGCGCTGGCGGCCGCTGCGGTGTAGGTGTACAACAGCCCCCCTCCCGGACCAGATGCGGTAACCGTGAGGGTGCCTCCACTCAACGGTACGGCGTTAGTGGCGGTCGCATATTCGTACGCTCCGGCATTGTTGAGGTTTGTGGATCCCGATCCGCTAATGCCGTCTCCATAACTTCCGGAATTCGATGTATTGATTGCTGCATCCTGCATCTGGATGACGAGCACGAGATCGCCCGACGCGATGGCGGTCGCGGCCCCGGTTGCAGTTCCCAGAGTTATCGATGCGGATCCGGCATTCGCCGTCTGAGTTCCGGGATAGTAAGTATTGATGGTACCGGTTAATGTCCCCCCGGCGGCGACAGTACCCGTCGCGCACGCGGCGAAATTGGAAAATGCAACACCAGTGGCGGAATTGTTGGCTTGCAGCAGGTCAGGCGTGGTCGCAGTCACACTTGCAGTGTTGGTGTAGCCGCCCGGAGACCCCGGCGTGACCACCACGCTTATGGTTGCACTCGCGCCCGATGCCAAAGACCCGAGATTGCAGGTAATCGTCGTTGTGCCGCTGCATGAGCCCTGGCTGGGGGTCGAAGAAACAAAGGTGAGGCCGCTGGGTAACGTGTCAGTCAGCGCAACCCCAGCGCTCGTGGTCGGACCATTGTTCGTAACGGTAATTGTGTAGGTGAGATTGGCAGGAAACAGCGTCGAGTTACCACTCACCGATACAGCAACATCAGCTTGCACCGGCTGGATCGAAAGCGCGGCATCTGCCCAAACAATATTTGCACCGAGGTTTTCTGACATGGGAACACTTGGCGCACCGCCATGACTCGAGCCATAGCCGTAGACATCCGCAGCCGTCGCTCCGCTGGTGCGCGCCCATTGCTGCACCTGGGTTCCGCTGGCAGAGGTGACCGCGTGGCTCCCATCGATGGCCAATGTATCGAGCACCATGTCATTCGAGCCGCTGGATACGGTTACGTTCGCAAAATCACTGGCGGTGCCCTTGCTGTCGTTCGAAGCCGTCGCGCGGATGGGCGTGCCCTGGTCGGCTCCGGTGAAGGTTGTCGCGCCAACTACCGTGGCGACGATCCCGCCGGAAACAAGATTTTCTGTAACCACAACATTGTGGTTCCCGGTCGCAGGGGCAACCAAGTACCACATCTCCACCCGGCGCACACCGCTGGTGTCGCTGTGACCCACTGCTTGCGTCAGGGCCACGCCGTTGTAGGTGACTCCGCTGATCGCTCCAAAAGACGTAGTGGTGGCGGTTGCGGCCTGAGTCCGAGCCACACCGGCGGCGTTATTCAGGGTCAGCGTGGTTGCCGTGCTGGCCGTGCAGGTGAAGGTCCCATTATCCGCCGTACCTGGACCAGTAAATCCGGCCACGGTGAAAGTAAGCCCGGCGAATGCATTGCCCCCGCCGCCTGTGATGGTGCCGTTGTATACGGTATTTCCGCCGGACGCAGCATTGGCCGAGGTAAGCGTGAGAACCGCCGTTGTGTTCAAAGAAACACCCACTACCAGCACGAGGTTCGAACCAGCGATGGTGTTGTGCGCAAGCGTGACCGTATTGGTTGCCTGCGTTGCGGCCTGCGCGATGCTGCTCGTCGGCGAAGCCGTGGCGGTCGCGGCGTGAGTCTGTGCCGCCCCGGCAGCGTTATTCAGGGTCAGCGTGGTTGCCGTGCTCGCAGTGCACGTGAAGGTGCCGTTGTCTGCCGCAGTTGTAAATCCTGCAATCGTAAAGACGACGCCGACGAAGGCGTTTCCCGCACCGCCGGTGATGGTTCCGGTGTACACCGTGTTTCCACCTGCGGCATTAGCAACCGAAGTAAGCGTAAACGGAGCCGGAGCGTCCAACGCTACTTGCGCTAGCGCCGAAGGCAACAGGAAACTCAGGAAGCACACAAACAATGCGTACTTTGCAAACACTGAGTACCGCGACAAATGCCGTCGTGCTCGTCTTCGGGCTTCTGCCATGAAGAAATTCAGGCGGCCGAATGTATTACCCAGCGGCACGGTTGCCCCTGTACTGGCACACTCCTTCGCGATAACTTTTCCCACGATCCCCCCCCCTCGGATCACGCCATCCGGTTCGAGCCCGGTGTCCCCTCGCGTGACGAACAGATCGCCTTGCTTGCGCACCACCCTATGCGCTTTGAAGCTCTTGCCGTCCCTGAATAAAACAATGTCTGCAATCTTGATTTGCGAACTCTGTACCGGGCGCACGTGGATGATTTCCCCGTCGCCAATAATGGGCCACATGCTCCGCCCGCGTGCCTGGAACCTGAAACCAATTCCGTCCGCGATCAGACTGTTCGCAATCTGCCGAAATGTGTTTGACTCGCCCCTCTCTTCAACCATTGAAGTCGAGCACCGAATCAACGGCACTTCGATCAGGCAGGAACTGAAATTCGTAGCAGGGCACGGTATGCACCACGCGGCTCAGGAATTCAACCGTGCTTTCCAGTCCTTGGGCGCTGTGGAACGGCGGGAACGTGCGCGCGAAAAGTTCGCCCGCAGCTTCAACTTTCCCCATTTCGCGAAAATGGTTTCCTTGCCCGTGCTGCAGGATGAAAATCTTGCTCAGCTTTTCTTTGGCGGGCGATGCGTACGCCGCCTCTCCGTGCCAGGGCGTGCCATACATCCAAAGCTCGCCATCGTGCAGGCGCAGGATGATGCGGTCGTCGCTGAGGATCTCCGGATCACGGGACGACTTCCACAAGCGCGTAGTCGTGCTTTTGCCTGCGCCGGAGTGCCCCAGAAAAAGGAATCCGCCATGGTCGGGGTCGATTAAGCCACCGCCATGAACCTCAACCCCAAGTCCGTGGTGCGCAAGATAATTGGTGAACAGCAGTTCGTCGGCGGGGTACTCAAGAGGCGAAATTCCAGTCAACTCGAATTCGCTGTTGAGCGACAGATGAGCCACACGGAAATCCCGAGAAATACGCAGCTGCTTGTAGGGACGTTGGCCAAACACAGGACTCGCGAAGTCGAACAACAAACCCTGCTTTTCGCTAGAAAGCTTCCAGACAGAACCGGAGTCAAAAAGGAAGCTGCCACGAAGTTGATCGAGCCGTCGGCTATCAACCGTGACATTAATGTCGCAGTTTTCACTGAACGACCGAAAAAAGTCCAGAGATGGATCCATGACAACATGGGGCGCCCGGCCGCTCAGGCGCAGGGAAACTCCGCCAATACACAATTCGGCATACGCGCCTCTTTGTTCTGTCGGGTCGTCCAGCCCTCGGGCCTGAGTACACATAAGCTAAGAACCGGGAACACTGCAGCTTCCAACATGCGTGCAGTTACTACCGCCCGGGCCGCCTATGCCCGTATTTTTACAATGTCCCAGCACGGCCTCCTCGGGACGAAGGCTGATTACCTTCACCGCGGGCGGTTCATAATTCCTCTTCTCGCTCCCAGCCTCGTGATCTTTCATCCAGCGATACCTCCGTCCCTGGTTAGTGAAACGAGCCACAACCACCGCAGCCTGCCGCTTGCGAAGTATTCAAAACAGGCAGCACAGATTGCGGTGGCGTCCATGCCGCAGGCGTAACCTCTTTCAATGCGAGCCTTTTAGCCGAAGCTTTTAGCTCCACCTGCCTCGCAGGTTCTAGGCACAGCTCACAGTCGCCGTGTTCAGGCACCTCGAAACCCAGTGCAAGCGCTCTCAGATGGGCGACCTCGCACAGAAACTCCACTGGCGATTCGGCATCTCCATTTTCCAATTCGCCATTAGCCGCGCACATACTGCAAACCGAGTGCAACCGGCACTGGCTGCATTTCGTCGGTCGCGTGACCTTGCGTTGGCGCACGTCGAAGAGAAAATGCTCCCAGCCTTCACCTACGCTGCCGGTGCGAATATCGTAGGTGTTCTGGTGCGAGAGAACGCAAATGCTCATGTTGCCGAACGGATCAATAGCAAAACTCTTTAACCCGCCACCGCAGGAATAAACCGTGTCCTTAGGGACCACCGCCTTCTGAATCTCTGCCCCGAGCAGCTTTGCGTATTCAGCTGACACTTTCGGCGAATCTAGGTCTAGAGCAACCACCTCCTCAGGCGACAGCCGAATGCCAAGTGGCGCCCGCGAACAATCAATTCGCGGATTCAGCAGCGAATCGAACTTGAACTCGACTCCCAGTTCCTGCTCGGCGAATTGCCTCATACCAAGGACTTCGTGCTTGTTGATGCTGGTACCTACGGTCTTCAGCTTCAGCGGCAATCCGCGGTCGAGCAGCAGCCGGATACCTCGCATGCAGCGCTCGTAGCTGCCGGGCATCTGCGTCAAAGTTTCGTAGGTTTCTTTCGTTCGACCGTACAGCGTAATTTCGATGGCGAAGGGCGGGTACTCTCGCAGGTAATCGGCAATCTTCTCGTTGATCAGGATGCCATTGGTGAACAGCGTAATCAAAAAGCCTTTTTCCTTTGCATGGGTGTAGATTTCGAGAAAATCTTTGCGCGCGAAAATTTCACCGCCCGTAAAGAGCAACCAGATGACACCCATTCCCGCAAGTTCATCCAGAAGTTTGAAATATTCTTGCTTGGTCAGTTCGCGATTTCGCGCCTCAAGATCGCCCATTGGCAGGTTGTTGTAGCAATGCTGGCACTCGAGAGGACAGCGCCGCGTTACCTCCAGGCTGACCTGGATCGGGGCACGCTTAGCGCTGAATTTCCCCTGCAACGCTCCGCTGAATTTGCCGTACGAAACGGCTTCCATCGTCATGCCGGGACTCCGATGGCCCTATTCTCAATCGGCTCAACCAGCCCAGCGGCATGCATTTCATTGAGGAACTCGTCGACGTCGCGTTCGATCTGCGCGCGTCCAGCCGCAAATTCCTGCTCGATTGCGCTGATGATTTCTTCTTTGTCGCGGGGATTTTGGATCGCCTGCCAGATCGAGCTCGCAACTGGATTCAGGCTGTAAATCGAAGCCAGGTCGCCAACGCCTTTGCGCACAGGAATAATCAGCGTTTCACCCGCAATCAAGCGCGAAACCACCGACTGCGAACGGACATAAGACGGCATCAGATGCCTTTCTCGTGCACGCGAAAGTTGTCTCAATTGTGAGACGTTAGCTGCACCTTAGCAGAACCGTTTTTGGATATGTGTTAGCTAGGAAGGTACGAGCCGGCGGCCGGTGGGCGGTGGTCAGTTGCCGGTCATCGGTGATTGATGACCGGTTACTCTGCGTCAACGTGAAGCATCAGACGATCAGGCTGCGTGCGCGATCAGACTGCCACTGCAGGTACTGACCTAGCAACTTATTACCGGCCACCAACCACCGGCAACAGACCACCGCCAACCAATCAGAACCCCGGCGCCTTCTCCATGACATTCTTGCAGGTGCCGGTTGTCGGCTGCGTAATCAGCGCGGGCGCGCTCAACAGTTGCGGCCCGGAGAAATCGAAGAACTCCATCATGTTGTCCGCATTCTGGTCTCGCAATGTCAGCCACGGATTCACCCCCGCCGGCAATTTCGTAGGATCAACAAACGTATCCTCGATTAGCCGCAGAATGGAGGAGTGGTCTCTGGTGGTGTGGGAAACAAAGTTTGGCCTCGCCCACGGCGAAATCACCATGATCGGTACGCGAAACCCGCTCTGGTTAAAATCAGACTGGACGTAGCCAGATGGAAGATTGGGGGGAATAGAGTCCGGGTTGATCTCTCGCGCCGGCACCACATGATCGTAAAGCCCGCCGCCTTCGTCATAGGTCAGAATGAACGCTGAGTTCGCCCAGGTCGCGCCGCTCTGCATGAACGGATTAATGATGTTGTTGACCGCATCATAGGCGCCCTTCTGGATGTTCGCATCGGGGTGCTCATCCAGTCCGACAGTTCCGCCACGCTCGATGAAAAGAACCTGCGGCAAATGGGTTTCGTCCAGGATGTCGGCCTGCCACTTGGCTGTATTCGTGTTGCCGGTGTCCGTCCCGAGCGGGACGACCTTTGCAGCGTCCTTCTTATAAATTGAGAAATTTTGGATAAATGACGAGCTTAACTTGCCGTGATAGTAGTAGCGCCAACTGACTCCGGCTTGATCTAACAACTCGAAAATTGTCTTTTGCGTGAACCCGCCTGTAGGCGGCGTTACTGGAGTCGCATTCCCGAACGAGGTCCCGGCGAAAAGATACATGCGATTGGGATTGGTATTCGCCAGCACAGGCGAAAAGTAGCGGTCGCTGGTGGCGAATCGCGCTGCGGCATCGTAATAAGAAGGTATGTCCGCCTCGGTGTAATATCCCATCGCCCGTGTCCCCGTCGGATCGATCGTGGAGGGCACTGACTTCGTCATTCTCAGAAAGCCGTCCATCTTTCCGCCATCCACATCGTTATGGCTTTCGTTCCAGGAGGGACTCAAGTTCTCCGTGCAAACTGTCTGATAATGATACGGATGGACCAACACTCCCTGTGTGTTAGGCAAAGCAGCGTTCGGATCAATGCCGTCAACATTGTTTGGCAAACCGAGCGAGACCCGGTACGCTCCCAGCATTCCGAAGTAGTTGTCGAAAGAGCGATTTTCCTGCACAAAGAAGATGATGTGCTTGAGATTGGAAAGGCCCTGCGCCTTGTCCGTAACGGAAATGTTGAAAAACTGTTTGCTTACAAAGCCCGTGCTGTCCTGCGCCTGCACACTGATCTTGTGGGTTCCAACAGAGACGTTACTGACATACATATCAAGAATTGCTGAATTCGAAATGCCGCCATGGCCGACTCCGTCAATGAACAACGTCATCGACTTCACCGGATTGGAATTGGTGGCTGCCGCAACCACGTGGAATGGCTGGCTCACGATCGATCCGCTCACCAGCGAGCAGATCGTCACCGTTTGATTCGCCGGATTCAGCGCGCAAGGCGGCTGCATCGAAACCGGAACCACGGTCTTGAACGATCCATTCTTGTCCCAGCCCTTCACCGTAATGCTGTGGTTGCCGATGGCCAGCGGCACAAATGTGTCCAATGTGGAAACGCTCTTGACCGTCTGTGTGAGCGTGCCGTCCACAAACACCTGCATGGAGGTGACCGGGTTCGTGTCAGTGGTGCCCGCGACCAGGTGGACCATGCTCTGCACTAGGGCATTCGGCGTCGGCGTGCAGACGGTCACCGATGGGTTGGTCTGATTCAATGGACACGGCGCCGCGGCGTGAGCAGAGTTAACCGACACCAGTAGCGCGACCGAAATTGCCAGCAAGCTAGTTGTCTTCATGGATCCCCTTGGAGAAGCGTGCAGAAATAAAGACTCGGAAGTACCACTTCAGGTTGCTTCGTAAGGTCGACCTACAGTAATCCCTGTAGGAAACCAGCCTATCCTATACTCGTGGTGTGCAGAACCTTGCAACAATTGCCGTGGTCTTGGTGCTCTCTGCGGCTGGATTCGCCGCCAATAAGCAGGCCGTCCCAACCCTGCGCTGGACCGAGAACACCGCCAATTGCACTCTGCGGGACAGCGACGATGGTCGCACCTACTATGGCCTGTCGTCCGCGGACTTTGAAATCACCCTCGCGTTGGACCGGCAGGAACTCGAAAAAATCCCCCACCGTGCCAGGCCCATGATCGGCATGTTCCTGACCTTCCGCTACAAGGGCAGCGGCCAATTCGAAGTCCTGCAGAACAAAATGTATCTAGAATTTTCCAAGCACCATCAGGTCGTGAAAGGCTCGCTCGACCCCGAGGAGATCGTCCATCATCTTCAGGAAAACGTCGATGACCTCACCGACGAAGTCGAGCGCCACGACATCAAGAAGCACCCCGAACTGAAAGGCGAGAAGGAAAGCGAGCTGCAGCAGCGGCTGAAGGACTACACCGAAATGATGGATTTCATTAGCACCCGCGCGCTGAAGCCGGTCACGCTGGATGCGTCCAATTCAACCGCATCCGGCTGGGTCTTCTTCAGCATTCAGGACAAATGGATCGGACCCTGGCGAAAGCCCGAAGAGTTCGTGCTGCGCTTCCCGGCAGAAAATCTGATCGTCGAATTCCCTTTCACCCTGCCACCCAAAGGGGCTAAAGTCGAGTTCCGCAAGAGACCTGGCGAGTAGTACGCAGGTCATCTGAAGCGCCAATAAACGTCACCTCCTTTGATTACTGCGGTAATAAGTGTTTTAAGCTTTCCCTGCTGACTCCGCTATCCAGAAACCCTACCATTTCATTACGTGTGAAGACCCTCGCCCCCCAGACGCTCGGACGTTACCAGATCGAAGCGGAAATCGGCCGCGGCGCTATGGGCGTGGTGTACCGCGCCTTCGATCCCAAGATCCATCGCACCGTGGCCATCAAAACGATTTCGCTGGCCGGACAGGACAAAGGCGAGGAGCGCGCATACCGCGAACGCTTCGCCCAGGAGGCACGCGCCGCGGGTAAACTCTCCCATCCCGGCATTGTGACCATCTTCGATGCCGGAGAGGACCCTGAGACTCACGAGCCGTACCTGGTGATGGAATACGTTCAGGGAGAGCCACTAAGCAAAGTGCTTTCCGAAGCGAGCGGCAAGCTTCCTATGAACGCCGCCGTCCAGTTTGCGCAGGAAATCGCCGATGCCCTCGATTACGCCCATTCTCAAGGCGTCATTCACCGCGACATCAAACCCGCGAACATCCTGGTCACCCAAGAAGGCCATGCCAAGATCGCCGATTTCGGCGTCGCCCGCCTGAATCAGGAACTCGTCACCCAGACCGGTCAGGTTGTCGGCAGTCCCGCCTACATGGCACCGGAGCAAATGCTGGGAAAAACCGCCGACGCCCGCTCCGATTTGTTTTCACTGGGCGTGATCCTCTACAGCATGATCACCGGTTTTCGCCCGTTCCAGGGCAATAGCGCGCAAACCGTCTGCTTCAAGGTGATGAACGTTGAGCCGGTGCCCGTAACTTCGTTTCAGAGCGAAGTGCCGCCCGCGCTCGATGCCATCATCTCTCGCGCGATTGCCAAGGACCCCGGCGACCGATACCAGAGCGGCGCAGATCTCTCGCGTGATCTGCAGCGCTTCCGCGAGTCAGACAATTCCCTGGCCGAAGCCACGGGCTTTTTCGCCAGAGTGATCGCGCGCGACATGAACGTGCCACCGCAAAGAAAATCTCGATTCGAGCGGTACACGCAAGTTGCCTTCGCAATTTCGCTCGCAATCGCGCTGCTTTCGTTTGGACTGTTTGCATGGCGCGCGAGTATGAATACGGTCCCCACGCCGCCAGTCGTCGCTGCCGTCCCGTCGCTTCCAACGCCGCTGCCCAAATATCCAACACCGCGGGCGCGCCGTTCTCAGCAAGTGGTGCGCGACTCTGCCGCCGCGAAAACCGCCCCAGCGCAGCCTTCGATCGAGTCTGCAAAAGTGCAAGTCGAAATCCAGCATCATTTCAATGACGCCAAGGCGTCGGTCTGGCTGGATGACGATCTCGTCTTCGATCAGGAACTGCGCGCAGCAGATTCCCGACATCCGTTGCTTCGCGTGGTCGAGATGAATCAGGTCCAGAGTTTTCAACTTGCGCCGGGGAAGCATTATCTGCAAGTCCGGATCGTGTCGCCCGACAATACTTACGATCAGATCGAGACTCTCGAAGCCCAGCTTGAACCTGGCTCGAAGCACGTCCTTCAGGTGAATTGCGACAAGAAGAAGATGCAGGTGGACCTACACTAAAACCTGTACTGCCGCCAGCGCATCTTGGCGCTTTGCCTTCCGCGTCAGTATCTCTAATATCGAAATTGCTACAGGCAAGCGTAGTGGACGCTCTCGGCGCTGAAAGTTAACGCCGGGGGCGTTTTTTTCTCCTGCTTGACACTCCACCCCCTGGCTCATATAAACAGTTCAAGCCTTCTTGCGACGGTGAATCTGTGAGAGGATTGCTTGCCTCCGGCGCTACCCTGCTGCTGATCGATCAGTGGACGAAGAGAACTGTGCAGCTGCTCACCCCGCGGCGTTTCGTCTCCGGGATCCCGTTCGTTTATATCCGTCGCGTCGCCAATCTCAACAAAATTTACCGCAGCGCCCGCGCGCGCGGAGTTTTTGTAGTGCTCTGGTTTGTCGCTCTGCTCTCCGCGGTTGCGCTCCATCGCTCCGGTATGTGGTTTCACGGGCTCGTATCGCAAATCGGCTTGGGCTTGGCCTTCGGGGGCGCAGCGGGAAATCTGCTCGATATCATGCGCTATAACGCAGTCATTGATTTCATCGATCTGCAGTGGTGGCCGGTGTTCAACGTCGCCGACATCGGCATCGTCGGCGGTTTGCTGCTGGCTTTTTGGAGATAGAACCTGGGGGACCCCAAGTCTCGCCGGATTTGCGAGACCTGGGATCACTCGCACAATGAGGTTTTCCTGGCTGCACGATGCGTCCCGTCCTTTTCAAATGGCGAGGCTTCAGGATTCACAGCTACCCCGCCATGCTCTACATCGGACTTGTCTTGGGAGTCATCGCCGGAAATCTGATTGCGCACGCCAACGGCATCAACGCGCTTCGAGTCTATATAGCAACCCTGATCCTGATCATCCCCGCACTCGCCGGAGCCCGATTGCTCTACGTCGCCGCCGAGTGGCCCATCTATCGCAACAACCCTGCTCGCATTTGGGACCGGCGCGACGGCGGCTATATCATGTACGGCGGCTTGCCCGCGGCCCTGCTGGTTTCTGTTCCCGTGTTAATCGCATTGCACTTGAATTTTCTCGCCTTCTGGGACGTTGCGATTTTCACCATTCTCATCGGCATGTTTTTCACCCGCATCGGCTGCTTTCTGAATGGATGCTGTGCAGGGAGGCCCTGGCGCTGGGGAGTGCTCTTACCCAATACCAGAGGCGTTTGGGAAAAACGCATCCCGACTCAACTCATGGAGGCGGCTTGGGCTGCGCTGTTGACCGTCGCTGCGCTCGTTGCTCGCCGCTCGATCCCTTTTCCCGGCGCTGTGTTTTTATTCGTATGCCTCGGTTATGCCGCTGGCCGTCTGCTGATGGACTTCGCCCGCGATCGCGAAACCAGAAACGTTTTCAGTATCGCTCGGGTTATTTCGATCGCCATCACTCTGCTATCTGTTTCTGCCCTGACGTTCTACTGGAGACGATAGGAAGTCAGGCCGGGCCCCGCTGTAGCAAGACAATCGCAACTCGAATGCGGAACGCTGCACTGGCGGACTTCTCCTCAGAATTCCGCTAATTGTTAACGAACTCCGCGTTCCGCAATACATGAGGCCTAAAGCCAACGCCTAAAGCCTAACGCCTGAAGCCTGAAAAGGTGGTGACCCAATGGCAAACGCACTGACCGGCGATTTCGACATCGTAGCCGAATTCGGAGTTCTGGCGGTAGACCGACTGCTGGCGGCCATGCACCAGACGGAGCGCTTTCTGCACTCCATCTCCGTTCGCGTGGACGACAACCCGCACCCGACGCGTCCTGGTCTGCCCGCGGTCATCGGAGTCATCGACGCATTCGGCGACCCCATCGCGAATCACCTGGGGGTCGGCAACCCTAATCCTATCCCCGGTTCCTCAGCCGTAACCGATGCGGTCTCCGCGCATCTCGGCATGCTGCTAAATGCGGATGTCTTGCTGCCGCCAAAAGTTGTTCCCAGTCATATTTCCGGAATTGCGCAGATTCAGGTCTTCCCTCCGACAGTTCGTGTTCCTGATAACACCGGCACCAACCTTGCCGTGCGCATGAACGTAATGGTGCGATTCATCCCCGATAAGGACACGGCTCCGCTCGCTGAATTCATTCGCGGCGATCTCGAAATCATTGCGCCCATTAACAAAGTTGCCATCGGGCACGTTCATGTCATTGACATCAATTTCAAAGCCGATCAGGCCAGCGTCAACTTCACGCCTTCGTACACGAGTCAGCCACTGAGCGCTGCGGACATCGCTGGCATCAATCTTTGCATCAAGAACGCACTGCAGACTGCGTTTCTGCCTTCGAGCATCGTTCTTCCCTCGAGCATCACCAACGTGCAATTGAAGACTTTGCCGCAAACCCTCGCCGTCCTGCTCGACATGAATTCGCATCCCTCCAATCCAGCCAGCGTGACCAACGTTTTCCTGGCTGGTGATGACGATTTCGCTTTCGCCGTCGGGCGCGACTACCTGCTCAGCGTTCTTCAGTCCGTCAGCAACAATGTCCTGGGCCAGCAATTTCCTCCCGCAACCTTCACCGTCGATCTTTCCGTCTGGGGAATCGGGACCACTCTGCATTACTCCTATCCAATCCAACTGAACAGCGCATCGTTTGATCTGAAGCCGCCAGACAAAATCGCCCTGACCATCCAGGGCCACGCCGGACCCGAAGTGCATGGCCATCCACCCAGCGGATTTTCTTTCACCATCACCGTCGAGTTCTCGCTGATACCCTCCGGCCCCACAGTGTCATTACAACTGGGAAATGTTTCCGTCAACACTTCCAGCACCATCGCCTCCATCCTCGATTACTTCACCGGAAGCGTCACCAATTCTGTGCGCAATGCCATCGCAAACGCGCTCGCCAACACCAACGCAAACGCTCTGCTCGATAACTCGTTTAACGGAGACAAGAACCTGACCAACTTCCTGAATGCGCAACTGTCGCCGAGCGACGGCAGCACCCCTGCCCATCCCACCCGCATGTTTATGGTTTACAACTCTGTGGAGATCCAGGCCGCAGGAATCGTTCTGCACGGATCGCTGCTCACCTATGACTGGCCCGCGCCGTATATCCAATTCGAGCAGATTCCGCCGAACACAACCGGGCCCGGTGGGGCGGCCGTCCATGGCGGCACCGATTATTCCGCGCTCAAGACATGGATTCCCGGCGGCACCATCGCCGAATACGACTGGAGCATGAGCGGAAGTCCGCAGCCGTTCTCAACCGACAATCACAAGTTTGTTCTGCTTGGCTCTGGACCCGTGGTCATCAATCCGAACGTGAGTGCTGCCATGGTGACCGGATATTCGGCTCTCTGCCTGACTGTAAAGGGCAGTCGCATCTCAAACTTCGGCACGCCTGCCACGTTCCAACAAGTTCAGGCTAAAAGCTGCGGCTTCACAACTTTTCCAGTCGGACTCGCGGGTGTTCTTGCGAATCCCAAAACTGCGGTTCCCATGGTGGCGGTCACGCAACCTAATCCTGCGGGAGGACTGATCGTCACAGGCCACACGCCGATTCAGATTGATCGCGGTGGCGCCGCGTCTCCAAATCTGATCGTTCACTTCGCCGATGCGAAGTCCGCGACTTCGCTGGAGATTCTGACCAAAGCGTTCTCTCAAAGCAAGCGCACGGACGCCCCGACAGCAATCGTCGTCGTTCTTCCTCGCGATCACGTCGCCAAGGCCCCACACGTTCCGGGCGTGATCTACACCGACGACGCCGAAGCCTGGCAGCACGCGCTCAATCTCAAATCCGCAAAAGGTCCGCTTACCGGGATCGTTGCTCCGCACGGCAGAGTCGCCTGGCACGGGGAGGGCCCGCTCGATGTGGAAAAGTTAGGCGCGGCTCTGGCAAAGCACCTTGTGAAACGCGGCCCAGTTCAAGTGCGCTTCCCGCGCATCAATGCGCGCATAGGACAGCCGGCGCCGAATTTCGCTTTCGAGTACGCGCCCAGTCGCTCCATGCCTTTGAGCAAGCTCTCCGGAAAACCCGCGGTCCTGGTCTTTTGGAAAAGCTCTGCGAAGCCGAGCATTGAGGCAATCCGCGACCTGCAAACCAACGAGTCCTCAGGCACGGCAGTGCTTGCGATCAACGATGGCGAAGATCCGAGAGTTGCGGTGGCCGCGGCTAAGGAGAACGGTATCACCGCAACCGTGGTGACCGATCCCAAACGCGAGATTGCAGCCGCCTATGGCGTGACTATGTGGCCGACTATTCTGACCGTGAGCGAGTCCGGCGTCATCAGCGGAATCAAGCACGGTCACGCCCCTGGTGAAAAACTCAACTTGTCGCCGAGGCTGGCGCCGACCGCCGCAAAGGGTTCAAAGCAGAAGTGATGACTGTCTGAATTTTCTGACGCTTTGAGTGAAATGTTAAGGAGCGCACCAATGTTCGATTCATTCCTGATCTTTACGCCAATTCTGATCCTCGGGGTGGTCGCGCTATTCGCCTTTCTGGGTTGCAATCTGGTCTTCGGCCTCGAGGAGACCATAGAAGCAATCGAGGTCAACCAGATCGTTCCCACCCAAGGTCCTGCGGCCGGGGGGACTTCGGTGCAAATCTTCGGTTCAAACATGACTGGCGTAGATAAAGTCACTTTCGGTGGTATTGATGCGGCAAGCTTTTCCGTTGTAAGCGATGGCGAGATTGACGCAATTACACCCCAAGTGTCAGGCACACAGTCCGCACAAGTCGTCGTGACCCGCTCCACTGGGCCCGAGGCTGAATCCAGCACCAATGACGTGTTCTTCAACTATCTCGCGATCGGCTTTGTCCAGACTGTTTCGGCTGCGCAGGCGGGAAATCCGCCGATCTCCCTGAGCCTCAACAACACCGCACAGGGCAATCTCCTCATCGCAGCAGTTTCTTACGGAGGACCAGCCGCCGGCAGCGTCACGGTTTCTGACAATCTGGGTAACGCCTTCACACTTGCAGGCAGCGGTCCGTGGTTTCGCCAGTCTCGCATCTTCTATCTTCCAAGCATTCCCGGAGGAAATGTGACTATTACCGCAGCGGGCGCTGGCG
>JBKPSP010000154.1:0-6295 GCA_046735175.1 Acidobacteriota bacterium
GCACACAGGTTACTCAGTCCTTCTAGGACTGGTGATCCATACGTTTTTTGATGGAATCGCCATTGCTTCCGGCTTCATCGTGTCAACCTGGCTGGGATGGATGATCTTTGTGGCCATCTTTCTTCACAAAATTCCGGAGGGATTCACGATTGCCTCGGTCATGCTGGCCAGCGGACGCAGCCGGCGGTTGGCCTGGGGAGCATCGGTGCTGTTGGGTGCAGCAACGTTTGCCGGAGTTCTGACGATGGCAGTTTTTCAGCGGCATGTAGGGATCGGTCTGCCGCTATCGGGAGGAGTGACGATCTACGTGGCAGCATCCGACCTTATGCCCGAGGTGAATCGCGAACCCGGAGGCAAAATGGCTCTGGTTGTGCTGCTGGGAGTGGGGGTCTTCTTTGTGCTGGATCGACTGGTGCACTGAACGGAATTGAATCATCATCGGATCATTGAATCATTGAAAAATCATTGTGCGGCTTTCCCTGTGATCAATCCCTCAATGATTCAATGATTCAACTTGCTACTCCACCTGGTGTTTCGCCGTATAGCCTTCCCGCGCAATCACCTGGTACTTCACATCTTTGCCCTTCTGATCGCGAATCTTCAGCGGGCCGCCGTTGTCAGCGACTACATCCACTTTCAGCTTGCGATAGCCGCCATCGAGCTTTGGGTTGGTCGGATGATAGGTAATGGTGTACTGATGACGAATGTCCTGAGCAATGTCTTTAAATGTATCGACCAAGTCGCCCTCAAAACGCGGCTGATAGAATCGCCCCCCTGTTAGCCGCGCGAAGGTCTGCATTTCGTTATCGGCCTGCAGAAAATCGATCCGTTGCATCCCAAGGCTAGCCATACCATGGCAATAGCCCGTATAGCCATGCGTTTCGCACCATTCGCGTATGAGCCATCCAATGCTAATGGGAAAGATCGTGACATCCTTCGTTGTTTTAACTTTTTGGAGTATCTGATTCAGGTTGAGCTTCAGTCCGGTATCAACCCCTGTGCTTACCAAAATCAAGTACTTGTGCCCTTCCACCCGATCCAGTCGGTCCAGTGTGTCGTATAAGGCCTCATACTCCCATGTTTCCGAGCCCATTGGCATTCGCAAACCGTTTAGCGCCTGCCGAATCGCATTCTTGTCCTGCGTGAAGTCAACCAGCATCTCTGGCTTCATGGCATAAGAGATTATCGCGACCCAGTCGTCCTTCTTTAGCGTGCTGGCAAACACGTACGATGCCTGTAGCGCCTGCACCTCCATCTGATAAGTCGTGTTGGCGAATTCCACCAGCAGCACGGCCGTAATCGGAGCATCCTCGACCTTGAAATCGTTAATGCTCTGCTGTTGCCCATCCTCGAAAATCCGAAAATTCTCTTTCTTCAAATTCGGAATGAACTGGCCGTCTTTGGTCGTGACCATCACCGGAACGGTCACCAGCGGCACATCCACGTGGATGGAGTAGTCCGGCATGCCTTCGATCTTCTTGGGCCGGGAGGGCGGAGGGGGCGGGGGAGGTTCTTCACCTTTCTTCGGGATTCCGTACGGGCCGACTTCTCCGTTTGGCCCACCAGCTTCAGGTGGCGCCTCCTGCTGGTTGGGATTCTGCTGTTGCTGAGACGCTCCCGGCTGATTGCCTTGGCTCTGTTGCGCCGAGCCAGACTTCGGTATTAAACTCCCCGCCACCGTAATTACCATCAGAAGCAAAATCTTGCGCAACCGAGCAGCATTTTTGATCGGGTGCAACGAAAAAACTGTTGAAAACATTAGGCCCTCTTGGCAAACGCCATGCTAGTATAGACGCACGGCTTCGCGATTGGGATGTTTTGCCTGCGTCCGACCTCTCCTGCTGGCAAAAGCTGAAGCGAGGCAAAATTCAGTAATAAAGGACTTCACCAGGTCCTGGTGGACAAGATGAGACGAGCGGCTCTCGTGCCTGCAGTAGTGTATGCCTTTCTAGTAGCTCTCCTGAGTTTTTCCAACCTGAGCCTTGCGCAAGAACCGAAAGCGGTGGATATCATTCCCGTCAGCCAGATTCACGCTGGCATGAAGGGCGTGGCGTATACCGTTTTTCAGGGCACCAAGCCAGAACCCATGACTGTTGAAGTCCTTGGCGTGCTCAAGAATGCCAATGGGCCCAAGGGTGACATCATTCTGGTGCGGCTCGGCGGTGCGAAAGCTGAGTACACCGGCGTAGTTGCCGGCATGAGCGGCAGCCCGGTTTACTTCGACGGGAAACTTGCGGGCGCCGTCGCGTTCCGGATCGGAGAATTCTCGAAAGAGCCGATTGCCGGCGTCACTCCGATTTCGGAGATGCTTGAGATCAGCGCACTCGACAGTGCGCCCACGAACGTACCGGTCCAGGCAAAGTCGCTCCCGTCCTTAACGGCCAAGACCTCGGGTCCCGGACTTCCTTCGGTGAGCGCTCAGAATTTTGCAAACTATCTGAAGCCGATAGAAACTCCACTGGTGTTCAGCGGATTCTCGGAAGACGCGGTACAGAAATTCGCGCCGCAGTTCGCGTCGGAAGGCGTTGTCCCCGTCATGGGAGTTGGCTCAGCCAACGAAGCGAAGCAGCCGGAACCGCTGGAGCCTGGCTCGGCCGTCAGCGCCATCCTGGTTCGGGGCGACATGGATATCGCCGCTACTTGCACGGTGACTTATATGGACCCGCAACATCTGCTGGCCTGCGGACATCCGCTGCTGCAGTTCGGCATGGTCAATCTGCCCATGACCAAGGCGCAGGTATTAGCGACGCTGCCTTCGCCGCTGAACGCTTTCAAGATCGTAAACGCGACCGAGACGGTTGGTTCGTTCGTGCAAGACCGTCACACCGGCATCATGGGTGAATTTGGCAAGAAACCGGAGATGATCCCGGTCACCCTGACGATCCACGGTGGAAGCACTAACAAAACCTTTCACTATGACGTGCTGAATAACGCGCGCCTGAGCCCCATCGCAATTTCGACCACAGTATTCAATGCGCTGCACGGCGTGAACGAGTACGGCGATCAGACGACCTATGCGATGAAGGGCGATATCAGCGTGGAGGGGTTCCCTCAGGTCGAACTACAAGACATGTTCTCGAGTGCCGATGGCAATCAGCCGGCGGCATTCCTTGCTGCGCTTTCGATTGGCGGCAGCTTTAGCCGAATTTACGACAATCCGTACAACACCCCCGATATCACGGGGCTGAAGCTGGATTTCGAAGTCAGCAACGAGCGCCGCTGGGCTCGGCTTGAGAGCGCGCGAACCGACGTGAACGAAGCCCGGCCCGGAGATGAAGTCACTGTCGAAGTTCTATTGCGGCCTTATCGCGGCGAGGCCGTCATCGAGCACGTGCCTGTGCGCATTCCGACTTCAGCATCCAAGGGCTCGACGCTTCGCATTCTGGTCAGCGATGGCGATGTACTTGACCGCATACACCGCGGGCCGGGAGCAGCTCAGAAACTTGACCTGGCGTCGACCATCGGAGTGCTGAACAAGCAGCACACAAACAACCGTGTGTATGTTTCGGTCCTGAACGAGGAGCCTGAGGCCATGGTTGCGGATAAAGTCATGCCGGCGCTTCCGCTTTCGGTAATGAACGTCATGGACGGAATGCGCGGACCTGAGGACATGACTGTGCTGGGACAATCATCCGTCAGCGAAACTGCGACACAGCCGCTGGATTTTGTTGTCTCGGGTGCGCAGTTGCTGCCGATCACGATCAAGTAGTTTTTCTCTGCGACCTTTGCGATTCTTCTGCGAACTTTGCGGTTAAACGCTTTTGAAAAGCATCCATCGCCAAGAATGTGGGTGCCCCACCCTACGCGGTTTTCGCAGGATGGGTGTCACGAATTGAACCGCGTGATACCCTGACTTTTCTCCTATGAAATTTTCCTTGCTTGCCCTCTTCGTACTCACCTCAACTCTTTCGTTCGCCGAAGGCACCCGTACCTGGGAACAGTCCAAATATGAAGACTTCCTGAAAGGCACGGCGCACGGTGTTGCCATTTCGAGCGGAGGCACGCTTGAACTCGCGCCCGGGTTCAAGCTGACTGCCAGCACTCCGTCGAGCGCGGTTTGGGCGATTGCGCCTGGTGTACAGGGAGAACTTTACGCGGCGACCGGAGCTCCGGCGCGCGTGTATCGCATCATCTCGGGATCTCAACCAGTCGCGATCTTTCAGCCACAGGAATTGCAAGTCCAGTCGCTTGTACTCTCCAAAGGTGGCGTGCTCTATGCAGCGACAAATCCCGATGGCAAGGTTTACAAACTGGAGCGCGGGGCAACGGAGCCTGCCCTGAGCGACCGACCGCAGGGAGGGAGTCGAACGGGCGTCTCGTCCGCAGGCAAAGGCAATCAGAGTGAGTGGAAGTCTTCGACCTTCTTCGATCCGCAGACCAAATACATCTGGGCGCTGGCGCTCGACGACTCCGGCAACCTTTACGTTGCGACCGGCGACCACGGCGAAGTCTTCCGTGTCACACCTGACGGCCAGCATTCCCTCTTCTTCAAGAGCGATGAGCCTCACATCCGCGTCCTCGCCTTCGATGCCCAGGGCAACCTGATCGCCGGTTCCGACGGCAGCGGCCTGATTTACCGGATCACTTCCAAGGGCGAGGGGTTCGTGCTCTACAGCGCACCGAAGCGTGAGATCACCAGCCTCGCTCTCGATGAAGCCGGCAACATCTACTTCGCCGCGGCGGGAGAAAAGCGCGCTGGCGGCACGGCGCCGAACGCGCCGCTCACGATTCCGGTGTCGAGCCCGCCTCCAGGCACCGCCGCGCCGAATAATCCCCCTGCGGAAGCTCCGGTTCAGGTCAACACATCGAGCTCAGGCGTGGCCGGCGGTTCCGAGGTTTACCGCATCGCGCCAGACGGTTCTCCTTCGCGCCTTTGGACTTCGCACGACGACCTTGTTTACGCGCTGGCATTCTCCAAGGACAAGCGTCTTTTCGCCGGCACCGGCAATCAAGGCCAGGTCTTCGCTATCACCGGCCGCGGGCTTTATACCGAGCTTGCCAAGGCCGAGGCCAATCAGGTGACGGCCTTCGCGCCTGCGTCGAACGGGCTGTATGCGGCGACCAGCAATCTTGGCAAGATCCTTTTGCTTAGCAATGCGCCTGAGTCTGACGGCTCGTACGAGAGCGACGTATTCGACGCGAAGGTTTTCTCCAAATGGGGACGCGCCGAGTTCCGCGGCAAGGGCAGTGTCGAACTGTTCGCGCGCAGCGGCAACGTGGACAACCCCGACCGCAACTGGAGCGCGTGGAAGAAAATTGATCTGCAAAAGGACGCTGAAATTACCGCGCCGCCCGCTCGGTTCATTCAGTGGAAGGCAGTACTGCATCCGGGCTCAACTGCACCCACGGTCGAAAGCGTGACTCTGAATTATCTCTCGAAGAACGTCGCGCCGGAGTTTGATGAGGTTACGGTCAGCCCCTCCACCCGCTATCAACCCCAGCCGCGACCAGCGAACCTTGAGCCGGGACAGCGCTTCGATCCGCAGGCCAATCCCACTCGCGACCGGCAATCAGTGGGCGTCAAATGGACAGTTCACGACGACAACGACGATCAGTTGATTTATTCGCTTTACTATCGCGGCGACGGGCAGACCCGCTGGGTTCTGCTCAAAGACGGATTGCAGGAGAAGTTCTATTCGTTTGACTCGTCACTGCTGCCCGATGGCGGATACACAGTGAAAGTGGTTGCTTCCGACGCGCCATCGCATTCCCCCGGCGAAGCACTGACTTCGGAGAAAGAAAGTGACCGCTTCGAGGTGGACACAACCCCGCCGCAGATTCAGGATCTTCGCGCCTCAGTTGAAGGCGGCAGGATTCACGTGCAGTTCCGCGCAGCCGACAATTTCTCCGTGATCAAGCGTGCCGAGTATTCGATCGATGCCGGCGACTGGAACTTCGTCGAACCGGCGGGTCAGCTCTCGGACGCTAAGACCGAGAACTATGACTTTTCGATTCCACTCTCGGGAGAGGCTACGGCGCAGGAGCATGTAGTCGTTGTGCGTGCGTTCGATCGCTACGACAACATGAATTCGGCGAAGACTTTGATTCCCGGCAAATAGATCTGGCTGACCTGGCGCTAGACTCGCGTGAGTTGCGGCAGGCTATCGAAATGAGCATCACGATCGCACAGAGTTAGCGAGTGCTGCAAAACCAGAGCGGCGATCCACATATCGTTGGTTGGGATTGGAGTTCCTTGTTTGCGCAGTTGACGGTAAACGTTCGCATAGTGGTGCGTCGTCTGCTCGTCCGCGTAAAGAATCGCGACTCCCGGCTTCAACAGTAAGCGATGCAGGAG
>JBKPSP010000155.1:0-9352 GCA_046735175.1 Acidobacteriota bacterium
TTCATTCCCTGACGAGCCGCGGCATGTACACGCCCTACGGCCTGAAACAAACCCTGGTTGTGCCCGGAACGTTAGGCGGAGCGACCTGGTCGGGAGGATCGTTTGATCCACAGTTGGGCTATTTCTTTGTGAATGTGAACGAACTTGGATCAGTGGGCGCGATGGAGCCGCAGCCCGCGGGATCGCCGGTTCCATATCGGCGTGGCGCGACGGGGGGCGAATACGCCCGCTTCTGGGACCAGAATCAGCGGCCATGTCAGAGCCCTCCATGGGGAACACTCAACGCAATCGATGTGAATACCGGCAATATCGTTTGGAAGACGCCGTTGGGTGAGGTCGACGGGATCAAAGCTGAGACGGGATCGCCGAATCTAGGCGGCTCAGTCGTTACGGCTGGTGGGCTGGTGTTCATTGGCGCGACTACAGACAGTCGCTTCCGGGCCTTCGATTCGCGGTCTGGAAAACAACTCTGGGTGGCCGAATTGGCCGCGAGCGCGCACGCTGCGCCCCTGACCTATCTTGGCAAAAAGAGTCACAAACAATTTGTGGTCATTGCCGCGGGCGGAGGAGGGTTTTTTCAGGGCAAGACCTCCGATGAAGTTGTGGCGTTCGCATTGCCAAACTGATAATTCCGAATGCTGCACAGTTAAGATATCCGGCGAACATACGAGACTTGGATCCTAGTAGACCACATCCCTATGCATCGTAGAAGTTTTCTGAAGAGCTCCGTCGCAATCGCCGTGGCCGCGGAACTGGCACGCGGGAAAGCCGAAGCAAAAGTTCCAGCGCATCTTTGGGGAAACTACGATTTCGGTTCAGGTCCGCCCGTTAGAGACCGGTTGAATCAGGGACCATTTCCGCAATACCCGCCTGACGCGGTCATTCCCACCGATGACGTGGTCATGGCAACGACTCCTACGGACGAGGTCGTTCCCAACTACGGCAAGGGACTGATCACCTATATCACCGCCGATAGCGGCACGGACGAGATTAAGTCGGACAATATTCCTCAGGCCATCGAGGATTTGGTGAAGTTTCCTCTCGGCCAGCAGCTTTACATCCGCCCTACCTGGAGAGAGGTGCAGCCGCATCCCGGAAGCATTGAGCTGCCTGACTACCTGAAATTGGTCTTCGACCTGGCAAAGAAGAACAACAAACGCATCGGACTGCGAATTCAGATGTGCGCTCCGGATTACACACACGCTCCGGCATTGCCGGACTTCGTCCTCGAAAAGGTCCCGAAAGTTGATCTGGTGCTCACCGATCAGGAAGAAAGCAAATCGGCGCAACGATACCTGGCGAACCCGCACTCCAAATACCAACCGCGCTACGATGACCCTTTCTTTCAGCACGCGTTCAAGGACCTGGTTGGCGCACTCGCAGCGGAATTCGACGGCAATCCGCAGATCGAGTTCATTGATACGTTCATGTATGGCTTTTGGGGAGAAGGTCACACCTGGCCGTTCGCCAATAACCCATTTCCTGACTACCTGACCGCCGAACGTACCTGGGTCAACATGCTGGAGGTGCAACTCGAGAATTTCAAAAAGACTCCTCTGTTGACCAACACGCAACCGGACTTCAGCCGCGTCGGCAATGCGGAGTTGCTGGATCGCACTGTCCGCAGCAACAACTGGATTCGCAGCGACACGATTTTTATCGAGAACGAACAGATTGAGGCGCTCAGCAATCGTCCGCCGTGGATTGCCGCGCTGCTCGAGCAGGGACTGCCCGGCAAGCCTCCCGATCCCGCGGCCGCGCACGAAGGCATTTCGCCTGCAGAAAACATGATCGCGCATGTCACGGATATTGGAGCTAATTACTGGTCGCTCTGGAACTTTCACCAGATCAGCGCAAGGAACTTGAGCGCGTACTATCACGCTTACCCTGCCGCCTTCGACCAGATCAACCGCAAGATCGGTTATCGGGTGAGGCCGTCATTCATCTGGAGCTACAAAGACGCCGGCTATCTGGGGCTGATCGTCGGCTTTACCAATGACGGAATCGCCGGCGTACCGGGCGTGTTGCGCGTGAGCGTCGAAACCGCCGACGGAAAAATGCTCGCCAGTGGTTGCCTGGATCCTGGCTATCCCTTACCGGGCAAAATTCGTCAGGCGCAATTCATCATGCCGAATATTTCCGATTGGAGGGGCTTGAAACTCAAAGCAGAGATTGAGATCAAAGCAATGCGATATCCCGTGCGATGGGCTTGCCACCAGAGTCTGAATGAGGATGGCTCACTGACTCTCCGCCCCAACGTTCGCGCCGATGTCTAATCGTACTCATTGTTATTGATAGGAGAGCTTTATGAAACGTCGGACTTTTTTGCAGGCGGTCACCACCAGTAGCTTAGCCGTCGGAGTGAAAACCTCCTGGGGCGTGGACAATCCCACGAGTTCAGGTGCGAAAGCCGCCGAGCAGGCTTCGCCGGAAACCATATTGCTCAAGGACTACAAGCCTAAATCTCTCTACAAAATTCCGATTACAAATGTTCCCAAAGCAAAATTTCCCATCATCGATATGCACTCCCACGCGTACGCGAAGACGCCGGAAGAGATTTCCGAGTGGGTCAAAAATATGGATGAAGTCGGGATTGCCAAAACCATCGTTCTTACGGGTGAGACGGGCCAAGCGTTCGATGAAGTCTATAAAAAATATTCTGTCCACCGCGGCCGTTTCGAACTGTGGTGCGGTTTCGATTACACGGGATATGACCAGGCGGGTTTTGACAAGCGAGCCATAGCAGCACTCGAGAGATGTCATCAGGCAGGCGCGCAAGGTGTTGGCGAACTTCACGACAAGGGCAAAGGACTCAGTTCAGAGACGATGATGGCCTCCGGAATGCACCCGGACGATCCCCGAATGGACTCCGTGTTTGATCGGTGCGGCCAGCTTGGCATGCCGGTGAATCTCCACGTTGCCGATCCCATCTGGATGTATCAACCCATGGACAACGAAAATGACGGCTTAATGAATGCCTTTCAATGGAGGCTCGACAATCAGCCGGGCATCGTCGGGCATTCGGGGATGATCGATATCCTCGAACGCACAGTCAAGAAACACCGCAGTACAACTTTCATCGCCTGCCACTTCGCTAATCTCGACTACGATCTGGGACGACTGGGAGAAATTTTCGAACGGCATCCTAATCTCTACGCCGATATCTCCGCGCGATATGCGGAAACCGCGCCCATTCCTCGCTTCACATCGCAGTTCTATGCGAAGAACGCCGACCGCTTGCTTTATGGGACCGACATGGGCTTCGACAAACCTATGTACCAGGTCACCTTTCGAATCCTCGAAACGTTAGACGAGCACTTCTATGAAACTGACATGTTCGGCTATCACTGGAGCCTGAACGGTTTCGGGCTTTCTGACGAAATCCTGCAAAAGCTTTATCGTACGAACGCGGAGAAGCTAATGGCAGCTCGCAGCAAAGTAAACGCCAAAACGTAAAATCCATTCGGCAATGATGGAAGGAGAATCCATGTCGGGATTGGATGTGAATCGCCGCGACTTTTTGAAGATCGCCGGCGCAGCCACTGCGGCATTAGGCGTGCCAAATACCGGACGCGCCGCGGTCGCGTCGACAATGATTGGCATTCAGGTCGGAGCGATATCGTTTGTCGATGAAGGGACAGAAAAGGTTCTCGATATTCTGCAGGAAAGAGCCAGCGTCAATACGCTTTTTCTTGCTGTCTTCACCTATGGTCGCGGCATTGCGGGACGCCAGATTCCAGGACAGCCGCTGCCCGATCACGGAAAGCAGGAATACGATCTCACTTTTCATGGCGGAAACTTCGCCACTCCGCATCCGCAGTACTACAAGAATACCGTTCTTAAAGACACTCGCGCTCCCGACCACGGGAACCTCGACATTCTTGCCGAAGTCATTCCCGCCGCCAAGAAGCGAGGCATGAAGGTCATTTGTTGGCTTGAGGACGTATTTCGCTCTGACTTGCCGAACATCGAAAAACTTCAGGAGCGGGATCTGTACGGGCGAAACGCCGAGACCCTCTGCGTCAATAACCCAGACTACCGAAATTTTCTGACCGGCTTGGTCGAAGACTACGCGCGTTCTTACGAGATCGACGGGCTCATGTGGGGGTCGGAAAGACAAGGCGCACTCTCAGACAGTCTCGGCGCCACGCATGACACGCCGCCGATCGATCCCGGACAGGTGACCTGCTTCTGCGAATTTTGCCAGAACAAGGCAAAGTCGCGCGGCATTGATGTCCAGCGTGCAAAACAGGGATTCCTGGAATTAGAAAAATACGTTCGCTCTACACGCGCCGGCAACCGCCCCGTCGACGGGTATTACGTGCAGTTCTGGCGGCTGCTGTTGCGCTATCCCGAACTCGCCGCCTGGGAGATGCTCTGGACCGACAGCCTTCGCGAAACCTACGCGGCACTCTACAAGACGGTCAAGGCAGCCAAGGAGACGGTACCTGTGGGTTGGCATATCTGGCATAACAACTCGTTCAATCCCATCTACCGCGCAGAGCAGGACCTGCAGGAACTCTCGAAATACTCCGACTTCATAAAGGTTGTCATGTACAACAACTGCGGAGGCGAGCGGATGGCGCTCTATGCCGACAACATCGGCTCAACCCTCTACCGGGATTTGTCGAAAGAAAGCCTGCTTGAGACGAACTACGCGTTCATGGGATTGAAGGAGGGCAGCTACGATGAGATTCCCCACACCGGACTTTCCGCGGACTATGTCTACCGTGAAACCAAACGGGCCCTCGCCGGGGTGGCCGGCACGCGAACTCAGATCTGGCCCGGCATCGATATCGACATCCCAACCGAAGCGAACCACAGCAAGTGCACGCCGCAAAGTGTGAAGGCCGCAGTATCGGCAGCACTCCGCGCCGGCGCGCCCGGTGTGCTTCTCTCTCGCAAGTATTCGGAAATGAGGCTTGCCAATCTCAGCGGCGCCGGAAATGCCATTCGCGAGTTGAAACTGCCGTGATTGCGAGAATAACTTGGCATGGTGACTTAACGGGGCCCGAGTGGCCGCGGGGTTAGGTCTGCGTCGAGCATTCCCATGGCCCATTTAATTGCTTCCGTGTACATGATTTGAAGTTGAGGATTGTCCCAGTTTTCTTTCACGTGCCCCAGGCATGAGTAATAAACCCGGCCCTTGCCATACATCTTGGCCCAGGTCACAGCGAAATCGTGGTCGGAGCGATGCACTCTGGGATTTTGAAGATCGAGCTTGCTCGGGTCGAGGCGCATCAGAACTCGGACTTTGTCGCGCGAATAATTCTTGATCTGATAGATCTCGTCCCGCAGAACAAACGAGCGCGGCCACTGCTGCATGCCGGGGAAGCTCGGATCTTCGACGAGGATGGGTGCGTCGAACGTCCCCCAGGGATGTTCGTCGAAATATCCTCCGATCATTTCTCCGAACTCAGGCCACTCCGTAAACGTGATAGTGGCGCTGTGCACTCCGATGAAGCCCTTTCCGTCGTCATGTACAAACGACAGGAGATCAGCTTTCTGATGGGCATCCAGTTCGAGTTCTCCGCTGGTGAAAAACAACACAGCATCGAAGTCATTGAGATTTTGCGCATTGTATTCGAGTTTTTTCTTCGTCAGGGCTTCGCTATCGGTGCGAATGGTTGTTTCCCACAAACCCGATTCTTGGCCCAGCCGCTCGATCGTCGTCATGGCGTGCGAGACTGCCTCGTGCCGGTAGCCCTTCTGTTCACCAATCATCAGGAGACGCTTCTTTGGCGGGTGAGCAGCCTGACTTAGGCCCGGATTGCAGAATGCGACAAGAACCACGAAGGCGAAGCAGAAGAATCTCTTTTTGCTTGTCATGGGCTTAGAGGAATTCTCGAAGCCTTATGCGACCGCTTCGTAGACCGCGCCTTCCTCGTTGCTGGAATGTGAGTCGCCGATCAAGTTCTGGCGGAGTTGCTCCAACTGGAGCGACGCTTCTTCGATCTGCTCGGCACATTCGTGGGCGTGCCGCGGAAGAAATCCACCGTATTCCTGGATCAATAGATGCGCGTTTGCCTCAATGGCCGAGGTTCTAGATCTTGCTTCGTTGGAAAGGGCAGACGTGAATTTTGCGAGCTGTGAATCCAGCGAGGCCAACCGTCTCGCGCGCTCGGCAGCTTTCTGTTCCAGCGCTCGCGCATGATAGCGAACCAGTACAAAAAGGCCGCCAGCCAATGCGAGCAGCGCCAGATTGACGATGATTGTTTCTTTCAAAAGTTTCGCAAGGCCAGCAGCCTTCTCGTTCTCGATTCCGGCGAGAATGCCGTCTTCCGCAGCAAGTAAAGCAGACACACGCTCGCGAGCCTGATCCAGGTAATCCATGGCTTCGCTCGAATCGACCAACTTGAATGCGCGGTGGCGGTACCCTTGCTTGCGCAGCGCGAGGGAGTGTTCCATCTCAGATTGCTTTGAAGTAACCAGCGACTCAATCTCGGCCTCGAGAGATCGTTCCTGCTCGCTTCGATTCGCAAGCCCTTGGCGAAGATTGGCAAAATCGGTTGCGATCCGGTCCTTTGCTTCGGCGTAGCGCTGCAGATACGAGGGATCAGGCGTGATCAGATATGCGCGCTGGCCTGCTTCCATGTTTGTGAGATCTTTTGAAACAGCCGAGACTTTCGCGCGGATCACAGAACCCTGCGCGGTAAGCGCCGCACTTCTCTGCATGTGCTTCGTGTGGCTCACGACGACGTAAGCATTCCAGGCGATGAGAGCAAACAAACCAGCGAAACCGACCTGCAGAGCTACTTTTCGTATCATTGTGGCGCCATCCTTCGCGGCATGTGCAACAGCCGTCTGCCTTGATATTAGGAAATGATAGGCCCATCCGACGAGGGGAGATGGGTATCTCTTTAGGTGCACGGCTGAAAGGGTGCTTGCGCGGCAGGCTGTGGAACGCGGCTGAGTCTGCACTGGTCGAATTTTTCGCTCGCGAATAGAATCGACCGATGTTTTGCTGCCACAGACTCGCTGCATCGACTTTCGTATTCGGATCGTTGCTGCTGACGCGCACTTTGTTCGCACAAAGCCGTGCTGCCGACGTTGTGTTAATTAACGGCCACATCCTTACCGTGGATGCCAACGATTCAGTTGCCCAGGCCATCGCGATACGCCACGGCACTATCGTAAAGGTCGGCAGTGACGCTGAAGTCCTGGCATTCGCGGGTAATGCTCCCGGGCTCCGCGTCATAGATCTCCATGGCCGTACCGCCACGCCCGGACTGATCGACACACATGCCCACATCGCCGACGGAGGCGTTGAAGAACTCTACGGTGTCAGGCTTTCGGATGCCACTTCCGTTGCGGAAATCGTGGCGCGAGTCAAGGTCAAGATCGCCGGCGCCAAGCCTGGCGAATGGGTTACCGGCTCCGGCTGGGACGAGGGCAAACTTGCCGAACACCGCTACGTCACCGCCCCCGATCTCGACGCGGTTGCTCCGAACAATCCTGTCTGGCTGACCCACACGACCGGCCACTACGGAGTTGCCAACTCGCTCGCCCTCAAGCTGGCCCACATAAGTGCCAGCACGGCGGACCCGAGCGCGGGCACGATCGACCGCGACTCGCAGGGCAATCCCACCGGCGTCCTCAAAGAGGAATCTGCGATGAAGCCGGTTACGAGTCTTATACCGCCCGTGACCCCTGAGCAGATGCGTCGGGGCATTCTCTATATCCAGCAGGTGCTGCACAGTGAAGGCATGACCGCAGTCAAAGATCCCGATATTGAGCAGATTCACTGGAATGCCTACAAGTCTCTTCTCGACGAGGGTCAGCTCAAGGAGCGCATTTGCGTTTTATGGCACGCAGGTTCGAGCTTGGAATCCGCGCGCAAAGCACTTGCCGAGATCAACACCGTTCCACGGCTGCCTGCAACTCTCGGCGAAGACCACCTGCTTTCTTGCGGGGTCAAGATTTATATGGATGGCTCCGGTGGTGCCCGCACGGGCTGGGTCTATGACGACTGGCTGCGTAACGCCACAACCGCCGACGTCGGCAATAAAGGCTACCCACAGACGGACCCAGCGATCTATCGCAATATGGTCCGGCTCTTTCACCAGAACGGCGTTCCTGTCGGTACGCACGCAGTCGGTGATCGTGCGATGGACTGGGTCGTCGATACCTATGCCCAGGTGGAGGAGGAACAGCCCCACCCCGGTCTACGCCACAGCATCATCCACGCCAATCTGCCTACTCAGCACGCCCTCGATGTGATCGCAAAGCTGCAAAAGAAATACGATGCCGGCTATCCCGAAATGCAGCCTGGATTTCTGTGGTGGATCGGCGACATCTACGCGGCCAGCTACGGTTCCAACCGCGGCCAGCACTTGGAGCCACTCAGGACTTTGCAATCCCGAGGTATTCTCTGGTCAGGAGGCTCGGATTACTTCGTGACCCCGGTCGCGTCCCGCTCTGGACTCTGGGCCTCTATGACACGACAAACTGCTAAAGGCACATACGGCTTTCAGCCCTTCGGGACAGGAGAAGCCGTAGACATCCACACCGCCCTGCGCAGCTACACCGCCTGGGGTTCGCGCCAGATGTTTCTCGAAGACAAGATCGGGACGCTAGAACTAGGAAAGAGAGGCGACATCGCCGTATGGGACCGCGATCTCTATTCCGTCTCAAAGGAGCAGATCAAAGATCTGAAATGCCTGATGACTCTGCTCGATGGCGAAGTGGTCTACAAGTCGAATGACTCGCCGATCACTATCGAAGTTCGCTGACTTGCAAGGGCCGTCAATTGGAAAGCGCTTCGAGCAGTTTCCTCTCAATCGCTCGAAATGCTGCCGGATCACGCACGTACTCTGTTAACGATTGAATTGCCGTTTGCGAAAGCTGTTCCGCAGTCGCTGGGTCCTTCCGCCGCAACAAGGTCAGCAACTCGTAGTCTTCAATCCCTGCCCGCATCGTTTCCAGACGAATTGAGCTAAAGACCGACTTCCCGGCACGATCGGGATAAACAATGAAGGCGTCGCCCGCTGGCAGCAACTGTGTGTTGGCGTCGATCACGGGCTGCGTGTCTTTCACGGGCTCCGGCGTCCAGAAATTCCATCCCCAGTGCAGAAATCCCGTGAAGCCGTAGCGGAAGTTGAGCCAATGGAGAAGGCGAACCTTGAGCAGAGGATAGTCCATGAGTCGATTCAGATAACGCTTATTCGGGAAGAGGCAGGTGTAGTACCACACCTCGTGGCCGCTCTGAATGCGGTCACGGAGCAGATCCAACTGAGAATCGAACCTCCCAAGCTGCGGTACCCAGATGTCGCAGTTGGTTCTCAATTCATCCTTCATCTCCGACGCATCGATCGCGTCCATCGTGAGCACGCCGGGCAGATTGCGATGAACG
>JBKPSP010000156.1:0-2819 GCA_046735175.1 Acidobacteriota bacterium
TTGCGCGGTCAATGAGTGATAGGGAGACTTATCAATTCCGCATTCAACTTGCTCCGATCGCCGTAGCATAATGACGGCATGCCGGTGCGGTACGGAGTCGTGTGCGACCGGTGCAGGACTCTGCTGTTGATTCCCGAGGAAAAAAAATCCGGCCGTATCCATTACGACCGCAGGCTCGGAGGATTCAGCGCAAAATGCATTCCGCCATGTCCTAATATCATCTCCTTCCACACCGGAATGCTCATGTCCTACATCGTCACGGATGAAGCCATTCAGTGCGGCTACGCAGATCTTGATGACTGCCGTCGGGTTGCGAAATCGCCTGATGCTCGTGAAGGTCAATGAGTGATATGGCGATTTAACGTCAACCGCTCCAACGTCAAAATCAGAACATAAGCTTCTCTGGTTCTTTCAGTTGCCGCATGGCAGCCTGCTCTAGTGCTGCCAGCTCAATCCCAGAGTCCTCCAGCTTTGTACCAAGCTTTATGCCATCAGTCCGAACGGTTGCGACCAGAAACAGTTCGGGCGTGATTAGCGGAACGATGACTCCAACAGGGTGTTTTGTTCGGGCTGATTTCTTCTGCTGTTGAGTAAACCCGCTTCAAGTCGTCTGACCGACTGAACGTCTTTCCCGTGAATGTATGCTTACGTCGAATTTGGAAAAAGCTAGTGCCAAATGGAATCGAAATTGTGCGTGGCGGATGCTGCATTTCATAGTTCCACCTATCCCATGTCAGCAGCCGATGTTCGCTCCAGTCACAGTGCTCCGCTACAAAGTCCTCGAACGCTGCGGCGTCGGGCCAAAACCGCAAAACACAGTCAAAATTAGCAACGTAGATTCCCGCGATCAGGTCTTGCAGTTGGATTTCCTTCTGTTCCTTGGCATGAGCAATGACCATCGAAATCGCCCCTGCCGTTCGCAAATGGCGTGACTCGGCGTGACGAATCCAAGAGTAGTCTCTTTTTTCGGATTGCATTTATTACTTGACCCCGGCCTTTGGCACAACAGATTCTATGGGATTCGCTCTTGAAGCCTTCGGAATCAGTTTGGGCTCAATGAGTGATATGGAGATTTTTCGCTCGCCAGTTCCAAGAAATCTATTGCCTGACCCGTATCGAGTAGTGGTTGGCAACCAACCGCCAGTGCCCTTGCTGATTTATCCAAACCCTGGTAAACCGAGTGTCGCGGGGAACGGCTTTGCCTTTGTCCTGCCCAACCATTGTTGAGAGGCCAGTCTCGACTGCCGTGTTCTCGTAGATGCGTATCTGAACCTCGTCGGTGGTGATGAACTGAAATTTCAGATTACCCGACGTGAAATCCGAAATTACCTGTGGCTTGGTTCTGACGGTGCCGCTTGGTCCCACGCCGATAAAATCCTCCGCGTAGATACGATCGAGGGCCACCGCATCAGCACCGATCTGCGCCCGAATGCGTTCGTTATCCAGTTGTCTTATGGCTTGCTCGACGCTGCTTCTGTGATCTCTGCTTGCGCTCTGCTTTTGCCCTAGGGCGATAGAGGTTGCTGAAAGCGCCAGTGCGGCTATAACCAGTGATCGCGTCATAAATGTCCTCCTTCAATCGTCTGTTAAGAACACTGTCCCATGAGGCCATCAGCATACCAGTCACTAATAAGTTGCTGATGGCAGGCGATAGCGGAAGTTCGCCTTTTCTGACCTCAATGACGTGATATGGAGATGTATCGCCAGCTATACTTCAAGTCCGCGAGAGAGAAGTTATGAAATGGTATACAGGCAAAGCGGTTTTGCTGGTTGCTTTCTGGGCATGCCCAGCTGCAACCCAGGGGCCGGCTCCCCCTGCCAAGCGTGAAACCATCGTGAACCACGTTACCCTGTCTACCGAGGACGGGGCTCTTATCTTTGCCGACGTGTATGGAAAAGGCAATCGAGGTGTGGTGCTGGCACACGGTGGACGATTCACAAAAGAGAGCTGGAGGTCCCAAGCCGAAGCTTTCGTAGACGCAGGCTTTTTCGTCGTGGCATTTGAGTTTCGTGGCTTCGGCAAGTCACATGGCCCGGGCGATTCGGATATGTTCACCGCGCCGATGCATCTCGATGTGCTAGCGGCCGTTCGTTATCTGCGAAGCAATGGTGCCAAGACCGTGGCGGTCATCGGTGGCAGTTTCGGCGGCAGCGCTGCGGCGGACGCTTCTATTGTGTCCCATCCGGGTGAAATTGATCGCCTAATCCTTTTGGCTGCTGAGGGGAATCGTCCAGCAGAGCAAATCAAGGTTCCATTGCTGGAGATTGTTGCACGAGGGGATAACAGTGGTGAGGGGCCGAGATTGCCACGCCTTCGGGCTTGGTTCGACAAAGTGCCAGAGCCTAAGGAGCTGATTGTGCTCAACGGCTCAGCTCACGCTCAGTTTCTCTTCCAAACCGAGCAAGCCGACCGAGTGATGAAACACATGTTCCGTTTTCTCGCGCATTGATTCTCGTTAAACTTGGCTTCAATGAGCAAACTTGCCGCTCATCTAATGTGCGCCCCTCAAATGATATGGAGATGTATCACCACTTGAGACCTCTGGCCCTAGTCGCGCTGGATGTCGCGCACTGCCGTTTGAACAGGAGTCAACGAAATAAGCTGTTTGCGCCCAGATAGCTGGTCCCATCGATAACACAAAGCATCTAACGCGCGTTGAGGTCTGGGATGATAGCAATCCTAGCGCAGTTCACCGTTTCTGCTGGGTTTCTTGTACTCGCCTGTGTCGCAATCGTCGCCATGGGCGTGCTTCTTCTCGTCAGCCTTTTTGGTCCGGGCCTTAGTTACAAGATTTCGGCTGGGGTTGAGGCCGCGAACG
>JBKPSP010000157.1:0-9442 GCA_046735175.1 Acidobacteriota bacterium
CGCGGATACTGCTTCAATACCTGCTGAAGCTGGTCAGCTGCGCCGTCGTAGTTGCCGTCGCTGCGGAGAACACGCGCGTAGAAATAATGGGCTCGCGCGAGATTTGGGCTTAACTCAATCGCCTTTTGTAGGACCGTCCGAGCGCGCTCGATATCGCCTTCCTGCACGGCCGCGCGTCCGATGTTCACCCAACCGTCGGGGTTCTTGGGATCGATCTTTGTGACTTCCTGGAAGGCGGCCTCAGCGCCTTTGAGGTCGCCCTGGAGGAGCAGGCCGATACCGTAGTCGTTCCAGCGCTGCCAGTCGTCGGCGAGAAGTTGCGTTTTGGGCTGAAGCGGCGGTGCGCTGTGTGCGCCAACGTTCAACGTCACTTCGTTTTCAGCGATTGCAACCACTGGAACGTCGGGAATCTTTTCTTGCTTGGCGGAGACTCCCTGCAATGATCCCGTGAACTCGTATTTGCGGTCATCGAATCCCGGCCCTTGATCGCCCGGCGTGCTCGATTGCGACGTTCCGGCAAAGGCGAATTGCGTATTCCACCAGGCAAATTTGCGATAGCAGAGCCGGGCATGCAGCGTGATCTTGCTGCCGGCATTCTCCGGAATATGCATGCGGTAGTGCACGGTGTCGGCAGCGCCGGGAGGAATCAATCGAACATATACGACCGAACGCGTGGACCAGGCATTGCGCTTGTTGATCGGGTTACCGTGCTCGTCAATTTGTAGAGACTTGTAGAAGTGCGCTCCCGGCTCGACCGGGCCTTTGCCGTTGTCCTCGACCATGCCGCTCCAGAAAACTGTCTGTCCTTTGTCGTCCGTGGCCTTGAGTTCGAGCCAGGTGTCGTAGGCGTCCACAGTGCCGCCGGGGAAGAAGTGGCCGATCTTCTTTGTGCGAACGACGACATCCACGCGCACAGTATCTCCCCGGCGAAGCTTGGGCTGAACGCGATCGAGAGGCGCCGCGATCGGGCTGGCCTCGGTCGTCGCCGAAGCGACCTTAGTCTCGGCTTCCTCACCAACCGCAAACGTGGTCTGTATATCTGACTGAGGAGCAGCGACGGCTTTTGCCTGCGCGGCTTCCGGCGACACTGCGAAAATATCTACGCTCAAGATTCCGTTTTTCAAAAACTTTTCGGTGAGATCGAGCTGGTCTTTGTCTTCGTTTGCGGTTGGAACCGCGGTGTTCGCGCCCGGAAAACGGTGCGAATGCACGAACCCACTCACGTTGCCGAAATCTTTTGAAGCCTGCAGCGGCATATGACAGTCGGCGCACTGCTGAGAGGCCTTCGGGTAATAGAACGAGCGAGCACCTTGCCCCGAGACGCCGCTGGCCTGCCAGTTGTCATATTCGTTGAAGCCGCGGATCCAACGGTAACTGTTCACTGGCACATCGAGGTGGACTTTGTGACAGCTTGAGCAGAACTCCGGCGTCTGGTTGCGCATGAACGGCTTCAGGAACACGCGCCGGTGCGGCTCGGGGTTTAGCTTCACAAGGAAGTCGTGCATGGTGCGGACGAATGGGTTCTTGCTGGCTGCTAACTCGTGCAGCTTGGGATATTCGAGATAAAAATCTCCCTGGCCCATCGTGCTCTTTACGTTCGCGATCGAGTGGCACATCATGCAGCCGAGCCCGGCCTGGGCTTCGGGGCGATGCACAATCTGCTTGATGGGCGTGTCCATCAATCCGCTATAGAGAACAGCCGGATCGTGGCAGCCGCCGCACCACTTCGAAGGTTTGGTGCCGACGCGGTCCTGCATGTACTCGATGCTCTTGCGGTACCACTGATTGTTGAAGGACGAAAAGTGGTGCGCGGAGCTTTGCCATTGTTTATAGATATCGGCGTGGCAGCGTTCGCAGCTTTGCGATTCCATGAAAAACTTGCTGGGAATTTTCTGGCGTCCGTAAACCTGCGCGGAGCTGGGAAAGAAATCCCCTTGCGGACCGTCGCCTTCGTCATTCATGGTCTCGGGCGCGTTCGATGGATTCTGAATGCGCGCGGAGTTCATCCAGCGCGAGTTGCGCATGTACCAGGCGCCAGCGCAAAGTCCGGCGAGAGCAAGCAGGCAGACCGCATAGCGCGAAGCCGCGGCGGCGACCCCAGCAGAGAGCCGGCCTTTGCGCCCAGCCCAATCGGCAAACAGGATCGTTGACCCGGTGAGGGCGAGCAGGATGTGAAGATACACCCAATTCCACTCGGGGAGCGAAGTTCCGAGCTTGATCAAGATCACGCCCAGAATTGCCGACGCGAAGACCAGCAGCCATCCAACTCGGGCGACGATCGAGGAACGGCGAAGAATTCCGATGAAAAGGAAGATCAGATAGAGCGTGGCGATCGAGCCTACAAGGGCGTGCAGAAGCACGACGACGGCGTAGAGAACGTTCGCCTGCGGGAATGCGTACAAATAGATCGCAGAGACGAACAGAAACACCAGCATGCGGGGCAAAGCGCGAGGACCGAAAAGGTGTTTAAGCCAAGGGATCATTGCTCAGGACGGAATGCAGACACGCGCGCGCAAAGCTCTAGCCAAATACCTTAGTTTCTAGAGGGCGACAGGCGAAATAGTATAAAGATATTAGCCGGTGTGTTTCTCGAATCTGGGACGCACCGAAGCCCTCGCAATGCCGTCGCTCTCCGAATATCTGCTTGAATGTGAGAAGAAGTTGCTGGACCCCGCGCTGCGCCGGATGCCGGAGAGACTGGGTTCGCTCCTCACTGACGACTTTGTGGAGTTCGGCAGCAGCGGGCGCACCTTCAACAAGAGCCAGGTTCTATACCACTTAGGCCGGCAGCTTCCCACAGAGCTTTCCATCGACGAATTTCGAGTGGTCGAACTTGCGACCGGGGTGGCGTTGGTTACCTATCGGGCGCGAGCCGACTCCAGCAAAGACAAGGACGAGCAGTACTCGTTACGCAGTTCGGTTTGGGTGCAGCGGGATGGTGAGTGGAAGATGATTTTCCACCAGGGGACCCTGATTGCTGGGGCCAAGCCGAGCGTACGGTTCCCTTTCCCTGGACCGGCTAAATAGGCGGGCGGAGATTTGCGGGCGGCTCAATGAACTCCGCCACGGACAGAACCAACTCTTCTTCCCATGGCCGAGCCACCACTTGAACGCCGATCGGGAGTCCCTCTGGTGACAACGAGACAGGAACAGCCGCACCTGGCATTCCCAGAAGGTTGAACCATTCGCAATAGCTCCACGCGTCCAGATATTCGACCGTCTTCCCTTCTACCTCCCAGCTGCGCTCCCCATGGCGGAAGGCGGGAATGGCCGCGACCGGGCAAAGCAAAACGGGAAAGCGCTCCATCTGCTCAAAGATCTGCATGCGAACCAGATCGCGCTCGATGGAAGCGTTCAGAAGCGAATCGGCGGTGTGAGGCTCGCTGGCCGCAACCCATGAATTGAATTGTTTGAGGATGGCACTGAGTTCAGATTCGCGGCCCCGGCACATCGGTCCCAGGAGCATTCCCCCGGCAACGCCGAAAAACTGCCACCAGAGTTGACGGGCTTTTTCAAGGCCATCAGGCTGAAAAGCCTCGACTTCGAAGCCGGCGTCGCGTAAAGACGCCGCCGCCTTCTTCACCGCGGCGCGAGTTTCGGGAGTAACTGGAGTGCGGCCGTCATCTTCTAAATATCCGATTCGGATCTTCTTGAGGGCGTTCGCTTCAGGCCAGTTGACGGGAACCGGCGCTGCCGAGGGGTCACCAATGTCGGGTCCCTGCGTAACCTCAAACAGAAGCTTGAGATCTGCAACTGTCCGCGCCATGGGGCCGACCACTCCGAGCTGGGCAAACGGACCGACTGATTGGGGAAAATGACCGGTCGCGGGAACACGCCCGGGCGTTGGCTTCAATCCGCAGATACCGGAGAAATGCGCCGGCACGCGGATGGAACCGCCGCCGTCGCTGCCGACGCCGCCGGCTGAGCATCCTGAAGCGATGGCGGCTGCTTCGCCGCCGCTGGAACCGCCTGCCGTCCGCGAAACGTCCCAGGGATTGTTGGTGCGTCCATAGATGAGGTTGTCGGTTTCCCACGCCATCAGCAGCTCGGGAGTGTTGGTCACGCCAAGGATGATGGCGCCTGCATTTCGCAGACGCTGGACTAACGGCGCATCCTCTTCAGCGACGAGGCCTCCGCGTAGTTTTGTTCCGACCTCGAAGGGCATCCCTTTGACACTGATCGAGCTCTTTACGCTGATTGGAACTCCGTGCAGTGGGCCGAGACTTTTCCCCATAACCAAGGATTCTGCGGCGCGCGCTTGGTCGAGAGCGTGTTCTGCATCGACGCGAATGAAGGCGTTTATTTTGGGATTTACCTTTTCGATTTGAGCGAGATGAGCTTCGACCAGCTCGACGGGCGAGATTTCTTTCTCGCGGATTCTTTCAGCTAGTTGGTATGCAGAAGCAAATATGAGGTCTGGTGAATTCACGAAGAGGGAGAATAGCAGAACCCCCTATGGGTCTTCAGCGGCCGGCTTTCGTGGAGTCTGAGAGAACAGGAGGTCCCTCCACGCGCAGGATGATTCGCGAGGGAATCAGGCTTGTTAGGGATAGCAGCTCCAACACTGCGGCAATCAGTGCGCGGCAACAAGAACGCGACGCGTCTGAGGTTCCAGCAGCGACCGAACCGATTCGGATTTGCGCGCTCCACGTTTTTTGAGCCAGTACTGTAGATCGCGGGCGCAGCCTGCGGCCATCTTGGTGAAGAAAAGGCCGGCGCGTCCCTGTTCGTCTGCCCAAATGAAATCGGCCGTGGCGTTTACGACGTTCGTGGTTCCCGGAAGCAGGAATCGCAATGCCACATTGCGTAACGGCAACATCGGTTCGGCAGCCTGGATTGAGAGTCCCTGCTCGGTGATGTCCTGGACCAACGCAGGCACCGATCCAGACTGCATCTGCAGGTAGGCCAGGCTCTCGCTTTTCTGCCGCGATGAACTGCGACGGTCCTCACGCATGAAGCCTTGAGCAGCGCGCAACGAGTGCAGCACCTGAAGTGGGTCGAGCGGCTTGTACAGGACGAAATTCGCGCCGGCCTGAAATACGCTGCCGATCGACGTCGTCGAGCCGATCATCCCGAACAACACTGGCCGGCGCTTTTCTGAAGCGGCGCGCGCCAGCTTCGCAACCTGACCAACATGCGGAAGCTCGAAATCCAAAATCAGCGCGGAATGATGTTCCGAGGCCAGCATTTCACTGGTTTCGGAGGCCGACGGCGAAACCCGGTATTCGATCCCCAGCTCCGCAAATGCCCCCACCAGCACCCGGACTGAGCTGTGGCTGCGAGACATCACCAGCGCGTTCAGTTTCATGGAGACAAGGCTAAAGCAGTGCTTTAGATAGGGATAGATATCGCCTGTAACCAGCGTAGGTTACCGCGAAATTACCTGGTTCCGGCTGTGCTCGCCAGCCCCTGGAATTCAATAAGCCTTTTTTGCGCCTCCCCTGCGTCAATGGCCCCAGGCGGCGCCAGCTTTAGATAGGTCGTCACGTGGTCGGCTGCAGCGCTGTACTTTTGCGCATGGGCAAGCACGAGGGCATACAAGTACTCCATTTGCGGGACACGGTGGGCGGAGTCAAGCCGAAGTGCCCGAGTAATGCCGCTTTCAGCGGTATTAATGTCACCGAGATTAAAGCTTGCAACCGCGTTCCAGAACCAGAACTCGGCCACGTCCGGTTGAGCCTGCACGAGATACTGGGTGGATCTTAGGAGACCCTGCCAGTCACTCTGTCTGGCGGCAAGGCGGGCGAGCTCAACATAGCCATCGACGAGCTTCGAGTCTTGAGTAACAGACTGTTGAAATGAGTGCTGCGCATCGGAAAAATTGTTTTGCGTGGCCTGCACGCGCCCCAGCTCGAGCCAGGCAAGTGCATACCTGGGATAAGCCGCGATTGCTTTTCTGAACGATTCCACTGCTGCAGCCAGCTTTCCCTTTTTCTTTTGCTCTTCACCTTTCTGAAATGCCGCTTTGGCTTTGTCCGGCGCAGCAAGGGAATTCACGCTGACAGCGAAGGCATGCGCCTGAGTGGTTGGATGGAGCAGAATCGTCCCTATATTCGCGACTCCTACCTCGCTCCCGCCAAGGGCAACTTGCAAAGGCTCGGCTCGATATCCATCGAGCTTTGCGGCTATTTCACACTCGGAAAGGTCTGACGATGAACTGCGGGAATTCGTACTATCGTCAAATGGGGTTGATCGGCGAACGTTCAGGCTGAAGTTCCCGTGCAAATCCGTATTGGTCTGCGCAACCCGGGTACCCATACAATCCAGAGTAACTTCCACAGTTGCTCCCGGAGGAGAGTTGCTTTCGGTTGTGACTGTACCCGCCAAAACTATGGTTTCACCTCCCCGCGCAGCGGGACCGAAAAGCACATTCGGCAGTGATGTTTGGGCTGATGTGATTGTGTAAAGAAAGAGAAAAGAAACCGGAACGAGACTTGCGACTTTCATCACTTCTACCTCTCACGAACGTGACGGAAAGTCAGATGGTGTTTGTCAACCCGGTGTGTACGAAATGAACCTTAGGTGGGCGTAAAAGATGACTCACCAGCGGGCCAGGAATGATGTAGAAGAATCGTAGCTGGAGAGACGCAAGCGAAAAGTTACTTGATGTCTTTCATTTTCATCAGCGCCCCGTAGTCCTTGCCAGACGGCTCAACTGCGCGGGCCACGATGCCGTCGAAGGCATCGCGGAATTCGGGGAACTTAAGAACGAGGGCCTTCATCACAGCCATGCATTCCTGGAATGCCTGGCCACTATCGGCAACGCTTGCGGTTTGAAACTTAACAATCAGGTGAAGCTGCTGATCGACCGTGGTTGGGAATAACGAAGTCAGTTTGTAAGTTTTTCCGTCCGGCGAACTCAAGTCGACGGTATTGCCGTTCATGGGAAAGTCGGTGGGTTTTACGCTTTGCGCTTCATCGTACAGTTTGTCGGTAAGCTGCGTGTACATGAACGGAACCGGCATGGTCAATTCCCTGCCTTCGAAGAAGTAAAGCCAGGCGGCGTGGGTTTGACCTTTGCTCTTGAACTGGCGGGCACGATCGAGAAACCAGTCGCTGTTATGCCCCGCGATTTGGGTATCGCGCAAAAAGAAACCACCCAGCTTCCAGTCAGTGCTCTTTTGCTCAAGCACGAAAGAAAGAGTGACCGGAGCTTTCTGACCGGCTACGTCGAGAATGATCACGGCATAAGTTCCCGGCGGAAGGTTCGGGATGATGAACTCTGTGCTGTTGGGTGTCAGGCCATTGGCGCCAAACACGCCACACAGAAACTCGGCTTTTTCGAGCGGGGCCGTACCTTCGGCTTTCAGCATGAATGAAGGTCGAGCGGTAGCGTGTGCGCCGGCGAGGTTAGGCTGATTGTCCCTGATAGTGGCTTCAATCCAACCGAAATCGCCGGCGACGGCTGGAATCGAATTCTGTTTCAGTGACGCTGAATCGCCGCGCGCAACCATGTCAAAGAATTTCATCGCGGCCGCCTGAATGGCGGAGCGCGAAGGCGCATCCATATCGTCGGAGGTGAAGCAGGTTTCGGAAAAGAGCGGCGTGGCAAACATCGCCAAGACCAGAAGATATCTGCAGAACTTCAGAACCCGAAGGGCTGCCGTTGTTCGTGAGCTCATGGGGACAGTGTTGTTTGCGGCTATTGCACTTAGATGCAAAAACGGCGCCTCCGAAGAGCAAGGCAACCCGCTACTCTAGAAAAATTAACACAAATGCAGGCCCGTACATAGTCTGGCAGGCCACGCTTCAGCTGCTACAAACCAACCACTCATCTCCCACCTTCATCCAATTGCGTGCTAATAAAAGGACTTTTGTTAATGATAGGACGACTTTGCGCACTAGGTTGCACAACCGTGCTGATCGCCGTTCTGAGCGGTTGTGTAGGACTCACAGGGACTAACGGAAATCAGCCACCGCCAGCTAACGGCGGTTTGCAGAACATCAATCACATCGTAATCCTTGTGCAGGAGAACCGCTCGTTCGACAGCTATTTTGGCGCGATGCGTGGTTACTGGGCGGCAACAGGAGTTCCAGACCAACAGTTCGATGGATTAGCGCAATTCAACCCGCCGGCTGATCCTCTAAATGCGCCGACGAACCCCGGATGCGATCCGGCGTTTCCTTTCGTTCCGCCGAGCACGAATCCATTTTGCCAAATCGACGCCGCCAGTCAGCCGGTCGCGTCATTTCATTTCAAGAGCATGTGCGTCGAGAACACCAGTCCTTCCTGGAACGAGGCGCACCATGACTGGAACCTGCATGATCCGACGTCTTCCACCTTCGTGGGAGATGGATTCGTAGACACGGCTGCGAATTTCGCGCGGCAACATACGCAGGGCGGTGCCCCAGCTGCCTTTTTCGACGTGAACGGCAACCGCGCGATGGGCTACTACGATTGGACTGATCTTAATTACTACTACGCACTCGCGACCGATTTTGCGACGTCCGATACGTGGTTCTCACCGGTGATGAGCCGCACTCCTCCCAATCGCGACTATTTGCTTGGAGCAACCACTCATGGATACGCCTATCAAGTGGGATCGAATCCGCCGCTTAACACCGCCAAAATCCCGACGCCGACAATCTTCGAAGAATTGGACGCCGCCAACGTTTCGTGGAAAATCTACGTGCCAACACAGGCGACGCGCTGCGCAAGCACTCCAACCGATGTCGCATGTCTGCTCCACTTCACCTATATTCACGATTTCCAGTTCGGTCCAAAGGTAGCAGCAAACCCAGGTGCGTATGCGAATAAGATCGTGCCTTTGTCGCAGTTCTTTGATGACGCCATCAACGGCAACCTTCCCAGCGTTTCACTGATAGAACCTGCGTCGAATGCAAAACTGGATGAGCACCCGCTGGATTTCGATCCGGCGCCGGGCACGCAGCCAATCGGGAGCGTTCAGGTGGGCGCGGCCTGGGTTTCAACTCTGATCAATGCAGTAATGTGCGGCGTAAACGGGCCACCTTCCGGATCATGTACACCGGGGCCGAGCTGGAAGGATTCGGTGTTCATCCTGACGTGGGACGAATTCGGCGGGTTTTACGACCACGTAGCGCCGGTGCAGATGGGCAGCCCCGACGGAATCCCTCCGGTAGATCTTTTTGCGAATGATCCCTGCTTCGGGGCGACCACCGCGAACACCATCTGCGATTTCAGTTACACGGGATATCGAGTTCCGATGGTGGTGATTTCGCCATTTACAAAACAGAACTTCGTTTCGCATCAGAACCGGGACTACACGGCGATTTTGAAGCTGATTGAAGACCGATTCGGAGTCAGCCCCTTATCCAATCGCGATAAGAACCAGGTGGGGATGGATGACCCGAACACCGGCTTTTTTGATTTCGCGACGGTGCCATGGAAGACTCCGCCCACCACACTGCCGAAGCAAGTGGATTTTGGACCGTCGGCCTGCTTCGTGAATCCGCCGCCACC
>JBKPSP010000158.1:0-9137 GCA_046735175.1 Acidobacteriota bacterium
GCGATACCCTGGCCCTGTAATGCCTTGCTTTCGGCTTCTGCCTCGGCTTGCTTTACTTTGAGAATCTTTTCGGTTTCGCCGCGCGCGCTGGCGGCGACCTGCTCACGTTGTGCGGCATTAATCTCGTTCATTGCAGCTTTCACTTTTTCGTCTGGTTGGATGTCGGTGACCAGCGCCTGATCGATGGAGTAGCCGTAAGTTTGCATCACGTCATCCAGACCTTCTTTGATTGCAACGGCAATGTCGGATTGTTGCAGAAATGCGTCATCTAGGTTCATCTTCGGAACATGGCCCAAGATTACGTTGAACACGTACGACGAAATCTGCTGCTTCGGGTTGGCCAATTTGTAGAACGCTTCATACACCTTCTCGGGAATCACGTGATATTGAACGGAGACGGGAATTTTGACGAAAACGTTATCTTTGGTCTTCGTCTCGACGTCCAGCGCGAGTTGCTGAACGCGCAGATCAATGCGGCCGGCGATCTGATCAAGCCACGGCAGCTTGAAGTTCATTCCGGCATTGGCGACCCGCAGAAACTTGCCCATGCGCTGAATGACCACCGCTTCGGCAGTTCTTACCTGAAAGAAGCCACTGAGGATGGTGCCCAGCAGGAATATGCCGGCAATTCCGTAAAAGATGAAAAGAAAGGTTTGAGAAGCATCCATCGCGAAGTCTCCTGTGCTCTGTTGGACGGGCTAGAGAGCGGAATGCGAGGAATGATATCCCGTTGGGTCCACTCCGACAATGAAATTTCAGGCTCGGGCTACCAGATCGTGTTTAGCAATGGGCTACGGCGAAGCTTCTCATCGCGGGTGACCAAACCGATGCCTTCCGCTCGAGCCGTCGCCGCGATCAGGCGATCTGCCGCGTCTTTTGAGAAATCATCGGGGAACTGCGCCGCCACGGCAGCTATTTCAGGAGTAATTGGCTTGACGGTGATTCCCTCGATCAATAGCCGGACCGAGGCGTCAACGGTGCCGTAAGCCTGAATTCGACCGCGTGCCACTAGCGAGGCAAGCTCCCACAGCGTAATTGCAGAGACGCCGACCCCGCCTTGCCCTTGCGCAGCCCGGATAGCAGTGGTTGCAGCACGCGACAAGCGGCCCGGCTCACCGACCATCCAGACTAGAGCGTGCGTATCGAGGAGAATCATCGCAGAGATTCCCAGGCCTCAGGCGGCTCAATCGGAGATTCGATGTCGCCTGTAATCCTGATTACGCCAGACAGCCGGCCAATCAGATCGTTGTTTTTTTGGTCAGGGGGAACGAGTTTAGCGAGGGGTTTGCCACGCTTCGTTATCAATACTGGCTCACGCTTCTGACGAACCTCTTCCATCACACTCAGGCACTTGGCTTTGAATTCGGCTGCGCGAAGAGTTTTCATGTGTGCACAACTCCAAAAGATCATGGTCATTATAACATGACCATCAAGATCGGAGGCGCATGCATTCCTGGGCAATGGCCCAGTCCTCCTGGGCGCGGATGACCAGAACGCGCACCTTCGAATCAGGCGATGAGATTTCGATATCGGGCTGGGCTGACGAGTTCCGCGCGTCATCCAGTTGAATTCCGAGAAAGGCGAGCTTTTCGCATGCCGCCTTACGGACTTCCAGCGAGTTTTCCCCGATGCCGGCCGTGAACACGAGCACATCCACGCCGCTGAGGGACGCTGCCATGGCGCCGATTTCGGACCGCAAGCGATGGACGAAGATATCGAAAGCCAACTTTGCTCTCTGATTGCCCTGGCGCGCCGCTTGCAGAACTTCGCGCATGTCGCTCGAGACCCCGGAGATTCCGAGCAGCCCCGATTCATGATTAAGCTTGCGGTCCAGTTTGTTTGCGTCGACGGAGCCGCCGCGCATCAGGTGAATGACTATGCCGGGATCCACCGAGCCCGATCTCGTTCCCATAGCCAAACCCTCAAGCGGCGTGAAGCCCATCGTGGTGTCCACACTTCTGCCGCCGTCGATCGCGCACAGAGAGCACCCATTGCCGAGATGGCAGGTGATGATCTTCAGAGAGGCAAGATCGCGCCCAAGCATCGATGCTGCACGATTCGCGCAGTACTCGTGGTTGATGCCGTGAAATCCAAAGCGGCGGATTCCACGCTCGTACCACTCGTATGGTCCGGCGTAGATGTGGGCGGCAGGCGGCAGAGTGCGATGGAATCCGGTATCGAAGACCGCCACTTGCGGGACTGTGGGAAGTAGCTTCTCGATCAGTGCGATTCCTTCCAGTCCTGCCTGATTGTGCAGTGGAGCGATTTCGGCGACAGCTTGAATTGCTTGCTTGATTTGAGAAGTCACGACGGCAGGTTCTGTGAGTTTGGCTCCGCCATGGACAATGCGGTGACCAACAATAGAAACTTCTTCTGGACCACTCAGAACCGCAGTAGGCCCGCTCCATAAATTGGCAAGCATACTTTCGACCACCGCAGTGCGGTCGCCCGCCTTTTCTTCAGAGCGAATTTCTTTCCCGGCGGAATTTCGAATGTGGATGCGGGCGCCGTCGTTGCTCCATTCCACCTTGGTTTCCCAAAGCGGCGAAACTGGATCATCGCCAGACTCCGGCCCAAGCTCAAACAATGCGCTCTTCTGACTGCTTGACCCGGAATTGAGGACAAGGATTTTCATATCGTGAACGTGTAGCACAGGCGGCTCGCCTGTGCACGGCTGGACGTCTGGTCTGCAGACTGCTCACGGCAAGCACAGCCGGGCCGGCTGTGCTACATGGTTCACCCCTCCCACTTCCAATCGCGAATCTCCGGCAAATCTTCGCCGTGAACGCGGACATACTCTTTGTGTTCCACAAGCTTGTTGCGGAGATATTGCTTGAAGTGTCCGCCGACGCGCTGCAATTTCGGCACGCGATCGACCGCGTCGCTCGCGAGATGAAAGCGATCGAGATCGTTGAGCACCGTCATGTCGAATGGTGTCGTGGTCGTGCCCTCTTCCTTGTAACCGCGGACGTGCAGATTGTCGTGGTTGCGGCGGCGGTAGGTCAGGCGATGAATCAGCCAGGGATAGCCGTGGTAGGCGAAGATGACGGGCTTGTCGGTTGTGAACAGGGAATCGAAGTCATTGTCCGACAATCCGTGCGGGTGCTCGGTCGACGGCTGAATGGTCATGAGGTCAACCACGTTAATCACGCGAATCTTCAAATCCGGGAAATTCTTTCGCAGGAGATCAACCGCTGCCAAAGTCTCGAGCGTTGGAATATCCCCGGCGCAAGCCATCACTACATCAGGCTCGCTGTTGTTATCGTTGCTTGCCCAATCCCAGATACCGATGCCGTTGGTGCAGTGCTCGATTGCAGATTCCATGTCGAGCCACTGCAGTTCCGGCTGCTTTCCAGCAACGATGACGTTGACGTAGTGGCGGCTGCGCAGGCAATGGTCAGCTACCGACAGCAGGCAATTGGCGTCAGGGGGCAAATACACCCGAACCACATCGGCTTTCTTGTTCACCACGTGGTCGATAAAGCCCGGGTCTTGATGCGTAAACCCATTATGATCTTGGCGCCACACGTGAGAGGTCAACAGATAGTTGAGGGAGGCGATCGGACGCCGCCACTCGATATTGCGCGTCACCTTCAGCCATTTCGCGTGCTGGTTGAACATCGAATCCACGATATGAATGAACGCTTCGTAGCAGGAGAAAAATCCGTGCCGCCCAGTCAGCAGATATCCCTCAAGCCAGCCCTGGCACATGTGCTCGCTGAGCATCTCAAGCACGCGCCCGTCGGGCGAAAGGTTTTCATCCACGGGCAGGATCGGCTCCAGCCACTCTTTGCCGCTGACTTCATAGAGAGCTTCCAGACGGTTTGAAGCGTTTTCGTCGGGACCGAAGACGCGGAAGTTTTTCGACTCCATGTTGAGCTTCATCACGTCGCGCAGAAACCCGCCCAGCACGCGGGTTGATTCAACAAACTTCGTTCCAGGCTTTTCGACTTTGACCGCATATTTCCTGAAGTCGGGCATCACCAGATCGCGCAGCAGCAGTCCGCCGTTCGCATGCGGATTTGCGCTCATGCGGCGATTGCCTTTCGGCGGCAATTCGGCAAGGTCAGGGACGAGCTTGCCGTGCTCATCGAAGAGTTCTTCCGGGCGGTAGCTGCGCATCCATTCCTCGAGAATTTTGAGGTGCTCGGGTTTGTGTTGCGGATCTGAGACCGGGACCTGATGCGCTCGCCAGGTCCCTTCGACCGGCTTTCCATCAACAGTTTTCGGTCCCGTCCAACCCTTCGGCGTGCGCACGACGATCATTGGCCACTCCGGCAGTCTGGCCTTGCCGCTGCGTCTTGCATCACTCTGAATGCCGCGAATTTCCTCGACAATTTGATCCAGCGTGGCCGCCATCAGTTGATGCATCTGGTCGGGTTCGTGGCCCTCAAGGAAGTAGGGTTTCCAGCCGTAACCGGTGAACAGCTTCGTGAGTTCGTCATCGCTCATGCGGCCGAGAATGGTGGGATTGGCGATCTTGTATCCGTTCAAATGAAGAATGGGCAGCACCGCGCCATCGCGCACAGGGTTGAGAAATTTGTTGATGTGCCAGCTTGTCGCCAGCGGGCCGGTTTCAGCTTCGCCGTCTCCGACCACGCAGCAAACCAGCAAATCAGGATTGTCGAACGCCGCTCCGCATGCATGGCTGAGTGAATAGCCAAGCTCGCCGCCTTCATGAATCGAGCCGGGCGTCTCAGGTGCGGCGTGGCTGGGAATACCGCCCGGAAAAGAGAACTGCCGGAACAGTTTCTGCAGTCCATCCTCATTCTCCTGAATATTTGTGTAGAGCTCGGTGTACGTGCCTTCGAGATACGAATTCGCAACCATTCCGGGTCCGCCGTGCCCAGGGCCGCAGATGTATATCGCGTCGATGTCGTACTTCTTGATCACGCGATTCATGTGCGCATAAATGAAATTCAGGCCCGGAGTCGTACCCCAGTGCCCGAGCAAGCGCGGTTTGACGTGTTCCAGTTTCAGCGGCTCACGTAAAAGCGGATTCGCATACAAATAAATCTGGCCGACGGAAAGATAATTGGCTACGCGCCAGTAGGCGTGAATTTTAGAAAGCTCGTCCTGAGATAAGGGCAGGGTGGAAACGCCGGGAAGGGAGTTCAGGGTGGTGGTCATGGCTGCACCTCATCACCATGATGAACCTAAGGGCAGCCGGTTGTCTCGTGTGCGGCAAATTAAAAATTTGTTAACGAAAGAGCTGGTTTTCTCTGTCTTCGGCGAGAACTCTGCGATCTCTGCGGTTAAAAGCTTTTGCTGCTCCCTCGAAGCTTTTAACCGCAGAGTTCGCACAGAATAGCGCAGAGTTCGCCGGGAAAAACCACTTGCTACTTCTTTGGGGTTAGATCGCAGGCTTCGTGTACCCGGTTCAGGTCCAGTCCGGCCGGCGAGAATTCAGCGATCTTCGGCCCATCAGGCGTTCGGAATTCTATGCGGAACAAATGCGCCCCGATCAGTTGGCGAGTTGTGCCTTTGTCCATCGAAAGGAAATGCCCGTTCATCCAGTTCCAGGAGTGATCGCTATGCTCATCATCGGCGCGTACGCGGACTCGCATCTGCGGCTGTCCCCAAAAGCCCGGCCAGTCCGGCCGCGAGAGTCGCACATTGGGACGAAAGTCAGCCAGCTTCAGCTTACCGTCGGTGCAGTAAAGGATTACGCGGGCCTGTTCGTCTCGATCTCCGGTGTTAGCGGCAGGAAGTTCGAAGCGGACGCGTTTGGCCGCGGTCATCGGATCTTCAGCGCGGTATTCGGTCCAGTTCCCGCCTGCGCTGGTTCCAGCGTCGTATCGGTCTTGATCGGGATCGGCCTGAGGGCGTGGGCGGCCTTGAGCACTCAGCATGATCGCCGACAAAACTACAAAAATGCCTGCAGCGCGGATGAAGAGAGTGAATGTCTGCTGAACACCTCTGCTCATGGCAAGTGGCACGGGGGTTATTCACCTCAATTGTGATGTCACTACAACTCTACTGCCTAACAACCCAGCGCAGTTGCTAAAGTTGCGCGTGCAAGGGTGTTCTGTTTCGGGAAAGTACACTTGGAAATCCCATAACAGGCAGTAACGCACCTTCGTTTCTGTGCTTTCTTCCTTCATCCAGTAAGCCTCCGGCGATGATGGCTTTCGGGGCGCGCGGCTTGGGCCGTAAAGCTCTCCAGGAGGGTATTTGGAAATGAAGCCACGCGTCAGGCAGGTTGGTCGGGCAATTGCAGCGGTTCTAGCGATCAGTCTGCTGCTTGCGATCGCCGCGTGCGGTTCGGGGTCGGGAGGCAGCACCGCCCCACGCACGCTCACCTCGCTGGCCATCACGCCGGCGAACTCGTCGGTGGCGGTCGGCAGCACCAAGCAGTTGACGGCGACCGGAACTTATTCCGACGGCTCCGCCACCAACCTGACCAGCTCAGTGAGCTGGACATCCTCCGATCCAACGATTGAAACCGTGAGCAATTCCGGACTGGTGACCGGCGTTGGGCTTGGAACAGCCATGATCACGGCAAGCTCAGGAGGCGTCAGCACTCATACCAACCTTGTAGTGAATCCGGCGCTGGTTTCGATTGCGGTTACTCCGGCCACGCTGTCTATTCCAGTCAACGGCACCCAGCAATTCACGGCTACCGGGACTTACAGCGATAGCAGTCAACAGGACATTACCGGCAGTGTCACCTGGTCTTCCTCGAACGGGAACGTGGCGACGATCACCAATGCGGGACTGGCAACCGGTGTTGCGGCGGGGAGTGTGACTATACACGCAGTTTCCGGGAGCGTGAGCGGCTCGGCGACTTTGACCGTGACTCCGATCCTTGTTTCTCTGACCGTGACAGCGGCCGATCCCATTATCGACATCAACACCACAACCCAATTCACCGCCATTGGCCATCTCAGCGACGGCAGCGCTCAGGATTACACCCAGTTGGTGAGCTGGTCAGCGCCGGGATCGATTGCTTCGATCGACACCGACGGACTCGCGACCGGACTTTCCATTGGCATGGTTACGGTCACGGCATCGGTTGGATCAATCTCGGGCAATACCAGTCTGCAAGTGACGGCTCCTACTCTCCTATCCATTTTGGTAACACCCGACAATGTTTCAGTGCCTCTGGGGATAGGCCATCAGTTCACCGCAACCGGCGTCTTCAGCAACGGCGATACGCAGGATTTGGCTGCCGCGGTCTGGAGTTCATCGGACCCCACCTCCGTGTCGATTGACTCTTCTGGCCTGGCGCAGACGCTGGCACAGGGGGCGGTGACGATCAGTGCAACTTACGGATCTGTCACCGGGAGCACGACTTTCACGGTTCTACCTGCAACGTTGGCTTCAATTTCGCTGAATCCTTTGAATCCCTCGATCGCACTGGGCACCACGGTACAACTCACACCGGTAGGAACCTTCATTGACGGCAGCACCCAAACGCTTTCCTCTGCGCTTTGGAATTCGGACGATCCGACAGTCGCGTTCGTGGCCGTTAATGGAAATGGTACAGTCAGTGGCAATGCAATTGGGTCGGCGAACGTTTCCGCGACTTCAGGTTCCATCACTGGTTCCACTTCTGTGACCGTGACTCAGGCGGTAATCAGTTCGATGGCGGTAACGCCTTCGACTGCCACCATTCCCGCCGGTCTGACTCAGCAATTTACCGCGACGGCAACTTTCACCGACAATTCAACGCAAGACGTCAGCACGCAAGCCACCTGGACGTCTTCATCAGGGAGCGTGGCTACGGTCAGCAGCTCGGGTCTTGCCACCGCAGTCGCGGTCGGGGCTTCGACCATAACCGCCAGCATGGGCGCAATCTCGGGCGGTGCAACTCTGAATGTGGGGCAGGCCCTTCTGCAGTCCATCACCATCAGTCCACAGAACGCGACTATGGGCAAGGGCACGGTGCTGCAATTCACCGCGACCGGCAACTACAGCGACAGCAGCACGCAGGACATTACCTCGCTCGTCACTTGGACGTCATCCGATTCGACGGAAGTGTTGATCGACTACACTGGACTCGCGACGGGGCGTCAGTTCGGCATGGTCACGATAACTGCCGCGCTGGGCCCAATCAATAGCTCCACCTCTGTTACCGTGAACAAAAACCCGCTGATCGGAATCGTGATCACCCCGGTGAACCCGACGATCAGCGTTGGCCAAACTCAGCAGTTCATCGCCACCGGGCATTACTCGGACGGAAGCACGCAAGACCTGAGCAAGACGGCGCACTGGAGTTCGTCGTCCTCAGGCGTTGCCACGATCAACAATGGGATCAGCGGAGGCGGGCTGGCAACCGCCAAAGGCGTCGGCGCAACCACCATCACCGCGACATTCCAGGGAGTGAGCGACACTACCACCCTAACTGTGAATTGAGTTAAGCAAAAATGGCTGTCCCACTTCTCGCCGCCTTTGCGAGAAGTGGCAGGTCCCTAGACCCATCCACCATCGATCACGAAGTTCTGTCCGGTAATCGCCGAGCTGTCATCCGAAGCAAGAAACAGAGCCAGTCGCGCTACATCTTCCGGCAGGAGCTCACGCTTCAGGCTCTGACGCTGCATAATTTCCGCCAGATACTCCGGAGTCATCCATAGCCGGCGCTGCCGTTCGGTCATGATCGCGCCTGGGGAAATGCAGTTCACACGAATATTTTCCGGCCCCAACTCCTTCGACAAGGTGCGAGTGAGTCCAACGATGCCGGCCTTGGCGACCACATAAACAGGTAGGCCGGTCGACGGAATCATCCAAGCAATCGAACTCATGTTGATGATGGATCCCCCGCCCGCCCTCTTCATTCCCGGCATCACCGCTTGAGTGACGAAGAACTGATGCCGCAAGTTGACTGCGATACGTTCGTCCCAATACTCGGGTGTGACTTCTTCAAACTTGTGCCGATCGTCACTCGCCGCGTTGTTTACAAGTACTCGGACAGGCCCAAGTTTCTCTTCAATCTCGGCAACTGAGTTCCGCACCATGGCTGTATCGGTGAGATCGCAATGCAGGCACAAGGGAGGATTGGGCGTTAGGTCCGTCTTCAGCTTCGCGGCACACCGGTCGTCAACGTCAACCAGCGCGACTTTTGCTCCCTGACGAGCGAACTGTTCCACCATAGCCGCGCCTATTCCGGAGGCGCCGCCGGTGATCAGCACGACTCG
>JBKPSP010000159.1:0-41181 GCA_046735175.1 Acidobacteriota bacterium
CCACAGAGACACAGAGGCACCGAGAATTACGAACTCCTTGTGGTCAGAGGACCATGCGCGTAATTCCTTGTCTGAGAACGGGAACATTGAAGTTGATCAGCAGACCGACTCGCTTTCCGGTCAGCTTCATGTACGTCAACAGTTGCGCTTGGTGGACAGGCAATACCGTCTCAACAGACTTGAGTTCAACGATAATCTCTCGCTGCACGATCAGGTCGATTTGATAACGGCAATCGAGTGCCAGCTTCTTGTAAACAACTGGCAATGGCACCTGCCGTTCGAAATCTAATCTACGTAAGTGCAGTTCATGACACAGGCATTCTTCGTAGGCAGACTCAAGTAATCCGGGACCGAGATAGCGATGGACCTCGATGGCAGCTCCAATGATTGACTCTGTTCGAGGATCCCGCGGGTAGTTGCTCTGGCGCATAAGCGCCGTGGCGGAAGTCGCTTGCATCCTCGCTCTTCTATCACAGCCAGAGCCGCTTGCAACGCAATTTTGTATTCTCAATTCCGAATCGGGAATCGGCTTCTCCGGTGCGAACGCTTAAAAGGGGTCCTCTGTGCCTCTGCGTCTCTGTGGTGAATTAGCAATTTCCGCAAATTACCCAAGTTTACAAAGCCCCCTTCCACCCTCAGCTACAATTGTCCTAAGCACCCGCTCGTAGCGGATTGGCATCCAATTCCTAGAGTGTTGGTGCCATAGGTATTTCATGAGACTTCTTTTCGCGTCGCTCCTTCTAACAGCCTCTGTGGCGGCACAGCAAGCCGCTCCGAATCCGCCCGCCGCGCAGCCGTCCCAGCCCGCCGAACATAAAGTGGACAAAGCCGCGGCTTACTACCACTTCACCATGGCCCACATGTATGAAGAAGAGATGGCGGTCTACGGGCGCAGCGACCTGGTGAGCAAGGCCATTCAGGAATATCGGCTGGCCATCGATGCCGATCCGACTTCGGAATTTCTGACATCAGCCCTGGCGGAAGTTTACGCGCGCACTGGCCGTATCCGCGACGCTGTTGCCGAAGCTCAGGAAATCCTCAAACGCGATCCCAAGAATCTCGAAGCCCACAAACTGCTTGGGCACATCTACTTGCGCTCGCTAGGCGACATGCAGGGCAATAGCGGTTCCGATAACGTGTTGAAGCTCGCCATTGAGCAATATCAGGAAATCATCAAGCTCGATCCTTCCAGCGCCGACGATCACGTGATGCTCGGTCGTCTATATCACGCCGACACTCAGATTCAGAAGGCAATCGAAGAAGAAAAGACGGCAATCAAGCTTGCTCCCGATTCCGAAGAGGCTGTGACCACGCTCGCCTCGCTTTACAACGAGATGGGAGACTCTGCCAAGGCAGCCGAGACTTTGGATTCCGTGCCTGAGGCTTCGCGCTCCGCCAAGCTCTACTCTGCGCTCGGCGAGACCTACAGCCAGAAGAAGGATTACAAGAAAGCAATTGAGGCTTATCAGCACGCCATCGCGCTCGACCGCGATAACCTCGACGCCATCCGCGGCCTCGCCGACAACCTGGATAAAGACGGCCAGACCGAAAAGGCCCTGCAGCAGTACAAGATCATCTCCGACGCGAATCCCGAAGATCCGCGCACCTACATTCAACTCGGCGAAATCTATCGCAGGCTTGGCAAGTTCGACCTCGCGCTGCAGAACCTGAAAAAAGCGCAAACCATGGTCCAGGATTCCGAGCAGGTGTCCTACGACCTGGCGCTGGTCTATGAAGCCCAAGGCCGTTACGACGACGCGATTTCAACTTTGCAGGACCTGCTCAAGCGTACCGAAAAAGCCGACGGCAAATATTCGCAGGACGATCGCGAGAACCGTTCCATCTTCTTAGAGCGCCTGGGATCAAGCTATGCCGAGAACAACAATGTTCCGGCCGCGATTGATACCTTCCAGAAGATGATCCCTCTCGGCGATGAATACGCCGAGCGCGGCTACGGCCTGATCATCGACACCTATCGCGACAATAAGGAATGGCAGAAGGCCTCGGATGAGGCCAAGCTCGCGACCCAGAAATTGCCGAACAGCCGCCGCCTGAAGATGGTTTATGCCGGTCAGCTGGCCGATTCAGGCAAGCAGGAAGAAGGCATTCAGCAGATCAAATCTCTGCTGAAGGGCAATGCCGAAGACCGCGAAGTCTATGTGAACCTCGCGACGGTTTATAACCGGCTGAAGCGCTGGCAGGATGCCGACGCCGCCCTCGACAAAGCAGACCAGATTTCCACCAAGCAGGAGGAAAAAGAGCAGGTTGCATTCCTCCGCGCCGCTGCCCTGGAGCGGCAGAAGAAGTTTGAGCAGGCCGAGGATCTGTTCCGCAAGATTCTGGTCACCAATCCCAACAATCCCGCCGTGCTCAACTATCTCGGATACATGTTCGCCGATCACGGCCAGAAGCTCGACGAAGCCCTCGGCATGATCAAGAAAGCCGTGGATCTTGATCCCGCGAACGGCGCATATCTCGACTCACTCGGCTGGGCCTACTTCAAGCTCGGCAAATACGACCTGGCGGAAGACAGCCTCACCAAAGCCTCGCAGCACATGGGCGCCGATCCCACGGTGCAGGAGCACCTCGGCGACCTTTACCAGAAAACCGGACGCCTCAAACTCGCCGCCGCCCACTGGGAGCGCGCGCTTCAGGAATGGAATAAGACCGTCACGCCTGAAGTTGATGAGGAAGAGCAGGCCAAGGTCGCTAAGAAGCTTGAATCGGCGAAAGTTAAACTGGCCAAAGAAGAAGGCAATAAGTAGCTTCGCGGTTTCCAGGCCAAATCTGCTAGAGTGTCTGACGGGCTGAGAAGATTTGAAAGGGTGCGGCTTCCAGCCGCACCGTAAAAACGCCCTATCGAGGAGTTACGGCACGGCTGAAAGCCGTGCCCTTTCAAATCCGCCGAACCGTCGAGGTCTTGCGCGGCTGACTGGCGCTTCTCGAATCGGCCGCCTCACCGAGGACCCTTGGGACCATCACCCACGACGGCCGAACCCGCCAAACCCAATCAGCTTCTCTGCTGCAAATCCATTGACAAGCTCTTGGCCGAAGCTGAACAGCCTGAGCACCGGCTGAAAAAGGCCCTTGGCCCGTGGTCCATGATGGCGCTCGGCATCGGCGCAATCATCGGATCGGGAATTTTTGTTCTGACTGGAACGGCTGCCGCGGGAGAGCATTTTGAAGCGCCATCCATCCTGCACGCGCAAGTGCTCGATCTGTTCATCAATTTCATTCGCACCGGGAGCACCGCCGGAGCGCTCATGCATGGGCGTCCACCAGCGGGTCCTTCCATTGCGATCTCATTCATTTTGGTTGCGATCGCCTGCAGCTTTGCCGGACTTTGCTACGCCGAACTGGCGTCGATGATTCCGATCGCCGGCAGCGCATACACGTATTCGTATGCCACTCTGGGCGAAATCTTCGCATGGATCATCGGCTGGGACCTCATTCTCGAATACGTGGTCAGCAACGTGGCCGTCGCCGTCGGCTTCAGCGGATATTCAACTGCGCAACTTGCTGCCTTTGGAATTCATTTGCCCGCGCATTGGTCGTCGCCCGTGTGGGCGCCATCGGGCTGGACCGGCGCGTATTTTAACGTGCCAGGGTTTCTGATCGTGTTTTTCCTGACGTTGCTTCTGGTGCGCGGAGTCCGCGAGTCTGCCGAAGCTAACAACGTGATGGTCGCCATTAAGATCGGCGCCATCCTTACGTTTTTAGTCATCGGCGGAATGTTCGTGAACAAGGCGAACTGGGTTCCATTCGCGCCTTCCGGATTCGCGGGAATCGTCACCGGCGGCGCGATCGTTTTCTTCACCTACATCGGATTCGATTCAGTCTCGACCGCCGCAGAAGAGTGTCACAAGCCCCAACGCGATCTGCCGTTCGGGATCATTGGCTCCCTGATCATTTGCACCGTTCTTTACGTTGGGGTCGCAGTCGTGCTCCTTGGCATGATGCGCTATACCAACTTCGGTTCCAGCCCCGCTGCCGATGCGCCGGTCGCGTATGCTCTGAAAACTCTGGGCGCGCACCCGTTCTTTCAGGCCGTGATCGTCATTGGCGCGCTGATGGGCATGATCTCGTCAATCCTGGTCTATCAATACGGTCAGGCGCGCGTCTGGTATGCGATGTCCCGCGACCGCCTGCTCCCCAAGCTGTTCTCCGCGGTGCATCCCAAGTACAAGACACCGCACTGGTCCACCTGGATCGCCTGCTTCGCCGTAGGAATTCCTGCCGGCCTGGTTGACATCGGCACCGCCGCCGACCTCGCCAACATTGGCACCCTATTCGCCTTCGTGCTGGTGTCTTTGGGCGTGATCTTTCTGCGTCGCCGCCAGCCCGACCGCCCGCGCGGCTTCCGCGTGCCGCTGGTGCCCTGGTTCCCCCTGATCTCGATCATCCTCTGCGGCGGGTTGATGATGGGGCTGACAGTAATTACGTGGATTCGCTTCTTCGCATGGCTCGCAATCGGGTTGCTGATTTACTTCTTCTACAGCAGGAAGCGAAGCGAGTTCGCACCCTCTCGGTCATAATCTCAGTCATGGCATGTCGCGGTGCCTTCTTCGCATTAAGTCCAGCGCAACAAGAGCACTTGCTGGCGTTGAACACAGACAAGGAACGGCTTGAGTATGTCCGGGAAAATATTGAAGGCCGCATGGGATGAGGCTCATCTTTTGCAAACCGACAAAGCTTGCGATGCAATACACCGTTGCCTTACCGATGGGAGCCTCTCGTTCGCTCGTTCCGAAGATCCACTTAGCAAATTGATCCTAGGAGCGAGACAGCTCTATTCGGACACGCAGACGTACATCGTGAATCTAATTGAGCACCGCGAATTAGCGCGAATATCTGAAGCGCTAAAACCAGTGACCAAGGAGTGGATGAAGGCACGGTACGAGCGGCTCCGGAACACGGATTATCCTCAGGAACTTATCTCGGAGCAAGATTGGGAATATACATGGGAATGGTTCTCTGGCATTCCGGAGTTCATAGCGCGAGCTGATCGAGAGGGCCGCAGCATCATCTTCACCGTTGATCAGTGACGAAGCCAGGCTCGGTGCTACACTTTCCCTTCATCCATCCTTGGCGCCTGCCCGGAGTCATCTCCATGATTGACAATCCAATGCCAACCCAGCGGACACGTGTCATCCGCGAGCCCGACCGCGGGGTTTACGATCGCGAGACGGTTTATCGCATTCTCGACGAAGGCTTTCTCTGCCATGTGGGCTTCTCGGTCGACGGCCAGCCATTCGTCATTCCGACCTCATACGGCCGCAACGATTCGAACCTCTACATCCACGGCTCGGCCGCGAGCCGCATGTTGCGGCAGATGAAAGCCGGCGTGCCGGTCTGCGTCACAGTCACGCTGCTCGATGGCCTCGTGCTTGCGCGCTCGGTCTTCAATCACTCCATGAACTACCGCTCGGTCGTAGTTCTCGGCAAAGCCACGCTCGTGGATGATCCCGCCGAGAAGCTCGCTGCGCTGCGCATTCTTTCCGAACACATTATCCCCGGCCGCTGGGACGACGCCCGCCAGCCCAACGAGCGGGAGTTGAAAGCGACTTCGGTGCTGCGGGTTTCGATCGAAGAATTTTCAGCCAAGGTCCGCATCGGCCCTCCAATCGACGATGAAGAGGATTATTCATTCCCAACCTGGGCGGGAGTAATCCCGCTAGAAACAACAGTTGGAACGCCCATTGACGATCCTCGGCTGAATCCGGGACACCCAATGCCCAACTACGTGCACAGCTACTCTCGAAAAAAATAATGGCCTACGCACCCTGTAGGACCGCGCCCCAAAATCTGAAATCTTCAATCTGAAATCCAGCTGTTGCTCCCTTCCCATTCGCCCCTATCCGCAGTAAAATTCTCCCGCCATCAAGCAAGCTACAACTCTGTCCGATTTCACTGCAAGCGTCAGGAGGCGAATATGAAAGGCTGGAAACAGATAAGCCTTCTCTCAATATCAATGCTTCTTCTCATGGCCACGACTCCCGCCAAGCCGGCATGGCAGATGAAAGCCGATTACGTCGAAGCCTGCAGTTGTCATCTGTTTTGCCCGTGCTATTTCAACAAGCATGCCGAGCACCCGCACTGCGAGTTCAACATGGCGGTGAAGGTGCGCGAAGGCCATTCGGGTGCCACGAACCTGGCCGGCGCAAAGTACTGGCTAACCGGAGACCTAGGCGACGAGTGGGGCACCAACAACAAAGGCGCATGGGTAGCGGTTTCGTTTGATCCATCCACCAGCAAAGAGCAGCGCGACGCGCTGGCGCCCATGATCCTTAAAACCTACGGTCTCGAATGGGGCGAGGTGAAAGTGCAGGAAGCTGCGATCGAGATCAGCCAGTCCGGCGATATCGCTGAAGCCAAGCTCGGCGGCGGACAGATGGCCCACATGAAGCTGCAACGTGAACCGGGCGCCGATGGCAAAGGCGTGGTGCTGAAGAACGTGAAATATTTCGGAGCGCAAAACAACAACGGCTTCGAACTGTATCGTTCAATCGACCACAGCGCCAACGTTCAGGGGCATCAATTCTCCTACTCCGATCGCAATGCGTTTCTGATTTCGATTGACACGCATGAAGGCGAGGCTGCGGGAATGGGCGGCGGAACTCACTAATTTAGATTAAAAAGCCTCCGCCGCTGCGGAGGCTTTTTTCACCAGAACTCCTCTGAGAACAGCTTCTGCGAGGTGGAAACCGCAGTCACACCGCGCCGCACATCACGCGAGCGCCAGGTTCAGGTTGCTGATCGCCTCATCGATCTCCTGCGTGTTCTTGAAGCCGATCGTCGCGGAATCAACTCCCGCGTTCTGGAAGGCGAACTTCATCGCCTTAACACGATCCTCATGGCTGTGCTCGAACTGGCCACCGCCGCAAAGCTTCATACCGATCACCCCCAACTGCTCCTTCTTTAACTGCTGGATGTGATTGACCACTTCGCTCACGTTGTCGGGATGGTTGGTGTCCTCATAGGTCGGGCCGTCCATGCGCGCGCCGTTGTGGTTGACGCGGATCAGTCCCACCTCAAGCCAGTGCGTACCCGGCATTTGCCGCAGCGCCGGCAGACCATGCACTGAAGCTCCATGCGTGCGGATGATCTTTCTTTGCTGGGCCTCAAGGATCCCATCCTGCCAGCGTTTCGTAGTCTCCGGCCAGTCGGCGGAGTGCTGCCAATGCAGCAGCATGATGTCAAAGTACTCGGTCTGCGAGGTGCGCCGCAGCTCGTCGAATTTCGCCTGCGGGTCAATTCCCTGATGGAATGTGGTCACTTTGCTCATCAGTTGATAGCTGTCGCGTGGCAGCCCTTTCAGCGCCTCTCCCAACATTGCGGGCGTCACGTAAGCCTCAGCCGTTTCAAAAAAGCGGATGCCATGGTCATAGGCATAACGCACCAGGCGCGTAAATTCTTTCTGCCCCAGCGCGGCCTGTACCTCTCCGCTATTCGTTCCGGTTCCGAACGCCAGCCGTGTCACCTCGAGTTTTGAGCGGCCAAGCACCACCGTGTCAGTCGCCGTGCGCTTGGCGGCGAACACTGGACGAATTCCTGCACTCGCCAAAGCTCCAGCGGCCAAACCTGTTTTGATGAAACTGCGTCGTGTGGTTGAACTCATCTTGACCTCCGCGTCTGAAGCTAGTGACGAAGCGGATGAGTGGATGTTAGCACGCCAACTGTGCCACTGGGATTGATCTGCCTGAGAATCAAGCGAAAGTTCGCCTTTGGCCTGGTAGTGCTAGTTGAGCTCTCGTTCGGCGTGCTCCCAACCACTTACGCGTGTGATTCGTGTCACAGAGGGTGAAACGTGTCCTATTTACGATTAGATCGCGGGGCCACAAGCGCCCTTGAGCTTGCATCTTGTCGTGATATCAGTTTGCATGGCTCACACGAGTACAATAGTGATGTTGCGCAGGTCCTCACAATTCGCTGCCATTATTCTCATTCTCGCAGCCGTTGCTGCGCCGGCTGTGGCCTGCATGGTGTTCGACCGCGAGATGACAGCTGAGGAGCAAAGCTGCTGCAAGAAAATGGCTCATCAGTGTGAATCATCGGTGATGCCCGCGTCCCATTCCTGCTGCCAACATCCCGTCCACCGGAACGCAGTGAACGTTTCGAGTATCCGGACAGATCACTTTGCTGTTTCTGTCGCAGTTGTCGAGGTTGTACTTACTCCAGCTACGCCGTCATCACAACGACGGATTATGAAGTTTGAGTCCCCTCCTGAAGACCCTCTCAACATAAGTTCTGTTCTGAGAATCTGATTTTTTCTTCATCTCGAATCGAATGCGAGGGCGTATTGATACGCCTTCGTGTGACCTCATTTCCGATATTCGTGTGAGGAAAAATGACGAAGATAAAACGTTTGTGGGCCATTTCCCTATTGGCGACTGCCGCGTTCGGCCAGAGCACTACGAGTTTGCAATCGTTGGTCGCGGAAGCAAGGCAGAGCAATCCCGCCATCAAAGCCGCAGAGCTGTCGATCGAGGTCTCCCGTTACGGTCCGGCGCAGGCTTCTGCGCTGCCAGACACCGAAGTCATGGTGCAGCACTTCACCGTCGGCAGTCCGCGACCATTTGCCGGGTACAGCAACAGTGACTTTGCGTATGTGGGATTTGGCGCGTCGCAAGAGCTGCCGTACCCGGGGAAACGCGCATTGCGGGCGAATGTTGCACGACATGAAGTCGCGATCTCCGGCGCGGAAAGAAACTCGGTCACTTGGGACGTGCTGACACGGCTCAAACTGGCCTATTTTCAATTGGCCGCTTCGCAACAGATCATCTCGATTCTCGAAAGAAACCAGCAGACCGCCGAACAAATTGAGCAGGCGAGCGAAGCACGATATCGAGTAGGAGAAGGAAAGCAGGAAGATGTTCTTCGGGCACAACTGCAACGCACCAAGCTGCTCAATGAACTGTCAATGCAACATCGGGAGAGCGCGCAAGCGCAGGTTGCGCTAAGAGCGCTGCTGAATCGGGGGCCCGATTCGCCCGAGCTGATTGCTGACCCGCTTTCAGTGAGGCATGTGCCTTCATCAGAAACTCTGATTGCAACGCTTCGCGAGAAAAACCCCGATTTGCAAACCAGCACGGAACGAATCTCACAAAGCCAAATCGCGGTCGAGTTGGCGAAACGCGAAAAGAGGCCTGATTTCGGCGTCCAGTACATGTGGCAGCACACGGCTTCAAACTACCGTGACTACTACATGGGAACGTTCTCCATCAAGCTGCCGAATCGCTCGCGTGTTCGCGCGATGGAAGGAGAAGCGCAGGCAAAGGTCGCGCAGGCTCAGGCTGAGAAGAACTCCCGCCTCAAACAGATGGAGAGCGATCTGGGCGAACAAGTCGCAATCGTTCAAACCTCTGAGCAGCAATTGAAGGTTTACGAAGACGGATTGATTCCCCAAAGCGAAGCTGCGCTGAATGCGGGACTTGCCGGATACCAGACCGGCAAGCAGGACTACCAGGGGCTGCTCTCTTCCTTTGCCGATACCTTGCAGCTCGCAATCGAACGCGAGCGAATGCTGGCAGAGCATGAATCAGCCATTGCCCGGATCGAAGCTCTCATCGGGGAGGAACTCCAATGAATTACCGCAGACTCTTTATCGGCGCTGTTGCATTGAACATTGCGCTTGCGGTCGGTGCTTACTGGATGTGGAGATCAAAATCAGCCGCGCCCACGCAAACAGCGACTGAGCACCCGCCCATGGAGGGCTTCGCCATCAACACACCACCCGAAGGCTCTGCCACTCCGCTTACCCCAGTCGAGTTGACGCCGGAACGCATGCAGAGCATCGGCGTGCGAAACGGGCGTGTGGAATACAAGAACATCGAAAGTGATATTCGCGCGCCCGGCAACGTCGAAGTGGACGAACGGCGCCTTGCCTATGTGCAGACTCGCTATCCGGGGTGGATCAAGGATGTAGCCGTCAGTGCAACGTATCAGTTCGTGAAAAGAGGCCAGCCACTCTTCACGATCTACAGCCCCGAACTCGTGGCAAGCGAACAAGAGTATTTGCTGGCAAAAGCCAACCTTCAGCGGGTTAGCCAAAGCTCAGTTCAAGGTGTGTCATCGGGCGCAGACACGTTATTGCGCGCCGCACGCGAGCGGCTGTTGCAGTGGAACCTGTCCGGGGAAGATATCTCCAAACTCGAATCTGACGGCAAACCGATCGCGAACTTTACATTCACCTCGCCGGTCTCGGGCTACGTAACCGAGAGAATGGCGCTGCCCAATGCCTACGTACAGCCGGAGATGCGGCTCTACACCATCGCGGATCTCGCGAGCGTGTGGGTTGAGGCGCAAATTTTTCAGGAAGACGCAGGAAAACTGAAACCGGGTGACGCGGCGGAGATCACGGTTGACGCATATCCGAATCGAAACTTCCGCGCTCGCGTTGAGCAAGTTCTCCCTCAGATCGATGCCACGACACGTACTCTGCGCGTCCGCTTGAGCGTGCCGAATCCGAATCTGCTGTTGAAGCCCGGCATGTTCGTGAACGTGCGGTTGCGAAGCCCTCTTGGACGGCAATTGTTTGTCCCCGCTTCCGCCGTTTTGCAAAGTGGAAGCCGGCAAGTGGTCTTTCTGTCTCGTGGCCAGGGCAGGTTCGATCCGCGTGAGGTGCAGCTTGGCATGCACACCGATGACGGATTCATCGTGCTCAAGGGTCTGCAAGCGGGTGATGTTGTCGCGGCTTCAGCGAACTTCTTAATTGATTCCGAGAGCCAGCTGCAAGCGGCTGCGGGTTCGTATGCTCCACCCCCGCCGGGTGCTGGTGGGCAGGAGAGCACGGCGCAGCAGTTCTCTGCTGAACTCAGCACCAATCCGAGTCCTGCGCGAAAGGGCAAAAACACCATTCAGGTGAAAGTCACATCGGCAGAGAAGCCATTGTCCGGGGCCAACGTTACGGTCCGCTTCCACATGCCAGGAATGCCCGATATGGGCATGGCAGAGATGAACTCCACAGCAGAATTGAAGGACCAGGGGAACGGTGCATACAGCGGTCAGATTGAACTCGGCTCAGGCGGAACGTGGCAGGTCACGGTGACCGTCGCCCAAGGCGGAAAGCTGATTCTGACCAAGCGCCTGAATATCACCGTCACAGGAGGGATGTAGCCATGATCTCCCGCGTGATTGAATGGTGCGCTCGCAACCGATTTCTTGTGTTCACTGGAGTCCTCTTTCTCCTGCTCGCAGGCATCTGGTCACTGCAACACATTCCCTTGGACGCTCTGCCCGACATCTCCGACGTACAAGTGATCGTTCATACACCGTGGCCCGGGCGTCCGCCGAATGTCATCGAAGATCAAGTCACCTATCCAATCGTCACCACTTTGCTCGCGGCCCCGCATGTAAAAGCAGTCCGCGCGCAGACCATGTTTGGAGATTCTTATGTCTTTGTTGTCTTTCAGGATGGCACAGACCTGTATTGGGCCCGTTCGCGAGTGCTCGAATACATTCAGGGGCTGACCGGACGACTGCCACAAGGTGCCGTCCCAATGCTTGGACCGGATGCGACCGGCGTCGGATGGGTTTTTGAATACGTTCTGATTGATCGTACCCATCAGCATAGCCTTGCCGACCTTCGCTCGCTTCAGGATTGGCACGTGCGATATCAACTTGAAACCGTGCCAGGAGTGGCTGAGGTTGCAACCATCGGGGGTTTCGTCAAGCAGTATCAAGTCCAGCTTGACCCCAACAAGCTGCTCGCCTACGGAATTCCGCTTTCGACCGTGATCGATCGAGTTCGCGCCAGCACGAACGAGGTTGGAGGACGGGTGCTCGAAATGAACGGTGCTCGCTACATGGTGCGGGGCTTGGGATACCTGACATCCCTGAAAGATTTAGAAGAAGTTTCCGTAAATGCGAAGAACGGCACGCCCGTTCTGTTGCGCGATCTGGCTCAGGTCTCGTTCGGTCCCGATATTCGTGAGGGCGTGGCGGAATGGCAGGGCCAAGGCGAGGCCGTCGGCGGGATAGTCGTGATGCGAATGGGCGAAAACGCGCTCAACGTCATTAATGGAATCAAGGCCAAAGTGGCAGAAATAGCTCCGAGCCTTCCTGCAGGAGTCGAAATACATGCAGGTTATGATCGCTCCGGACTGATAAGCGAATCGATCCGAACACTACAACGCGACTTGCTGCTCGAGTGCGCGGTTGTCAGTTTCGTGATCGTTGCCTTCCTCTTTCATTTTCGATCTGCACTGATCCCCATCCTCACCCTTCCGGTCGCGCTTTTGGCGGCGTTCATTCCCATGTACTTCCTTCACATCAGCAGCAACATTATGTCGCTCGGCGGATTTGCGCTTGCAATTGGCGTGTTGGTGGATGCATCCATTGTGATCGTCGAGAACGGATACCGGCATCTTTCCGAAGCGGGGCCGGTGAATGAAAGTCAGCGTCGAAGGATTCTCATTGATGCAGCTAAACAAGTCGGGCCTGCTCTTTTCTTTTCGCTGCTGATTATCGCGGTATCGTTTCTGCCGGTATTTCTGCTCGAAGCACAAGAAGGCAGAATGTTTCGGCCATTGGCCTGGACCAAAACTCTCTCGGTTGCGTTCTCGTCGCTGTTGGCAATCACTATTGTTCCGGCTCTGATGCTCTACTTCATCAGCGGCAGGTTGCGCCCAGAATCCGAGAACCCGTTTTCACGAATCAGCCAGGCCATCTATCTTCCGGTCCTTCGCTTCGCGCTGCGCCATCGCTGGCTCACGATTGCGGTCAACTTAATATTCCTGGCAATCACAATTCCCCTGGCACTTCGCCTGGGAAGCCAGTTCATGCCGCCGCTCTACGAAGGTTCGTCGCTTTACATGCCGACGTCGCTTCCGGGAATCGGAATTACTCAGGCCACGCAACTTCTGCAGCAACAGGACCGAATCATCCGCAGTTTCCCGGAAGTTGACAGTGTCTTTGGCGCCGTCGGGCGTTCCGACAGCCCCACCGACAACGCTCCGCTCGACATGTACGACACCACCATCATGCTCAAGCCACGTGAGGAGTGGCGTCCAGGAATGACATACGACAAGCTGATCGCCGAAATGGACGCGAAGCTCCAGTTCCCAGGCCTTTCGAACACCTGGACCATGCCGGTTCAGAACCGGCTCGACATGCAACTGACCGGAATCAAGACACCTATCGGAATGAAAGTCCAGGGGCCAAACGTCGAAGGCATACAGGCCATCGGTGCGCGAATTGAGCAGGTGCTTTCCAAACTGCCTCAAACGCGGGCTGTATTTGCGGAACGTGTTTCACAGGGTTTCTACCTCAACATCGATGTAAACCGGTTGGAAGCCGCCCGCTACGGCATGACAGTCGAGGACGTGCAGCAAGCTGTCGAATCAGGGATCGGAGGCCAGAACATCGCAGAGAATGTAGAAGGCCGCGAACGCTATCCAATCAATGTGCGATATCAGCGAGACTTTCGCGACACGCCCGATGAGTTGGGCCGTGTGCTGGTCGCGACTCCTTCGGGCGCGCAAGTGCCGTTGAGTTCCGTTGCGCGAATTTCATTCTCGCGCGGTCCGGCAATGATCCGCGACGAAGGCGGCCAGCTCACTGGCTACGTCTTTATCGATCTTAAGACGGACGATTATGGAAGCTATGTGAACCAGGCAAATCAGTTACTGACCCGTGAATTGAAATTGCCTGCGGGCTTTAGCTATCAGTGGTCAGGCGAATACGAGTTTCAGCTGCGGGCCCGGCAACGGTTAAAGGTCATCATGCCGGTTGTCTTCTTCGCAATTTTCATGCTCTTGTACATGATTTTCCGGTCAGTAGCGGAATCACTCGTGCTCATTTTCCCGACGCTCTACGCGATTAGTGGCGGCCTGCTCTTGCAATGGATGCTTGGCTACAACTTCAGTGTTGCAGTCTGGGTTGGTTACATCGCGCTGTTTGGCATCGCAGTTGAGACGGGCGTTGTCATGGTTGTCTACCTTCATGAAGCTTTGGATCGCCGTATTCGAAGTGGCGTTCAAATTTCAGAAGAGGAGATCGAGCGGGCCGCGATTGAAGGCGCCGTTCAGCGCCTTCGGCCGAAACTGATGACGGTCACGGCGGTTCTGGCCAGCCTTGCCCCAATCCTTTGGGAAACGGGAATCGGCTCAGATGTCATGAAACCAATCGCCGCTCCGATTGTCGGCGGGATGATCACTTCGACCATTCACGTCTTGATTCTTGTCCCCGTCTTTTTCGTGATGATGAAGCAGCGCACGATTAGGCAAAAGAGTTCCGGTTTTCCGGAGATTACGAGTGTCAATTTACGATAACCGGTGTTATCCATTGACCCCAATTCCGTCGTCTCGCCAATCTGCAATCTGAACTCTACAATCTGATCTCATGCCTTCTACCTTCATCCGGGCGCTGCCCAAAGCGGAGCTGCACCTGCATCTGGAAGGCAGCGTTACACCGCACACGTTGGTCGAACTTCGGCAGAAGCATGGTAAGAAAAGCACGCTGGCCGAAGCCGAAGCGCTTTATCAATACAAAGACTTCCTCGGCTTCCTGGGGGCGTTCAAGACCCTGACCGACGACCTGCAAACCCCGGAAGACTACGAGCTGATCGCCTACCGGCTCATGCAGCAGCTCAAAGCTGAGAACGTTCTTCATGCCGAGGTGTACGTCTCCGTGGGCGTGTGCCTGTGGCGCAAGCAGGACTTCGACGCGATCTTTGAAGGGCTGGAGCGCGGACGCGCGCGCGGTGAAAAGGACTTCAACGTCTCACTACTCTGGATATTCGACGCCGTGCGCCAGTTCGGCCCGGAACCCGCTCAGAAAGTTTTCGAACTTGCAGCAAAATACCGCGATCGAAACGTCGTCGGCATCGGCATTGGCGGGGACGAAGTTAAAGGCCCGCCCGAGCTTTTTCGTGAGCTATACGCCTATGCCAAAGATCAAGCCCTGCGCCTCACAGCTCACGCCGGTGAAAGCGCCGGCCCCGAATCCATCTGGGGGGCGCTCAACCTTGGCGCGGAACGCATTGGCCACGGCCTGACTGCATTACAGGATCCAGAACTCATCGAAGAGCTCTCTAAACGCCAAATACCGATTGAAATCTGCCTGACCAGCAATCTCCGCACCGCATGCTGTTCGAAAATCTCCGATCACCCCGTTAAGAGCTACTTCGATCACGGCCTCATGCTCACGCTCAACACCGACGATCCCGCTATGTTCGGCACCTCCCTCAATCAGGAATTCGAACTGGCCCAAAAAGAATTCGGCTTCACCGGCGAGCACCTCCGCGAACTCGCCCGCAACTCCTTCGAGGCCGCTTTCCTTTCTCCCGAAAAGAAACTCCGCTTTCTGAATTTGCTTGACTCGGCGGCGATTCGGGCCTAACTTTTTCTCATTTCCTGTTCCGACGTGGGAGCAGTCGCTCATGAAGTCCGCTCTGGTCGCGGTTTTGCTGGCAAGTTCATTCCTCTGGGCCGCTCAACGCCCAAAAGCGCCAAACGTTCTCGTCATCACCAATGCGAACATCATTGATGTCCGCTACGGTGCGATCCTGCCGAACTCAACCATCATCATCAGAGACGGGATGATCGAAGCCATAGCGAAGGTTGCCACCATCGACACAGGGCCGAATGTCCACATCGTGAACGCCGGTGGGGGATACGTGATTCCCGGGTTGTGGGACATGAACGCACATCTCTCCAATTCAGCATCGGATCCTGGCTCCCTGTACGCTTCGTACCTGGCCAGTGGCGTGATCGGTCTGCGCGAGCCCGGCAAGGGAGACGATCGAATTCAGTTGGTCAGTGGACTGGCCCTAAAAGGCCCGCATGATTCACTGGGCGAGATTCTTCCGTATCTCCACAGCGCGTACCCAGCCTCTACGCTCTCTGAGCAGCGCACGATCGAAGGTGTTGATGACGTCCTGCTCGCCTGCTCCTCGAAGGAAGATGATCTTCGGAAAAAACGCGCTGCGCCCGAGCCGCAAACCGAGCGAGACCCAATGGATCCCCCCGCCGTGCCGGTAGCGAAAGAAATTCGCGCAACTTACGATACACGAAAAGCCGAGGACTTGTTCGTGCGTATCTCGAACCACGCGACCTGGATGGTCCCGGCTCTGGTGTCACTGGAAGCCCCATTTGCGCAACTTTCTACTGACGATTGGGAGTCGTTGAGGGACCCGTTCTCGATCAAGTATTCGCGAGATGAGCTCGGCGCCTTGATGGAAAAAAAAGCAGAGTTCGAGCGCGCCCGCCTCCTGGTCCACGACATGCGCCAGAGCGGGGTGCACTTCCTGGCAGGAACGAATGGTCCGCGTGAAAATGTTCCGCCTGGGCGGTCGCTTCATCGCGAGCTTCAGCTGCTGGTCAGGAGCGGACTATCGCCGCTGGACGCGCTTCGTTCCGCAACTTTCAACGCCGCCCTATACATTGCCAAGCTGAACAAATATGGAGTGGTCGAGGCCGGCCATGTTGCCGATCTGGTCTTGCTCGATGGAAATCCCGGAGAGGACATCACCCAGATCGACAAAATCACCGGCGTAGTGATGGATGGCAAGTACTTTTCTCGTACCGAACTCGATCGTCTGGAACCGCCAAGCCCACATTCCCCCGAAGAAACACGGACCGCGGCGGTGCCGGTTCCTGAGCCTGCGCAGTAACATTTATGCTGCTCCTGGAACACTCCAGCGCAGCCTGATGCCTGTGTGTGACGCCCGAAGCCCGGAATTCCCCATACACTGTTCAGCACGATGCACTTAGCCCCCTCCATGTGCTTAAATATTTAGAGCCAATGGCCTCCCCCCGTAAGAAAATTCGGCGTAGTCTCGTCGCGCTTTCGCGAGGGATCCATGGCTGGAGCAAGATCGCCTGGGCATTTGTCGCGACTGACCACCCGCTGCTTGCTCACCTGATTCCCATTCGCCGCTGCAATCTCGCCTGCAAATACTGCAACGAATACGACGACTTCTCGAAGCCTGTCCCCACTCACGTGATGTTCCGCCGCGTGGATAAACTGGGCGAACTGGGCACGTCGGTCGTCACCATCAGCGGCGGCGAGCCTTTGCTCCATCCCGAACTGGATGCGATCATCCGGCGCATTCGCCACAACGGCATTGTTGCCGGCATGATCACCAACGGCTACCTGCTCATGCCCGACCGCATCGAGAAGCTGAACCGCGCCGGACTGGAGTGGCTGCAGATTTCGATCGACAACGTCAATCCCGACGAGGTCTCGAAGAAGAGCCTGAAGGTACTCGACAAGAAGCTCCAGATGCTCGCCGAGTACGCCGACTTCCACGTGAATATCAATTCTGTGGTCGGCGGCGGCGTGCACAATCCACAGGATGCTTTGACCATCGGCAAGCGCGCGCTGGAACTGGGATTCAGCTCGACAATCGGGATCATTCACGACGGCGACGGCCAGCTTCAGCCGCTCGGGGACGAAGAGCGCCGGGTCTATCACGAGATGAAGAATCTCGAGCGGCGCAGCTTCACGCGAATCAATTCTTTCCAGGACAATATCGCCTTAGGCAAGCCCAATCAGTGGCGCTGCCGCGCCGGCGCGCGATATCTCTATGTGTGCGAAGACGGCTTGGTCCACTACTGCTCGCAACAGCGCGGCTACCCGGCCATTCCTTTAGAGAAGTACAGCATCGAAGACATCCGCCGCGAATACCTCACCGAAAAATCCTGCGCCCCGCACTGCACCGTCTCGTGCGTGCACCAGGTGTCGATCTTCGACCTCTGGCGCGATCCGCAGCGTCCGGCAACTTCGAACGAAAAGCCAGCCGCCGCGAGCGAGCTGGTGCAGATCAAGTAGGCAATGAAGACTGCATTTCTCGTTGTGGCCGGCTTCCTTCTCGCTCAGGTTCTTTATGCGAAGCGTATTGCAGCAAAGCCAGTTTCGCCAGTCGTGTCCAACGGCGTGGAATACTCTGCAGAAGGGGGTGGGCAGGTTCAGTATGTGGTCGCCACTGATGTGGGCAGCTCACGGCAACTCTGGAAAGTTGAGATTTTTCGTACCCACATCAAGCCGTGGCTAGAACCAGACGTTCAGTTGGTATTCATCACGGACCTTGCATTGAGGGGAGGTACGCTGTTAATACGAGATGAAAAGGCGCGGTGCTACGAGCTCAAGCTTGCGACGAAAAAAGTTAAGAAGCGAGCCTGCGAGTGAAGATCTATGCTCTGTCAGACTTCTTCCTCGCGAAGCACAGCCCCGACCAGGTCTCATCAATCGCGCAGACTTTGTAATCCACCCAGTCCTGGGCCAGGCCGAATTCTCGTACTACGTTGTCGGTGAGGTCAGTCGCTACGCCCGAGGCCTTCTTCGGCCAGGCAATCCACAGAGAAGTTCTTTCTGGCAGGGCTTTCACCAGCGGACGAAACGCGCCAGCCAACTCGGCCAAAGACATGGCAAACAAGATCGCCATCTGCGCGCGGCGCGGATCGCTGACAAAATCTGCTCCCGCTGGCATGGGCTCCAGCTTGCGTTCGAAGCGTTCGGGAGCGTTCACCAGGAGCACGTTGTATTTCTCTCGAATGCCGAGCTTCTTCGGAAGCGGAGTGCCGGAGTATCCCGCCATCGTTCCCGGCACAACAGGCTTCGTGACCTTTCGGCGGCTGGCCTTCTTTAATGCGCTCTCGATCTTTTCCCATTTGCCGAATTCGGCGTCGGGAATCAGTTGCCTGGCCCGGCCGACCCGCTCGGCGTCGCCGTCCACAAAAATGATAGGCACCTGGCGCGTAGCTTTCGAGCGGCGAAAGTGCCCCGCGATCTCGCGGCCATGAGAGGGCAGGCGATTCAGATCAATCAGGAACAGATCGGGAGGGGCCTCGCGCACTCGGCCAAGGTTGGGCTTGTCGCTGTCACAAAGGACCTCGGCCTTATGACCGAGCGCCGCCAGCCTGCGCGCCTTAACCTTGGCCTCTTCAGCGTTCCAATGAACAAGCAGCACCCGACTCATGGCGGAGTATTTTAGCGTTTTTCTCTGCGCTCTCCGCGAAACCTCTGCGACCTCTGCGGTTAAGATCTTTGCTAAAGCCTTTAACCACAGAGAACGCCGAGACAATCCACCGAGTTCACTGAGGAATCCGAACCGCTGGCTTGTCGCTAGTATTCCGACCACCAGCCACAGACTACCAGCCACCTGTTAGCTGATCGCCTTCTTCTGAAACTGCCGCAGGCCAACCAGCAACAGCAAACCGTCAAAAAACAGCAAAGCCGCGAGCACCGCGACGATCGACAAATGCGGAAAGCCGGGCACCAGCATGGCCCTCATGCCTTCACTCGCATAAACCAGAGGATTGATGAGAACGGCTTTTTGCAGAATCGGGAATTTATCCAGCGCGTTCCACGGATAGTAGGTGCATCCGAAGAAAATCATGGGCGTGATGACCATCCCGAACATCAGCCCGATGTGCTGCTGATTGATGCTGCATCCGAGCGCGAGACCTCCACACGCGGAAAACGCCGACACCAGCACGACCATGACAGCAAACAAAAGCGGATGTCCTATTTGAATGCCAACGCCACGCCCAAGCACCAGCCAAGCCAGGGGAATCACGATCAGCCCGGCAACTGCGGCCTGAATGGCGCCTGCAAGCACCTTCTCGATCGCAATCCACGTCATGTTGATCGGCGCCAGCAGCCGGTCTTCGATCTCTCTCGTCCACTGGAACTCGGCGATCAGCGGCATAGCGACTGCCCAGATTCCCGTAAACACCATGCTGATGGCGATCATTCCGGGCAACAGCAAAGTTTTGTAGATCGCCGGCATGTAGCCGCTGCCCACCATCACGCGCCCAAAGATGAACACGAACAACAGCGGCTGCAGGAAGGTCTGAAGCGTGAGCTGAATGGCGTTGCGCCGCGCCACATGCGCGTCACGGCCGAGCATTGCGACAAAGGTTTTCCAGTTCAATCGCGCAAACTCCTTCCGGTATGGTGCAGGAATAGGTTTTCAAGACTCGGTTCGGAAATGTGCACATCCATCAGTTCAGCGCCGGTGGTAGCTGCCAGGCTGGCGATCTCCGGAATCAACGATCCGCCGCGATCGGCATAGACGTCGGCGCCGGCGCTGTCCTGCGAGCGAACTTCGCGAACTCCAGAGAGAGACTGCAGACCCTGCAACAGATTCGGCGTCTGATTCCCGAAGCGCAGCCGCAGCAAATATCCGCCTGGTATCGACGCCTTCAGTGACGCCGGCGTGCCCAGCGCGATCACCTTTCCGTGATCGATAATCGCGAGCCGACGGCAGAGCGCATCGGCTTCTTCCATGTTATGCGTGGTGAGCAGGATCGTCTTGCCCGCCTGGTTGTACTCGCGAATGATCTCCCACAGCAGAATGCGCGTCTGTGGATCGAGTCCGGCGCTCGGCTCGTCGAGAAACAGAACCTGCGGATCATGCATCATGGCGCGGGCGATCGAAAGCCGCTGCATCATTCCGCCGGAAAAACCACGCACCATCTGATTGCCGCGGTCGGTGAGCTTGAATTCCCCGAGAAGCGAATCGGCGCGGGAGTTCCGCTCTTTCGAACTCAATCCGAAGTACGCGCCGTGGAACGTCAGGATTTCACGAGCTGTGAGCGAGAAGTCTAGATTTGGCCGTTGCGGTACAACGCCGATCAGCAACTTCACCGCAACCTGGTTCTGCCAGACTTCGTGTTCGCCGATCCACGCCTGTCCGCTGGTGGCGCGCACGCGCGTGGTCAGAACGCCGACGGTCGTTGATTTCCCCGCGCCGTTCGGGCCAAGCAGGCAGAATATTTCCCCTGGTTCGACTTCGAGGGAGATCCCGTCGAGCGCGGTGATCTGCGGTTTTGGCTGCTTCTTAGCGCCTCGCGCGTCAGCCCGCGCGATGAATCCGCCGGCGGCACCGAGGGGAGGCGCAGACGTAAACACCTTTCGCAAGTCGTGGGTGCGAATTCCGATGGGCATGGAACAAGTCCGAGGTTTCTATCTTGCGCCGCAGGCTCGCAGCGAGCCAGTGACAAATGTCAGCGGATGAAGGTGACCATCCCACCCTTTCGCCAAAAAGGGCAAAGAAGGGTGAGGCAATTGGTGGAGATTTATTTTTTCGCCGTAGGCGGCAGCAGCCCATTCAGCCGCAGATACATCGCAGCGGCACCGTAGTGATCTGCCCAGCTTGCCGCCAGCCCCAGGAACGCCCAGGTGCGTGCGCGCGGTTTGTCGTCGAACCACTTGATATTCTCGTTCATCTTCGAATCGTCAGCTTTTGCGAGCGCAGTGTGGCAAAACGCGAACGACTCTTTCATTGCGGCAACCAGCTTGTCTTTGCCTTCGTCACCCTTCAACTCGACCTTGGGTTGCGGAACGTCACCAACGTTCGCACAGAAATAGTTATTGCCATCGACAATGTGCGCAGCCAGATGCCCGAAGGTCATCTGCTCAGCAGTGGGCTTGTAGTTGTATTTGTCCGCGGGCATTTCTTCGAATGCCGCAACAGTATTTTTCTCGCGCCCGTTCAGCATTTCACGCAGCACGTCGGAAACGGGTGACTTCGATTGGGCGAAAGCCGAAGCGGCAAGGGCAAAAACCACGACTGCGATTTTCATAAGTCCTCCGGATGGCTCTGGAAGCATAAATGCGAACCCGGCTGCGTGTCGAATTTCAGGCGGTGATTTCCGGAGTGGCTTCGAGCAACGTCTTCGTGTACTGATGTTGCGGGTTTTCCGTGATCTGTTCGCTTGAGCCGATCTCAACGATCTTGCCGCGATACATGACCGCAATTCGCGTGGAGAGATAGCGCACAACCGGCATGGAGTGCGAGATGAACAAATACGTCAGCCCGAAGTCTCGCTGAAGTTGCGCCAGGAGATTCACGATCTGCGCGCCTACGCTGACATCGAGGGCAGAAACCGGTTCATCGCAGACGATGAACTTCGGGCGGAGAGCCAATGCGCGGGCGATCACGATCCTTTGCCGTTGCCCTCCGCTGAATTCGTGGGGATAGCGGCGCATCGCGGAGGGGTCGAGGCCGACGGCGTTCAGAAGCTCTTCGGCTCTCTCTTTGATGGACACCTTTGCGCGGGCGGGGACGCCCGCGCCCCCATCATTTGGGGAAATGGGGGCACGGGCGTCCTCGCCCGTGCTTGTGTGAATGATCATCGGCTCGGCGATCAAATCTTCCACTCGCATCCTTGGATCGAGCGAGCTGAACGGGTCCTGAAAGATGATCTGCATGTGGCGGCGGGCTCGGCGCATTTCGGCGTGACTGTTCTGAAGCAGATCGCGTCCTTCAAAGGTCACTGTGCCAGAAGTCGGCTCCATCAACCGCAAAATCAGCCGCCCCAGTGTGCTCTTGCCTGATCCAGATTCCCCCACCAAGCCCAGCGTCTCTCCCGCGTGGATGTCGAGAGAGACGTCGTCAACGGCGCGGACTTCGTGCCTAGACGCACCGCCGAACGCGGATTCGCCTTGCCGGAAAATCTTGCTCAAATTGCGGACTTCAACGAGTGCCACGGGTACTCCGTTGAGATCAGATTCTAGTTCTGAAAGTTAGAATGCGAAGTTACCCCCTGGCGATCATGGGCACAGCCGTCAGCGCGGCCACCATGCCCGCGGTCTTCAGTGGCGTGAATCGCTCTTTAAGGATCGCGCCGGCAAGCAGCACTGTGATCACAGGATAGAGCGACGTGAGCACCACGGTCGTATCGAGTCTTCCCGTCTGCGCTGCGCGGATGAATAGCATGGTGCCGGTCACGTCAAGGCATCCGGCAAAGACGCCGATGATCGCACCCACGCCGTAAAACGGCTGAAATTTTCTGCCTGCCAGTGTGATGATCGCAGTAACAAACAAAGAAGCTCCGCGAGACGAAACTGCGAACCAGGGCGCGGCGCCGATCCCCGCCAGTTTCATGCAGATGTAGAATCCGGCGAATCCCAAGCCTGAAATAAGCGCAAGGCCGATTCCCTGCGGAGCACCCGATTCCTCAGGCCGCGAGATCAGCCAGATCCCCACCAGCGCAAGCCCAAACCCAGCGATTGCGATGGGCTGGGGAAATCCTTCAGTGAAGATTGCAAACACTGCCGGAATAGCCGCTCCAATCACGGTCGAAACCGGCGCCGCCAATCCCATGTTGCCCTGTGACAGCGCGCGATAAAACAACGCCAGCGCAGTTCCTCCCGAAGCGCCGGCTAGCATCGCCCAAAGCATTCCTCGAGTTGGTGGGACGGCTAAGTGGTTCCCGGCCGCAATCGCCAGCACCATGCTGAACGCGCCCGCGTGGCCCAGCATGGCTAAGAGAAAAGAATTGAACCTGCGGGAAACGTATCCGCCCAGAAAGTCGCTGACTCCCCAGCAGCAGACGGTGCCGAGGGCGTAAACGGCGGAGGGAACCTGGGACGGAAAGGTCATTTAGATCGATCAGAGTAGCACGTACCCCATGTGGGTCGGACGCTCGGTCCCGACGATTTACGCGTCATCTCCTGCCGTCCAATTCGACGGACCGCGTGTTAAAATCACATCTGCGCGTTCTCCTGAGCACCTAGCTCATTACCCAGGTCTGCACCATTGATTGAGTTAGCGCCATCCATTCTTTCGGCAGACTTTGCCCATTTGGCCGATCAGGTTTCGCGGGCGGCTGAGGGCGGCGGCACTGTCATCCACGTGGACGTGATGGATGGGCACTTTGTCCCGAACATCACGCTCGGCCCTCAGCTCGTCAAATCGCTCCGCAAGGCCACCAAGCTCCCGCTGGACTGCCACCTCATGATCGAAAATCCCGACCAGTACATTCCCGCCTTCGCCAATGCCGGCGCGGACTGGATTTCAGTCCATCAGGAAGCCACACGGCACCTCGATCGCAGCTTAAACCTGGTGAAGAGCCACAACTGCCATGCCGGGGTAGTTATCAACCCGGCAACTCCGGTCGAGATGATCTCCGAGGTGCTGGAAATCGTGGATTATGTGCTCGTAATGTCGGTCAATCCCGGTTTCGGGGCTCAGCCATTTATCCCTAATTCCTTACATAAACTGAGGAAATTGAGAGAGTTGCGCGAGCAGCGCCGGCTGAACTATAGAATAGAAGTCGATGGCGGGGTCGCCCTCGATACGGTGGCCAGAATTGTGCAGGCGGGAGCAGAAATTCTGGTAGCAGGCAACGCCGTGTTCAGCCATGGTGATCCTATGATTAACGCACAAAATCTGTTGAAGGCAGCTACGGAAGCCACGCTGCAGAAGGTCTAGTGGTCGGTGGCTGGTGGTCAGTTGTCAGAGACATCTGCCGACCACCAGCCACTGACCACCAACCACTAATTTCCGAGGTAATGATGCGTTTTCTGCAAACTCCCGTGCTTGCTCTGGCCGCGACGCTGGCGCTCACGACCGCGTGCACTAACAAGAAAGTCGATAATCCGCTGGCCAAGGTGGACTCCAAGCAGCCTGACAAGGTCCTGTTCGATCGCGGCATGGATGCCATGAAGCACAATCGCTTCGACATGGCCCGCCTCGAGATGCAGACGCTGATCAACACTTATCCGGATTCAGAGTTCATTGCTCGCGCGAAGCTGGCGCTTGCGGATTCCTGGTATGCGGAAGGCGGCACAGCATCGCTCGCGCAGGCCGAGCAGGAATACAAAGACTTCATCACTTTCTTCCCCAATATGCCGGAGGCCGCTGAGGCGCAAGTCAAGATTGCCAATATTCATTATCAGCAGATGGAGAAGCCCGACCGCGATTACACCCATGCGGTGCGCGCCGAGCAGGAATACCGCCAGGTGATCATGCAATATCCCGACAACCAGAAGATGGTTGCTGAGGCGAAACGGCGGCTGCTTCAGGTGCAGGAAGTGATTGCGGAGCGCGAGTATCGCATCGGGCGCTTCTACTATCTGCGCCAGGCATTTCCCGCGGCGATTGCGCGTTTGCAGTCGCTGGATGAACGCTATCCGCTCTACAGCAAGGCGGATGAGACGCTCTTCCTGCTGGGTCAGGCGTACGAAGGTGAGATTGCAGCTCTCCGGAAGATGGACGCCTCAGAGGAACAACTGCTTCATCAAGGCAAGGTCAATCCAGCCCGGTTCAAGGCGGATCAACACGCGCGCGAACTAATGGCTGATGATTTCGTAGCAAAGGCAGCTAAGGCGTACGGAAAAATTTTGACTCGATATCCAGTGATGGAGCGTTCGGACGAGGCCAAAGCGCGGCTTATTGCTCTGCATCAGCCCGTACCGCGTCCGACCAAGGCCATGCTTGCGCAAAACAAAGCCGAAGAAGCGAGCCGCGGCGAGCAGACCATGCTGGCACAGGCCATGGGAATGGTGTCGCGTCACCCCGACACGAGTGCGGCCACTAAAGTCGGCGATCCGCAACTGAACGATCCCGAACCGGTGAGCGCCAGTGGAATCGTTCAGGAAGCGACGAAAGTAGCGGGCGGATCAAAGCTTGGTGGCGAGCACTCTGTCACTGTGCAGACCACCGGAACCGATGCACCTCCTGAGAACCAACCTGCGCCACGATCCGATACGCCCCCTACTGACAATGCGACCGACGCCAGGGCGGCGTCCGACGACGCGAATGCGAACGCACAACCGTCCGAAACAACCGACCCCAAACCCACTTCCGAAAACGTCGATCCTAAAGCCGCGGATCCCAAAGCCGCTGCTGCCGATCCCAACGAGTTGCAGGTGAACTCTGATCCCAAGCCTGATGCCGCACCCACTCAGGTCAACGATCTCGGCGGATCGGGCAACGGTGGCGGAGATCAGGCCGGCACCAATGGTAACCACAGCGCCAGTTCATCGGACCAAGACCTGGCCGACGACAATGCCATTGCTTCCAGCAAACGTAAGAAAAAGAAGGGCCTGAGCAAAATCATCCCGGTGCCCGGCAAATAGGAAGTGCATCCGGCCTATTGGCCCCTCGTAACCCCAGTAACCCCGTGGTTTCATTGACTTAGGGCTGCGCCCAAGTTACCTTCGGTGATGTCTCCCCTTTCTAGGTAAAGGACTCACTTTGGCGCGGACAGTACTGCTTGCTGACGACAGCGTGACAGCCCAGAACATGGGCCGCCGCATCCTCATGGATGCCGGCTACGAAGTCATCACGGTCAATAACGGTTCCGCTGCGCTTAAGAAAATTCACGAGAGCAAGCCCGACCTCATCGTGCTCGACGTCTACATGCCCGGATACGGCGGACTGGAAGTCTGCCAACGCCTGAAAGAAAGCCCAGAAACCCAAAAGATTCCGGTACTCCTGACCGTCGGAAAGATGGAGCCGTTCAAAACCGACGAGGCCAAGCGCGTGAAGGCAGACGCGCACATCGTGAAGCCCTTCGACGCCAGCGAATTGCTGGCTGCCCTGACGAAGCTGGAAGATAGGATTGTGCCTACCTCGGAAGGGCGAGGAAAAAACAAACCGAAAAAGGCGCGGATGTGGCACAGCGAGGATCCCGCCAGGAATTTTGACGACTCCAACACCGAGCAGATCGCCTATCTCGCCGAAGTAAAGAAACGTCAGGCTGAGAACCCATCAACTGAAGATCAGGCAGCTGAGTCGGTGGTTTCCGCGAGTGTGTCCGAAGCTCCGGCAGCGGTCGACCCTGTGATCAGTGCTCCGGAAGTTCCTGTGAACACCCAGGAAGAAGAGCCAGCAGCTGCGACTCTGGCTTCTGCGTCGGTGGAAACCCCGGCGCTTCCGGAAATTCCTGCTCCCGAATTCAGTGTCGAACAAACATCGGCTGCGGACTATCAGGCAGAGTCCGCCGCCATTGATTCCTACGCGCCAGTAGAACCACAGGTTGCTGAGGCGGTTCCTGTGCCTGCACAGGAGGCGACCGCACCTGCGGAAACCAAGTCCCGCTGGGTGGCCGAAAACGTGGCGCTTTCGGCGGAAGAAGCTTCGCTCGAACTCGAGCGCGAAATGCACGCAGCCCAGGCAGCGGTCAGCGCGCCAACATCGCCCGAGGCTGTCGCAGAGACGTCGTCTGTTGATCCAACTCCAAATTCAGAAGTTGCCACAGAACAGCCTTCGCCGGAAGCCGCAGGATCAGCGTTCGCAGCCGCGGCCGCGGCTGGGAATTCGGCCGTGGGCGCGGCTTCAGTCTCCGCAGAAGAAACTCCCGGTCCGTCGGAAGCGGCGGCTGCCTGGGAAAATTGGCAGCATATCCGCGACTCGGTCATGAGTCCGCAGACCACTGCCGCACTGGCGGACTCAGTCGTGGAGATGACGCAAGCCGCGCCGCCAGCATTTTCGGAGCCAGCCGCGAGTTCGGAAAGCGAAATCGTTACCCAGTCGCCAGCCCCTGAAGCACCGGCGGAATCGAACATTTCGGCAGAGGTATCGCAATCTTCTCCCTCCGAGTCTTCCGCCCTCGAAGGCGAAGCGCTCGCCAGCATCGTCGACAGCGTGCTCGCCGAACTCAAGCCCAAACTGATGCAGGAAATTGCGCGCAAACTAAAGAAATAGGCACTCTTCGATCAGGAAATACAGAACCCTCGGTACTCGCGCTAAGTACCGTTCGCAGGCATCAAAGTTTCACTAAATCTACGGAGTCACTTTTGTGAACGCGCTCGTCGTCGAAACAGCCAGACTCGCTGAGCCCTGCAGTTCTTGCCAGCCGAACAGCACACTTGCCCCGTCCCACGATCCAAGCGCAGAACTTAAGCAGGAACTCGGCCACCTGATGGCGGAACAGATCGCCAGCCTGGAATGGCAGTCTTTCATGGGAATCGATGACGCTGAACTGCGGTGCCAGGAGAGACGCCTGAATCGCATCCGCGAAGTTTCCGCCGAGCTGATACTGGCCATGCGGAAGCCTTCTCAGTAGGTTCTTTGTACACCTGCTGAAGTCCTGATACCTCCTTAGGCCACATCTACAGCAAATTTCTTATAGCGCCTTTCATGCACTTCCGTCATGCTTATCTCGGCCTTTGAAGAAGCGGACTACTCTTCAAAGTTTTTGCAATCCAGACAGCCCTTTTCCGAGTCGTCCGCAAAGAGTCCAAAGCAACAAACGCCGCAACGACCGCGTATTGTGACGTTTCCTGTACCCAAGGACTTCACTGCGCCAAAAAAGGTCGATGGCGAACGAGAACAGCCCGTTAGATGACCAGCACATTCGAGCGCTCAGCGACAAACTTTGCCGTCTCATGAAGGAACAGAGTGAAAGTCTCGAGCATCAGGCCTTCATCAAGTTCGGCGCAAAGGAATTGGAGCAGCACGAGGAACGGCTCAAGTGCATTCGCGAGGTCTCGGCTGATCTCATCGCTGCCTGGAACGAAGCCGTGCGAGGCGACTCGCTGATTGAAAAACAGGGAGGAGAAGATATGGCCGAGAGAGCAACCGTGACTTTGCCTGGGGTAGTGCAGAAAATAATTGAGCGTCCGGCTGAACCCAAGAAAGCCGAGATCGCCGTTGAGGGTGCCGATCCGCTTTATCGGGAAATCCGCATCGAGAACTCACTGGAAGACGAGGAAGGCCGGGAAGTGGAATTAAAGCCCGGCGCCGAGGTGGATGTTATCGTCGAAGCCGACCCGGCGGACGTAAAACCGAAGAAAGATCCGGATTAGGCCAATCATTTCAGGAGGCAGCCGCGGCAGGCGGTTCGCTTGCATAGATCTTTGAGAACACGTCGCGAAATTTTCGCATCTCGGCGTTCGTGCCAATGGTCACTCGCAGCATGCCATCCAGCGGGGGAAACGGACGACCGACCGCTACTCCCGCCTGCAGCATTTGATTTCCGAAAGTTTTTATGTCCCGTTTGATGTCCACCATCACGAAATTTGCGTGCGGCTCGATGTAAGTGATATTTTTCTTCCGTAACCAGTCACAGAACTCGCCGCGAATTCTTCCGAGCTCCGCTCGCCGTTTTGGAACGAGCGTATCCTTTTCTCCCAAGGCGGCCATTGCGCCGCGTAGCGCCATCACCGGAATTACTTTGTCCATGAATGGATTGAGTGCTTTGATCAACTCCGCCGGTGCGCAGCCGAACCCGGCGCGCGCCCCCGCCATACCGTAGATTTTCGAAAAAGTGCGCGTCACGATCAGCTTTCGGTTCTCGCGCACATGCTTCATCGCGCTTTCGATTTCGCCGGGCTGAGCAAAATGAATGTAGGCTTCGTCGACCAGCAACACGGTGTTCGGCGGCAGGTTTGCGGCGAGCCAGTCGATGTCTTTCGCAGGCGTGAGGCTGGATGTCGGGTTGTTCGGATTGCAAATGTAGATCAAGCCGCCGGTCTTGTTGGCTTCCTCTGCCAGCATGCGAACGTCGTATGCCCAAACGTCAGTCAGGGGGACCTGCACTACCTTTTTGCCAAGACTGTGCGCGAGATCGATCAGAATGTCATAAGTCGAGGTCGCAGTGATCAGGGGGATTGACGCCGACGTGAATGCGCAGATCGCCGCATCGATAACTTCGGTAGATCCGACGCCAAACAACACCTGCTCCGGCTTTACGTTTTCGCTTTGCGCGATCGCGTTGGTGAAAGTCGGGAATTCGTCGAAGTGATAGCGAGCGGAAGCCGCTGCCGCATCCGCCATGGCTTTGATCGCCGAAGCCGGCGGCCCGGCGGGATTCTCGTTCGAGTCGAGCCAGACAATTTCCCGGGGGGGACGTACGTCCTCGCCCGCCAAAGCGTCCGCATGCAGCTTTCGGGCAAGCAGCGGCTCGCTCGCAACTCGAGCCGCAACCGCAAACAAACCCACATCCCGCATCAGACGACGGCGTGTCAGCATAGGCCCTCCGCTCGGGCAACATTGCACTGGCCTATGGGTATACAACACTTTGTGCTGCGCTTAGCTGCTTTTTTGTATCCGCTGGTAAGATCGACGCGTCGAATTCCACATGCCCGAGTCCCTCATCACCTACCGCGGCACGGTCTATCCCTGGCACTGCGACCACATGGGTCACATGAACGTGATGTGGTACGTCGGCAAATTCGACGAAGGCACCTGGCACATCCTGGCGAAGGCCGGCGCAACTCCAGCGCGAATGCAAAACGAAGGCTTTGGGCTGGTCGCGGTCGAGCAGCACATCGAGTACAAGCGCGAGCTTCGCGCCGGAGATCTGATTACCGTTCGCTCATCGGTGCTGGAACCGCGGGAGAAATCCATCCGCTTCATGCACGAAATGACCAACGACCAGACCGGAGAGATTGCGGCGACCATGGTTGTGGTTGGGGTTTGGTATCGATCTGGCGTTGCGCAAAGCTCGAACCCTGCCTGCTGACATGAAGGAACGGCTTGCTGCTCTCTGTAGCGGCTAGTGCAGCGGATAGCCGCTCTCGTTCGGCAGGCGTGAATCAATCTTGATGACTTTCATACCTGGCTTCACATCGTTTGCGGCGACCAGCGCGATCGCGCCGGGGTACGCCAGTATCGCTTCTCGGATCATTCCCACCGAAGGCAGGACCAACGGAGCGGATTGCGCTTCGCCGCGGAAGATTTTCGTCGTCCAATATTGCTCATAATCGGACTCGGCCATCTGCAGCAAGTGAAGCAGTGTATCCCGCTCGCGCGTGTTCGGGCCTCGGACCAGAATGCGGACCGTGACTCCACCGGCCCACGAGCGCCGTTCGCCGGCGAAAATCTTTCGCAACTCGGAATGCGACAAGTTCTCGAGCGAGTTCTCCGGATTGACTACAACTGCGATGTCAGGCCCCGGCGATTGAGCCTGCGTTGCAGAGATAACGGCGAGCCCTCCGATTGCGAGAAGCAGTAATACAAAATGAACTCTCAGGCTTTGCGCCAACATTAGAATGCGAACACCAGTTGCAGTTGCAACCCGTTCAAGTCAGGCAAGTCCTTTCGCAGAGTATGGTCGAGCTGCGCTTTGATACCTATATTGGGATTGAAATCGTATCTTGCGCCGAACGAGGGCCCGTGCCGCAAACCCACATCTTCGAAAATGCTCGCCGGGTTCGCATTGATGTACTGATATCGAAAGTATGGACGAATGTGCCCAAACTTTTTCGATAGCTGAGTGTAGAAGGCGGGCATGTTATAAGCCGGGCCGTTCTGTTCGTAGTCATGCCGCAGAAGAAACCCCTCGCTCAAAAATTCGATCCCATGCGCCGTGTACACCACATGGGCGTTAACGATCGTTTGCCCGAGCCGCACATTTGGACCCTTCTGGAAATCGCTGATCTGGTCGTGATAGAACGAGCCACCTATCTGCAGTCCCGGCGCCCAGTCCGGTCGCGCAAACAAACCGACATTTATGTGATTGCCGTTGTTTTCGTCTTCTTCTCTGTCGGGCGTATCCAGTTCAGGCCGTACGGTATCGCTCGATCCATATTCGGCGATGTAGTTCAGTCCCAAGCTTCCGGAGGGGATCGACCCGGTGACCGATACACCTACGGCTTGAGTCGGAAGCAAGCCTCCATCATTCGCAAACTCCATGAGGAGCGGCCGATCGGTCGTGGCTTGCAGCCACTTCCCGCTGTGAAAAGCTGTGTTGTAGTAGCCGATCCCCGTGTGATACCGCCCAAAAGAAGTCTTCACATGATCGTTGTAGTCATACTTAAATAAGACGCGCTCCAGGTCCACATCGAAGGACTGCGCATCCCCTTCGCCGAGCACGATCTCCGATAGAACACTCGCCTTCTCGGTAATAGCCGACGTCAGCAGCAGGTCGAAATCTCCCACAAAGAAATTTCCCGCCGAACCCGGGACAAAACCAAACGTGCCGAGTTCCGGCGTCTTTTGATCCAGCACCTTATAGTTCACTTCTCCGAAACCGTGCCAGCGGATGCCACGAAAGTTGTGAGCTTCCAGTTGGCTCCGCTCTTGTTGCGTAGGCTGCGAACTCTCGATGGCGACCGGCTGAAGTTGGGCGGGCGCCTGGTTTTTCTCAAGCAGCGCGACTTTTTCTTGCAGTTCTTTAATCTGCTGCGCCAGTTCGCGGATGGTCTGCTGGTCCGCATAGGCGGAGCTTTGACCAAGACAAACCTTTGCCATCAATAGAATCAGGACAAATTGAATCCAAAGCCTCTTTCGAGCCATAGGGTTTACGGCAAGGTCCCCTGCCGTTGTTGATATCGGCAGAAGGCTGAGGGGTTTTAGTTACCTTTGGCTTGGCCCGAAGCGAAGTGTGTTTAGGCGTGGTTTGACCCCATTTTTCCCCCGCCTGTAAGATCAAAAGCAGCACTCAGTTTTCAGCACTCAGCCTTCAGTCATGGTGGTTCTAGCATCTGCTCGATAACCTGACTGGCTGCATGCTGACTGCTGAGTGCTGAGTGCTTCTTATGCCCGAGCTTCCCAAATCCTACGAGCCCGCCGCCATTGAGGCGCGGTGGGCCGACTACTGGGTGAAGGAGAAGCTCTTTCACGTGCCCACGCCGCCGCCCGGCGATACGCGTGCGGTGTTCACGCTGCTGCTGCCTCCGCCTAACGTGACCGGCCGCCTGCACATGGGCCACATGCTGAACCAGACGCAGATGGACATCATCATCCGCTGGCATCGCATGCGCGGCGACGTCACGCTCTGGCTGCCGGGCACGGACCACGCCGGCATCGCGACACAAATGATGGTCGAACGCCAACTGGCAAGCGAGGGCATCAAGCGCCGCGATCTGGGCCGGGAAAAATTTATCGAGCGCGTCTGGTGCTGGAAGAAGCAGTACGGCAGCGCCATTCAGGAGCAGATGCGGCGGCTTGGCGCCTCGGTTGATTGGTCGCGCGAGTACTTCACGATGGATGAAAATCTTTCGCACGCTGTGCGCGAGGTCTTCGTCCGCCTGCACGAGCGAGGGCTGATCTACCGCGGGAAGTACATCGTCAACTGGTGCCCGTGGCACGAGACCGCAATTTCCGATCTCGAAGTCAAGCACGAAGAAATCCCGGGCAAGCTGTGGGAGATTCGCTATCCCGTGATTGGAACGAACGAATTCATCAAGGTTGCGACAACGCGTCCAGAAACCATGATCGGAGATACGGCGGTCGCCGTGAATGCGCGCGACGAGCGCTACACCCACCTGCACGGCAAGAAAGTTCTGCTGCCGCTGATGAATCGCGAGATTCCCATCATCACCGACGAGCTCGCCCAGCCGGAGTTCGGCACGGGGGCGGTAAAGGTCACGCCCGCGCACGATGCCAACGACTTTCAGGCCGGGTTTCGCCACAAACTGCCGCAGATCGAAGTCATGGACGAACACGCGCGTATGAACGCCAACGCCGGTCCGTATGCAGGGCTGAAACGCGAAGAAGCGCGAAAAAAGGTGCTCGAAGATTTGCGCGAGCAGGGGTTCCTGGTTGGTGAAAAAGACTACACCCTAGCCATCGGCAAGTGCGATCGCTGTGGGACCGTGGTCGAGCCTCGGCTCTCCATGCAGTGGTTCATCAAAATCCAGCCGCTGGCCGATCGCGCAATCGAAGTGGTCGAGAAAGATTACATCCGCTTCACACCGGCCAATTATCGCCAGGTTTATCTCAACTGGATGCGCAACATCCATGACTGGACCATCTCGCGCCAGCTCTGGTGGGGGCATCGCATTCCGGCGTGGCATTGCTCGTGTGGAGAGATCATCGTAGCGCGCGAGGAGCCGAAGACCTGCCCGAAGTGTGCGAGTTCGAAGCTGAAGCAGGACCCGGATGTTCTAGATACATGGTTCTCTTCGGGCCTGCTGCCGTTCACGTCTTTAGGATGGCCGGAGGCGACGCGCGACCTCGACGTTTTCTATCCCACGTCATTACTGATCACCGGCTTCGACATCCTGTTCTTCTGGGTCGCGCGCATGATCATGCTGGGCTGCTGGTTCATGGCGCCGCCGGAAAAACCCGAAACTAGCACTGGCCACGTGGGGACGGGCGCCCTCGCCCGTCCGGGCGAGCTTCGCTCGCCAACTCTTCCCGCGCAGAGCGTGGCCGGGCGGGTGGGGGCACCCGCCCCTACGCGAGCATCGGTGGCTCCGAGCGACGATGACCTCCACAACTCCGTCCCCTTCCGCGAGGTCTACATCCACGCCCTTGTCCGCGACGCCGAGCGCCAGAAGATGTCCAAGACCAAGGGCAACGTGCTCGATCCCATCGAGGTAATCGAGAAATACGGCACCGATGCGACGCGCTTCACGCTGGCCGCAATGTCATCGCCCGGCACCGACATAGCCTTCAACGAGAGCCGCACAGAAGGCTATCGCGCGTTCGCGAACAAGATATGGAACGCCGCCCGCTTCATGTTTATGAACATGGAGCGGCTCAACTTGTGTGGGTCGGACACTCTTGTCCGACCAGGCCTTCAGGCTGCAGCCGGCGTTCCAGGATTCCAAACACTGACTCTCGAAGACCGCTGGATTCTCTCCCGCTTCAATACCATCGCGAAGGCTGTAAATGACTCCCTCATCGCCTATCGCTTCGACGAAGCCGCGAATTCCATCTACGACTTCTTCTGGGGAGAGTTCTGCGACTGGTATCTTGAGCTGATCAAGCCGCGGCTCGCACCCGAGGATGAACAAAACGCCCGGGCTGCGGGTGCGAACTTGACGATTATGTTCGAGGCCTCGCTTCGCCTGCTCCATCCCGTCATGCCTTTCATCACCGACGAACTCTGGCACGCAATTTACGATGGCAAGCCTCCGCACAAATCCTTGGCGCTGGCCGCCTATCCGCAAGCAGACGAGAAGCATATCGACAAAGCCGCCGAAACGCAGATGGCAATTATGCAAGACCTGATCGTCAGCGTCAGAAACCTGCGAGCGGAGCTGAAAGTCGAGGTCAAGGTGAAGACCCCGATCGAAGTTTTTGCTGGCGAGCAGGAAATCCGGAACTTGATTGACGACAATCGCGGCGCCGTCGAGCGTTTGTCCAACGTGGACGAAATTCGCTTTGCCGAAACCTCACTGGAGAAGCTGCCGAACGTCCGCCACACCGCGCGTTTCGATGTTCGTCTGGTTTACGAAAAGAAGATCGACGTCGCCGCCGAGCGCGAGAAATTGACAAAAGAGCTCGATAAGTCGGAGAAAGAAAAGGCAAACGGCGAGAGGCAGCTTGCGAACGAAGGTTTCCTCGCCAAAGCGCCGGCGCCGGTCGTCGAGAAGCTGCGTGCTCGCGTGGAGGAACTGAAGATTCTGATCGAGAAACTTCGCAAGAAACTGGACGAATTGGGAAATGATTCGTAGAAACGTAGCTTGCTACGTCTTGCTTGCATCATCTCGGGTGCTAGGCTCTGACAGTAAGACGATGCAAGCAACTTCTCTACAGTGAATTCGACGTACGTGAAGGTTTTGCTAAAAACCAACAACCAATAGGCAAAGACGACTCTATGGACTGGAATAGCCGCCGCCTGACCGCCGTACTCGAGAACGCGCTAGTCGAAGACCGCGCCACGCGCGATGCGACCAGCTACGCCTGCATCGATCCCAGCCAGCGCGCCGCCGGAACGATTCTCGCGAAGCAAGACTGCGTGCTCGCCGGCCTCGGCGCGGTCGCCCGCATTCTCGAAGTGTACGGTCAACTCGACGGCGCGGTCGTTTCCCATTTCGAAGTCACCAGCCATCCGGAAATTTTCGATGGCGTGCGCCTGCACAAGGGCCAATCCATCGCCGTGATCCGCGACAACGCGCGCGTGATCCTCTCCTGCGAACGCGTGATCCTGAATTTGCTTCAGCGCCTGAGCGGAATTGCAACCGTCACTCGCAAATTCGTCGAAGCAATCTCCGGCACGAAAGCCCGCATCCTCGATACGCGCAAAACTGCTCCCGGGCTTCGCGCTCTGGACAAATACGCTGTCCGCTGCGGCGGCGGACAGAACCACCGGCTCGATCTCTCCGATGGCGTGCTTATCAAGAACAACCACATCGCGCTCGCCGGCGGAATCAAGAACGCCCTCGAGCGAGCTCACCGCAACCGCCGCGGCCAGCAGCCCATCGAAGTCGAGGTGCGTACGCTGGCAGAACTGGAAGATGCGTTGGCCTTTGGCGGCGAAGCCATTCTTCTCGACAACATGAGCACCGCCGACGTTCGCGCAGCCGTCGAACGCTGCACCAAAGCCAATCGCCGCATTCCGCTCGAAGCCTCCGGCGGCATCAATCTTGAAAATGTGCGCGCCTACGCCGAAACAGGCGTGGATTACATCTCCGTCGGAGCGCTCACCCACTCGGCCCCCGCTGTCGACATGAGCCTGCGGATCATGCCGGCTTAACCAAAGCGGTGAGTACCTACTCATCGCTCGAAGGCGATTGCTCACCCCCCGCGCATCCCTTCTTTTGTGCTATTCCCAACTAAAACGTTTGAGGTTAATATTTTGACCCTATGGTTCCGATTCGCGTTCGGGCTCCGTGGCTAAGTGTTTCTGCAATTCTCCTTATCCTCTTCCTTGCCGCCTGTGGCGGGGACTATCCCGGCGGCGGAGGGGGCGGCGGAGGCGGCAATCCGCCCGCGACTCCCACGGGCCTGACCGCCACGCCCGGCAATGGCCAGGTAATGCTTACGTGGACGGCGAGCGCGGGGGCCAGTTCGTACAACGTGAGCCGGTCGACCACCAGTGGCGGGCCTTACACCCAAATCGCGAACACCATCGCCACCAACGACACCGACGCCAGCCTGACCAACGGCACTACGTATTACTACGTGGTGGCGGCGAAGAATGCCTATGGCACAAGCGCGAATACCGCTCAGGTGTCAGGCACGCCAGTCGCGCCGGTGACAAATGTGAATGTTAGCGTTGATGTACTGACCAACCGCCACTTCATTAGTCCCTATGCTTATGGCGTCAACTTCCCGCCAGACGCCGCCTACATTGCCAACAGCAATGCGCCGCTCGTGCGCTGGGGAGGAAACGCCGCGTCCACATACAATTGGCAGCTTCACACTTACAACGCGGATGCCGACTATTATTTCGAGGACTTCGGTTTCGGCGCGCTGAACAATCCCGCCGATGGCGACTCGGCGCAGTTTATTAAGGATGTGAAAGCAGCCGGCAGCCACCCAATCGCCACAATGGTGATGCTGCCCTGGGTGGCGCAAACGGCAGAAACGCCGGGCGCAGGCGGTAATCTGCACTGGACATTTTCCATTTCGCAAGACGGTGCGCAGTGCAAGACCGATCCGTTCAACAGCGATGCCGGCAATGGAATTCAGCCAGATTGCAACACCCAGATGGTCGCCAGCAATGCGCAGATCAATCGAGCGTACTTCCCTCTGCTGGACGACCACACGCAAGCCTGCCCTTCCGGCAATTGCCTTTATCGCATCGATTGGGTTACCGATCCAACTAAGGGTTTGGCCCAGGCGTTCGGTGCCGGCGCGTGTCCCCTGCCCTACTTTCCAAACGGCTCTTGCCACTTCTACAACATGGACAATGAAATTGACATCTGGGGCGGCACGCACGTTGACATTCACCCGGCGGAATCGGGCTACAACGAACTTCGGGATACATATCTAACGGAGGCACGCAATCTCAAGACCTGGGACCCGCTGGCGGTCCGCTTCGGGCCGGTGAGCTGTTGCTGGTTTTTCTATTGGAACCTGAACAGTACCAACGACAACAAGTCCACGCACGCCAACATGGATTTTATTCCCTGGTGGCTCAACGAACTTTACTGGAATGATCAGATCGCAGGCACGCGCTCGCTGGACGCGTTCGATATACATACCTATACCGACGCGACTGGAACCGGCCTTCCTCTGTCGCAGCAGCAAGCGCTCGCCTTGAACATCACGCGCGATTGGTGGGACCCGAGTTTCACCACACCTGCGTGGTTTGGCTCGAACAGCGTAACTTCGAACCAGCCGCTCGACCACATTCCGTTCCGCATTCAGCGCGCGCGTGCAATCGTAAACACGATTTACCCCGGCACGCCGCTCAGTTCCACGGAATGGAATTTCGCATTTGCGGGAGAATCGGACTTCTCGACCGCCCTCGCCGACGCCGATGCTTACGGCATTCTTGGGCGCGAAGGCGTCACCTACTCGACACGGTGGGTTGCGCCTGATCCGGCTACGCCTGCGTACCAGGCGCTGTTGCTCTATCGCAACTACGACGGCAGCAAGAGCGTCTTCAATCCGATTTCCGTGTCGGCCGGGCACAATGCCAATCCCAGTCTGTTCAGCGTTTACGCCGCGACTAACCTGGCAGGAAATTCGCTCACGCTGGCGGTGATCAACAAAGACCCATCGAATGCAGCAAAAGTCACCTTCAATCTGACCGGATTCACCCCGTCTCAGGTGAAGACCTACACGCTGTCATCTGCTTCGCCGAACAGCATCGTCGCCGGTGCATCACAAGCCTGGTCGTCGCAAATGTCCTTCCAGCCCTACTCCGCCACTCTGCTTGTAGTCACCGGGAGCACATCGAACCTGCCGCCATCCGAGTGGGACCTGAATCCCGATGCAATCATGGCTGCCGCGGGTGGAACCGCAACGCTGGCTCCGCGACTCGTCAGCGGTGGAGCTACCGTCAACCTCAACACCGCAGTCTTCGATAGCTTCGAAGGTGCCGCGGCGTGCGGCGGCGGCAACATTAGCCTCACCAATCCAACCGTTGCATCGGGTGCACCCGGCGCAATTTCTCTGACTGCCCCCGCCAGCCCAGGATTTTGTCACTTCAGCGTTACCGCCAGCGATGGAACAACAAAAGGAGGATGGTTAATCGTCGGCAAGCCCCCTGCCACCCTGGCAAAAACCGCAGGCGACGGCCAGACGGGAACTGCCGGCACCGTGTTGCCGACGAAGCTGGCCGTGACTCTCGCTCCGGGCTCTTCGGGCGGAACTGCCGCTGGCGCGAGCGTCTTCTTCACCACCAGCGCGGGATCGCTTACCAACGTTCAGGTCGGATCGGAGAAGATTTTCTCCGGATCAAAGGTGATTGCAGTGACCGATGGTTCGGGGGTGGCTAAAGTCACTTTGACTCTGCCAGGGGCGCCTGGGCCGGTAACGGTCACGGCAGAAGGGTCCTACGGACTTGGACACCCGACGGTTACATTCAACGAAACGGCTAATTAACGAGATCGACGGAAGGTGCCCTCGCGCGCCCGCATATGGAGTGTGGCGCACAAGTTTGTGCTTTCGCCCTCGTTGCCCGATAATTCCGGCATTAAGAGATCGCCCAAAGCTCGCCCGCGCAGCGTTCGTCAGAACTCGGCACCTGAGACCGACGCCCGCCTGGGCCGCATCATTCGCGTGCTGATGAGCTATCCGACTGTGGTCATCAGCGGCACTAAGCTGGCTCAAGAGATCGGCGTGACGCATTCGGAAGTGTGGCGTCTGGTGCAGAGTCTGAGAACTCTAGGTGTAGAAATCGAAGGTCACCCTTCGAGCGGATATCAATTGACAGCCGTGCCCGATCTTCTTTTGCCAGAAATGTTGCAGCCAGCCTTGCGTGGCACCATCTTTGCTTCGAACATCCATCACTATTACCGTGCAGGTTCGACCAACACCATTGCTTTGGAAGACGCCGCCGGTGGTGCTCCCGAGGGCAGCATTTATCTGGCCGAGCAGCAAACTGCCGGACGAGGACGCGGCAATAACACCTGGCACTCCGCCGAATCCACAGGCATTTATTGCTCAGTCATTCTCAGGCCGAACCTGCCGCCCGCGGATGTTCTGATCCTCACACTCGCGACCGGCCTGGCCGTGCAGGCCGCCATTCAGGAAATTGATTCGCGCATCCTGCCTGACCTGAAATGGCCGAACGATGTCCTCATCAGCGGGAAGAAGGTTTGCGGCATTCTCACCGAGATGAGTTCCGAGGCCACACGCGTACGGCACATCGTGGTGGGAATCGGATTAAACGTGAATCACACGGACTTCCCCGTGGAACTCAATCCGATTGCAACCTCCTTGCGCATGACGACGGGAACGGAATGGTCGCGTATCGAGCTGTGCGCGGCATTGCTGAAATCGCTCGACCGTGAATACAAGAACCTGCTTGCCGGGCCGGAATCTCACGCGGACATCCTGCGGCGTTTTGAGCAACACTCCTCATCTGCTCGCGGACGCGAGATTTTCATCGAAGAAAACCCTGAGCTCCGCGGCATCACCGAGGGGCTGGATGACCGTGGATTTCTGCGGATCCGCACGCGTGAGGGACTGAAACCCATTTATAGTGGGACGGTAAGGTTCAAATAGTTGTCAGTGGTTGGTGGTCGGTGGCCGGTAACGCAATAAGCAGCGCACCGGCAACCGACCACCGATCACTGGCCACCACTCCAATGCTTCTCGTCCTCGATGTCGGCAACACCAACACGGTCCTCGGCGTCTTTTCGAAGTCGCTGACCGATACCACTCTTTCGCCCAAGTACGACAAGCTGGTTGCCAATTGGCGCATCACCACGCGCGCCGCGCAGACGGTGGATGAATACGGGGTCCTTTTCAGAAACCTGTTTTCCATGGGAGGTCTGCAACCGAAAGATATCGGCGGAATCGTGGTGTCCTCAGTTGTGCCTCCGCTCGACTCCACTTTGCGAAGAGTGTGCGAGCGCTATTTCGGGCAAAAGCCGCTTTTCATCGAGCCAGGAGTCAAGACCGGAATGCCGGTGCTGTACGAAAACCCCGCCGAGGTCGGCGCCGACCGCATCGTGAACGCGGTTGCTGCTTTCGAGAAATACGGCGGGCCTTGCATCGTAGTTGATTTCGGCACCGCAACTACATTCGACTGTGTGACCCCAAAAGGCGAGTATCAGGGCGGAGTCATTTGTCCAGGCATCGGCATTTCTGCGGATGCGCTGTTCAGTCGCACCGCTCGGCTACAGCGGGTCGATATCCGCAAGCCGGCGCGAGTCATCGGCACAACTACCGTTGGCAGCCTGCAATCGGGGCTTTATTACGGCTACCTGGGTCTCGTGGATGGAATGCTCGAACGCCTGACTGCGGAGATGGGTGCGTCAGTTAAGGTGATCGCCACCGGCGGCCTCGCTCCTCTGATCGGCGCAGGATCGAAATACATTCAGCAGGTGGATGAGTTCCTGACGCTTGAAGGTTTGCGCATCTTGTGGGAGAGGAACGAGCCCGCAACAACAGGCGCACGCTCCTCAATGAAAACCCGATCCACGGTGGCCAGGTCGCATTGGCCAATAGCCGACAGCAAATAGCCAAGAGCGGCCGTGAACAACTACTTCAACTACTTCACCGAAATTGAGGAGCACTTCCAGCAGCGCCGTGGTGGCATCCTCATGCTATCGACACTCGACTGGGCGCTGATCGAGACCTGGAAAGACGCCGGCATCCCGCTTGAGGCGGTGCTGCGCGGCATCGACGCCACTTTTGACAAGTACGACCGCCGTCCCTCCAAGACCAAGAAGGTGAACAGCCTGGCCTATTGCTCGCAGGAAGTC
>JBKPSP010000160.1:0-6314 GCA_046735175.1 Acidobacteriota bacterium
CGGTAATGCCGCACAATCTGTACCTGCACTCAGCCCTGGTGCAAAGCAGAAAGCTGCAGAAGGACGAAGCGTCCATCCGAAGCGCGATTCGCTTCAACACGATTGACTCGATCACCGCGCTCACCATTGCCTTTCTGGTAAATGCGGCGATTCTGGTCCTGGCTGCGAATGTGTTCTTTGGACGCTCGTCAGTTGCAGTCGCAGGGGGAACTATCGTCAGCTTCGGCGCGAATAGCGATTGGATTCGCATCGCATACCTCACGCTGGCGCCTTTGCTTGGTACCTCGCTGGCCAGCACTCTGTTTGTAATCGCGCTTCTGGCTAGTGGCCAAAGCAGTACCATCACCGGCACTCTGGCCGGGCAGGTGGTGATGGAAGGATTCATGCATTGGCGAATCCAGCCATGGCTGCGAAGAATGATCACGCGGGCGCTGGCGATCATACCGGCAATTCTGGTGATTGGCGCGAAGGGCGACGCCAGTGTGAACGATCTACTGACTCTGAGTCAGGTCGTGCTGGCCTTGCAGTTACCATTCGCAATGTTTCCGTTGCTGCACTTCACCAGCTCGCGAACGAGAATGGGTGTGTGGAAGAATGGCTGGCTGCTGACGATCGCCGGATGGGGCAGCGCGATACTGATCACGGTGTTCGATGTGTGGGGTCTGCCGGAGTCGCTGAAATCCGCCTGGCACGTGATCGTTGGCGGCTAGGAGATAAAGCAGGTATGTGGGTACGGGCTTCACCCGTACGGGGGCAAACATGTACAAAACCATTCTGGTGACGCTCGATGGCACGCCCACGGACCGCGCCATTATCGAGCACGTAAAACCGTTGGCAAAACTGGCCGGCGGGCGCGTCGTCGTCTTACACGTAGCGGACGGTTGGGCCGCGCGCACCTACGGCTCGGATGCCGTGAGCCGGGAAATTCTGGAAGACACCGCATACCTCGCTAAAGTACGTTCAGAATTTCAGGCCGCCAACATTCCCGCCGATGCCGAGATGGCCTACGGCGATCCCGCGCGCGAGATCGTGAAATGGGTCAAGGAAAAGGGATGCGATCTCGTGGCCATGAGCACGCACGGCCATCGCTTTCTAGCCGATCTGTTTCTGGGCACGACTGCGAACCGGGTGCAGCACAGCGTGAGCGTGCCGGTGCTGTTGTTGAGGGCGAAATAGTGCGAGCTGCACTCGGCACTTGGCAGTTGGCGCTTGGCAACGAAGTTGATTGAAAGCCCTCTTCCGGCTGGTGCGACGGCAAAGAAAAAATCTGCGAATTCCGCGCAATCCGCGGCGCTTTTTCCATGCGTTCATCGCGCAAACTCTCTCGCAAACGACTAAACTAGAAAGTTGATCTCCCTATAAATAACTCATCAGGAAGGCTGCGCTCATGGATAGCTTTCGCTCGCGTTCCACGCTGAATGTAGGCGGCAAAACCTACGAAATCTTCCGGCTTGATTCGCTGGATAAGCAGGGGGTCTCGACCAAACACCTGCCTTTTTCGCTGCGGATTCTGCTTGAGAACCTACTGCGCACGGAAGATGGCCGCAACGTAAAGGCGGAAGACATTCGCGCGCTCGCTTCCTGGAACGGCAAAGCAAAGTCCGACAAAGAGATTGCATTCACGCCCAGCCGCGTGCTGATGCAGGACTTCACGGGGGTGCCCGCCGTTGTCGATCTCGCCGCGATGCGTGACGCCATGAAGACGCTGGGCGGCGCTCCCACGTTGATCAATCCCTTGCAGCCGGCCGAACTGGTCATTGACCATTCCGTTCAAGTCGACGAATTCGGAAAGCCGCAGGCCTTCGCGCTGAATGCAGAACTCGAATTCCTGCGCAATCGCGAGCGTTACGCCTTCCTGCGCTGGGGCCAAACGGCATTTCGCAATCTGGCAATTGTGCCGCCCGACACCGGAATCGTGCATCAGGTCAATCTCGAATATCTGGCGCGCGTGGTTTTTGTTAACGAAGAGAATGGCAAGAGAGTCGCGTATCCTGACACGCTGGTCGGAACCGATTCGCACACCACCATGATCAACGGACTCGGCGTTCTGGGCTGGGGCGTCGGCGGAATCGAAGCCGAAGCGGCCATGCTGGGCCAGCCGGTCTCCATGCTGATCCCGCAAGTAGTTGGCGTGAAGCTCAGTGGCCGGCTGCGCGAAGGCGCAACCGCGACCGACCTTGTTCTCACCATCACCGAAATGCTGCGCAAGCACGGCGTGGTCGGAAAGTTCGTCGAGTACTTCGGTCCCGGTCTGCAAGACCTGCCGCTCGCCGACCGCGCCACCATCGGCAACATGTCACCCGAGTACGGGGCAACCTGCGGCATCTTCCCCATCGATCGCGAGACGCTGAATTATCTGCGGCTCACCGGCAGATCGGAAGAACAGATCGCGTTGGTCGAAGCCTACTGCTGCGAGCAGGGTCTCTTTCACGATGCGAACACTCCTGAAGCTGAATACTCTGAGCTGCTCACGCTCGATCTCGCCACGGTTGAGCCGAGCCTCGCCGGGCCGAAGCGCCCGCAGGACCGGGTCGCTTTGTCGAATGCCAAAAGCTCGTTTGAAAAAGCTCTGCCGTCACTGATCAAGCCGGGCAAGGGCGAAGCGGCAGTTTCCGGCAACGGACACCTGACCCACGGCAGCGTCGTCATCGCGGCCATCACCAGCTGCACGAATACCTCGAACCCATCGGTCATGCTCGCCGCAGGCCTGCTTGCGAAAAAAGCTGTCGAGCGCGGATTGCAAGTGCCGGGCTGGGTGAAGACGTCGCTCGCCCCAGGATCGAAAGTTGTCCGCGACTATCTCGATCGCGCCGGACTGATGCCGTATCTCGAAAAGCTCAAATTCCATCTCGTCGGATACGGCTGCACCACGTGCATCGGCAATTCTGGGCCACTGCCTGAAGAAATCTCGAAAGAAATCGATCGCAAGAACCTGGTTGTGGCTTCGGTGCTCTCCGGCAATCGCAACTTCGAAGGCCGCATCAATCCTGACGTGCGGGCGAATTACCTGATGTCGCCGCCGCTGGTGGTTGCGTTCGCGCTGGCCGGGCGGGTGGACCTCGATCTGCGCAAAGATCCGCTGGGGACCGGCAAAGATGGCAAAGCCGTCTATCTCACCGACGTCTGGCCCTCACAGCGCGAGGTGGAAGAAGCGGTGCAGCACTCCATTTCTTCGGACATGTTTCGCAAGAGCTATGGAGAAGTGTATGCGGGCGATGAGCAGTGGCGCGCTCTCAAGATTCCCGGCGGCGATACCTACGCATGGGAGCGTGACTCGACCTATATCCGCCAGGCGCCGTACTTCGATGACATGCCCGCGAAACCCAGCCCGGTTTCTGATATCCGGAATGCGCGCGTGTTGGCGATTCTCGGGGACAGCGTAACCACCGATCACATCTCGCCAGCAGGCTCCATCAAGAAAGACAGCCCGGCTGGAAAATATCTGCAGGAGCACGGCGTGAAGCCGGCGGACTTCAACTCTTACGGTTCACGGCGCGGCAACCACGAAGTAATGGTGCGCGGAACATTCGCGAATGTACGTCTGAGAAACAAAATGGTTCCGAACCTCGAAGGCGGATTCACCAGGCACCTGCCCGGTGGCGCCGAGATGACGATCTTTGAGGCTTCGGAGAAGTATCTTGCGGAAGGCGTGCCACTCGTCATCATCGCGGGCAAGGAATACGGATCGGGATCGTCGCGCGACTGGGCAGCGAAAGGCCCCAAGCTCCTGGGCGTTCACGCCGTCATCGCTGAAAGCTACGAGCGCATCCATCGCTCAAACCTGGTTGGCATGGGAATTCTGCCATTGCAGTTCCTGCAGGACGAAAACGCGCAATCGCTCGGACTTACGGGCGATGAGGTGATCGAGATCAGCGGAGTTCGCCCGCTGATCGACAAGTTCACGCCCGGTCAGCGGCTCAAAGTGCGCGTCAATGGCTCCTCAGGCGTAAAGGAGTTCGAAGCCCTAGTGCGCATCGATACTCCGCAGGAGGCGCTCTACTACGCAAACGGCGGCATTCTGCAATACGTGCTGCGGCAATTGATGAGCAAGCCCCAGCTCGCGCATGTGTAGAGAGAGACGAATAGGGAAAATAACGTATGTCGATCCCAAACGTCCATTAGCACGCCTGCCAGCTTACCTTCCGATTAGCGGGAATCTCTGTGTCGGGTTTGATCGCTGCACCCAAATGCACATTTGACGCATCTTATTTTGGACGAATATTATTCCGGTTTGACTTTTGGCGGCCAGGAGCATACGGTAGTGGGCCGCAGTTGGAATCTTACAGATGGATAAGAAGAAGTTAGAAGGATTCAAAAAACGGCTGGAGACGCGTCAGCAGGAGTTGCGGCGGATGGTCACGCGCACTCAACAGGACGGCCGCAGCGCCGATGAAGATACGGCGCAGGACATCGCCGACAAGGCCGCCAGTTCGTACACCAAGGAATTTCTCTTCCACCAGAGCAACGCCGACCGTCAGTTGTTGCACATGGTGGAGAATGCGCTCGCCCGCATCCGCGAAGGCAGTTTTGGGGAGTGTATCTCCTGCGGCAAGGAGATCAACGCCAAGCGTCTGGAAGCCGTGCCCTGGACGCGCCACTGCATCGAGTGCCAGGAAAAGCTGGAGAACGGGTTGTTGGAAGAAGCGTCGCGGTAGTGATCGGTGGGCGGGTTGTCAGTGATCAGTGCTCAGTTTTGCGAATCGACCTAGCTATTCCCGTCCCCGTCTACTGACGACCGGGCACTGACCACCAGCAACTGGCCACTGACCACCAGCAGCTGATAAACTTACCCTTTCCGGAATCCTCTCCAAGTAGAAGGGAAATTCGTGCGCGCAGAAACCCGCCACCAGCTCAAACAAGACAGATTTAGCCGTACTACGTTCCAGGTTGCCGAGCAGACGGTCCACTGGAGCGTGGAACACCAGGGCAAGCTGATCGCTGGGGCGATCGTGCTGGTGATCGTAATCGTTGCTGTCCTTGGAAGCTGGTACTACCTCGAAAAGCAGAACGAAGCCGCCAGCGCCGACTTTGGCAAAGCCGTTTCGCTGCTGGATACCCCCGTTCGTCCTGCGGGAATGCCCGCGCAACCCGACTTGCCAAGCTTCGCTTCGGCGAATGAGCGAGCGACCGAAGCGCGCAAGCAACTGCAAGCCGTCATCGATAAGTACCCGCACACCCACGCCGCTGATTTTTCTCATTACCTGCTTGGGACCACGGCAGCGAGTGTCGGAGACAATGCGACCGCCGAGCGCGAGTTGAAAACCGTGGCTGGCTATCACGATCAGGACCTTTCTTCGCTGGGAAAGATGGCACTGGCGTCGGTGTATCGCAGCCAGGGAAAGAACCAGGATGCGGTGAATCTTTACAAGCAGCTGGCTGATAAGCCAACGCGCGCTGTCAGCAAGCCTTCTGCAGAGGTAGCCTTGGCTGACGCGTATCAGGCAGCGGGCAACAATGCCGAAGCCAAGAAGGTATACGAGCAGTTGAAAAAAGAGTCTCCGTCAGGTCCGGCGGCGCAGATCGCGAATGAGAAGCTGCAAGCCTTGAAGTAGCTTCTTCCGTTCAACCCCGCTCCGCTCGCTTCCTCTATAAAATTTCTCAAGATTCCTCTTGCATCTGTGGAAATTTTCCGTACATTTAATTCTGCAGATAAGCTTTGAGCACTGAGCTGCGAGCTTTGAGCAACCAGCTCTGGCCTGAAGTGATTGCTCACAGCTCAAGGCTCATGGTCAAGAGCCAACAGCCAACAGCTGCTTCAAGGAGGAAGCCATCGGAATTGGCAACAGCTAGCGCCCTTCAACAGGAAGTCCCCACCCTCGTTCCCAATCGCAAAAAGAAATCTGTCCGCCTCACGATGTGGCCCTTAGTGGCCGCTACCTTCTTTATGGTATCGGGCGGGACCTACGGCATTGAGGACATCGTCCACGGCGCCGGCTATGGCCGGGCGATTCTGTTCCTCGTGCTCACGCCTTTGCTCTGGAGCCTCCCGACCGCCTTCATGATCGGCGAACTTTCGAGCGCGTTGCCGTTCGAAGGCGGCTACTACGCCTGGGTGCGCCGCGCCATGGGTAACTTCTGGGGATTTCAGGAGGCCTGGCTCTCGCTGGCGGCGTCGATCTTCGATATGGCGATCTATCCGACGCTGTTTGTTGCGTACCTGACTCGCTTGTTCCCGTGGTTTTCCGTCAACTATCGCGGCGTGATGGTCGGGCTGGCGGTGGTGGTGGTGTGCGCGCTGCTGAACATTGCCGGCGTCAAAGTCGTCTCGACCACTTCTTTGTGGTTGTTTTTCGCGCTCTCGTCGCCGTTTTTGC
>JBKPSP010000161.1:0-13891 GCA_046735175.1 Acidobacteriota bacterium
GTTCCTGCAGGGCAGTTTGGTGTATATCCGCTGGCCTGATAAATCGTGCCGTACTGGTCATCGCAGATTTCCTTGATAACAACATCGCCAAAATTCGACTGATTATCAACGGTGACAGTGTAGGTCACACTTCCGCCCTCAGGCGTAATTGAGCACGACGTGTTGGTGTCTCCAGGCGTAGCAGCGGTAGTACAAGCCTTCGAGATGTTAACGCTCGGGGTCTGAACCGTGACGCCAAGAGGGATAATTCCGCAGTTGCACTTCGACGGCGATCCGGGTATCGCCTCTGGTTTGTTGTTAGCGTCGAAAGGATACGGGTATTGCGGCGCTGCTGACACGCACTGAATGGTCCCGCCGGGTATCTGCCAGCTGGTGCAATTCGGCAGCTGTACCTGGTTTGAACCAGCTGGAGCCTGGCACAGGAAGTTGTCGATTTCGAGTGTCACCTTCTCCGCTCCAGGTCCGAAGGTTGTGCTGTTATCACCGCTGCTCGTATCGCCGCAGTTGTCTGGAGCAGCATCAGTCTCGTGATAGTTGTCTGATCCGCACAACACACCGGCGGCAGCATTTGGGCATTGATGTTGCGGAGAGATGATGTTGTCTACGCAGCTGCCGGTCAATGCCTGCGTCTGGCTGTTGCTCGAGATGTAAAGGCCGATGTTCTCGCGCGCCTGCGAAGAGGTGGTCACGATTTCAAAGTCGGCGATAAAGCTGAACGTAGCACCCGCATTACACGAGGTGAGGGTATTGCCATTCAGGTCTCTAACATTCTGCACTTTTGCGATCCGGACGTCATTGGCCGTGCAGTTCAGTTTTTGTTTGTTGACAAGATTGTATTCATTCTGCAGACAAGTTTGTGCGAATGCGGGCGCCGCAACAATGGCGATCGCAAGCAGCACTGTAAGTAATACAAGTGTCTTACAGCAATTTGTTCGACAACTCATACCTTTTCCTCCTCAGAATTTGGGAAACTGCGTGGACTCTGGGGTCTCCACCGACGAAGTGACGCGCCCTGGCCAAGCGGCTGGATCGCGAGCGAGCCCCAAATACGTTTAGCGTTATACGCACGGAAAAACCGCCAACGCGTGCTGGTCGTGTTGCGGCGGGAGGAACGTTTTCAGTTCGGGGAAGGGGGTGCCAGACCGCACAGCTAAGAGTGCGGACTAAGCATCACCAAGTGGTGCGATCCCCTCGCATGCTTCAGAGCACACTGCCGAAGCGTGCCGGAAGCATATGTTGGGGACTCTACGCGGTCAATTCCTCCAAAGTTGCAATTTGTGTGCAACTTTCGAGTTAGGGCAAGCAAGCTCCTGGCTGTTAAGCTCTTAGCCCTTAGCTCTTAGCTTGAAAACGCCGAAAAGCAGACGTGAGGCATTGAAGAACGTGGATGCCTATGAAGGCCGGCTCGACTAAGGGCTACAGCTAAGAGCTGACGCAGCCAAAAAAATTGGGCTGGTCCGGAGACTACGGAAACCAGCCCAAAGCCAATTGAACGAAGGAGCAGCGCTACGGGTTTATCCGTCCCCAAAGAGCTTTCGCGCTGGCGTAGCGCGAAATTCCAACTTAGGGGTTGCCGTACGCAGCGGTCAATTCCGCAAAAGTTGTAGCGTTAATACAACTTTAGTTGTAGACATCCAGCACTTAGCATTTCAGCACTCAGCAGTCAGCAGTCAGCACTCAGCATTCGGCCCCTCTGCGCTGAATGCGAACAACCAGTCAGCAATTTGCAATGAAGACGGGCCCCTTTCGGAAAACGCCGCTGTCCTGAACTGGCTGAATGCTGAGTGCTGACTGCTGATCTATAATCCCCCCGAATGCGGCCGGTGCCTTCAGTCCTCGACGTTGCCAGCAGACGGCTGGCTGCCCCCCGCAGTCCTCGCGGTTTAGTCGGGCCGGAACGCGTTTTGGCAGCAGTTCGGGTGGTTCTGGCAGTCAGTTCCCTCATTTTTGTTTGGTTAGATCCCGCAGCCGTATCGCAGGATCGGACATTCGTTCTATACGTCACCTACGGCCTGCTGCTCTACCTGGCGACATCGGTCTGGTTGCTGCTGGTTGTTCAGTTGCGATCCGACGTTTCGGCCGGATTTTCCCATTGGGCGCACGTCACTGACATCCTGTGGCCGGCCGCTATCAGTCTGTTTGCAGGCGGCGCCAAAAGCCCCTTCTTCCTCTACTTCATCTTCGCGTTGCTGGCTGCCGCGTTCCGCTGGGGCATGCGCGAAACCTCTCTGACGACCGTCGCTGTCGTTTTCACCATGGCAGTCGACGCAGTGGTCATCGCGCGAACCCCGCTGGGAACAGCGATCGGCGAACATGTGGATGTCGTTCACTTCATCATGCGCGCGGTGTACCTGGTCATCTTCGCGTTCTTGATCGGATATGTGGCTGAGTCGGAAAAGCGTCGCGTTGCCGAGGCCCTCAGCATCTCCCAGATGACGGCGAAGGTCCGAGTCGAATCTGGACTTAAAGGCACTATCCAGGCTGTTTTCCAGGAGGTTCTGAAGCTGTTCGGAGCCCGCGAACTCCTGGTTTTGACGCGAGAATCGGAAGCCGAACGCGTCATGTTGTGGCGCGCGGAGATCCTTGAAGGCGCAAACGCAGTCTTTACCTGGCGGCAGCTCGATGAAGCCGAGGAACAGGGATATCTGTGCGTCATGGGCGATGACTGTGCGGGCGCAGTATGGCGCGATGGGCGCAAAACCAGTTCCATTTGCCTCGACAAAGAAGGCACTCGCAGCAGGAGCCAATCGTACATCGGGACGGACTTCGTCGCGGCACACCCATTCCGTCTGCTGCTTGGCTGCGCAATCTCTGCAGCTCCCGATGTCTCCGCGCGCGTGATGCTGACCGAGCCTTCAAGGGGAGGACGCGCTGAAACCCAGCTGCGTTTTCTCCAGGACCTTTCGAACCTCATAGCCCCCGCCGTGTACAACGTCTATCTTTTGCGCCGCTTACGATCACGCGCAGCAGCGGTCGAGCGGGCGCGCGTGGCACGCGAATTGCACGACGGAGTCGTGCAATCTCTGCACGCAATCGCGTTCCGTCTTTATGCGTTGCGCACTCGCTCTGCTGTAACCGCGGGTGAACAGGAACAGGAGTTGCTTGAAATTCAGCAGCTCGTACAAAGCGAAGCCGCGAATGTGCGGCACTTGATTCAACAGCTCGAGCCGTTGGATTTCGACCCCCGGCACCTGGTCGATTTTTTAGCTGGGATGGTCACGCGTTATCGCCAGGACACCGGCATCGGCGCGCAATTCGTCTGCGACGTAGCCGAAGTGAATCTTCAGCCCGCCATCTGCCGCGAACTGGCCGGCATCCTTCGCGAGGCCCTGGCCAATGTGCGACGTCACAGCGGGGCGCAGAATGTACTGGTTCGGTTGGCTCGCCAGCGCAGCGGCTGGACTTTAATGATCGAGGACGATGGCCGCGGCTTTCAGTTTGCTGGTAGTTTGTCTCATGCGGAACTGGAGGAGTCGCGCCGCGGACCGCTGGTGATCAAACAACGCGTACGCGCCATTGGCGCCGAATTGACGATACTCTCGAAGCCCGGACAAGGAGCGCGCCTGGAAATCAAGGTGCCCGACCTCGCCCGCGCCAGCATTGCTTAACAACCTATGGAACCTGGCTCAATCCGAATCCTTATTGCTGACGATCACGCCATCTTTCGCGATGGCCTGCGCCGGCTGCTTGCAACCCAAACTGACTTCAAAGTCGTTGCCGAAGCTTCAGACGGCAAAGAGGCGCTGGCGCTGGCGGCCGAGCTCAAGCCGGATGTGCTTCTGCTCGATCTCGCCATGCCGCGCGTCCCCGGCATGGAAGTCTTGCGCGAACTGGCCCGGCAGGAGTTCCCGCTGCGAACCATCCTTCTTACCGCGGCAATTCAGCCATTCGCGGTGACGACCGCTCTCCAACTGGGAGCAAGGGGAATCGTCCTTAAAGCATCTCCTCCCGAACTGCTGCTCAAAAGTATCCGTTCCGTCTGCGAAGGACAGTTCTGGGTCGGCAGCGAGCCGGTTTCGAGTTGGGCGCGCCCCGGTCAGGCCTCGGGGGCAGGCTTTGGTCTCACCACCCGCGAAGTCGAGATCATCGCCGCAATCAAAGAAGGAAACAGCAACCGCGAGATCGCGTCGAAACTAGCAATCAGCGAGGAAACCGTGAAGCGCCACCTCAGCAATATTTACGGAAAATTGGGCGTGAACAGCCGCCTGGAACTGGCAGTACTCGCCAGCGAGCAGCACCTCGGCGTGGATTAGCCGTGCGGAGTATTTCTCGCCGGTCGACGGTTAAAGTGTTTCCTTTTCCCGTTTGAGCCGGGCTTCTTTTTCATCAAGCAGCCGGTTGATTTCGCGGGTAAGTTCCAAAAGCTTCTCCGGATCTTGCTCAACCGCCGCCTGCTCGCACAGCTTTCGCCACAGTTCCCCGGTTTCGCCTCTCATAGAGATTACGCAGGTATATACCAGAAGCCTTTGGATATTGTCTGTCGGGTAACCTACAAAATTTACTCTTGCAGTGACGGACAGCTCACGAACGACCGTGGACCTCAATCCCCGGCCCCACCGGAATCACGCATCCGTGTGCCACCTCGCACACTGCATGCTCAAACTGAATCGTGGTGTGATGGATGTTGAAATCGTGATAAAGCCGTTCTTTCACCTCACGTAGAATGCGTTCGCTCACCGATGGCGGAATATCAGCGATGGAAATATGGCAGGACAGTGCGCTGGTCTCCGAACCAATGCTCCACACATGCAGGTCGTGAACATCGTTGACGCCGTCGATGGCTCGGATCGCTGCTTCCACTCGCGCCAGCTTCATGCCGCGCGGCGTACCCTCAAGCAAAATATTGAGCGTCTCTCGCATGATGCCGAAGCTCGACCACAGGATCAGAGCGGCAATGCCGAGTGACAATGCAGAGTCGATCCAGGCCTGGCCGGTCGCCAAAATCGCCCAGCCCCCAATGATGACAGCCGCGGTTGAAAGCGTGTCGCCTATCTCGTGCAGCAGCGCGCTGCGCACGTTCACGTCGCGGTCGGTACGCAGCAGCATGAACGCGATCGCGCCATTCATAACCACGCCCGCGCCTGCCACCCACATCATGGTTCCGGCGTGGACCTCCTGCGGCTGTTGCAATCGCCGCACACCTTCGTAAAAAATGAGAAAGGAAATCGCGACCAGGCTGGCCGCATTGACCAGCGCCGCCAGCACTCCTGCGCGATGGTACCCGTAAGTGTGTGTCGCGCTGGGCGGGCGGGATTGAAGATACACCGCCAACAGCGACATCAGGAGCGCAACAAAGTCGGTAAGGTTGTGGCCAGCTTCCGAAAGCAACGCCAACGAATGTGCCCGAATCCCGGCAACCACAAGCAGCCCGATATAAGCTGCCGTCACCAGCAAAGAAACCTGCAGTACCCGGGTAGTCCGCTGATTGCCAGCGCTGGCATGCACGTGCATTCCTTAAGTCTAAGGAGGAGGAGTGGGAGATTCAAGGAGCACAAAACCCGTCGGTCGTTCGTTGCACGCGAAAACCCCACCGCATCCCGTGCTGCTTTGGTGATGGCGAACGACGTACGACGTACGACGCGTTTCCGATCTTTCGTAACCGCGGTAGCACTTCCCTGAATTCATTTCTCGCCTTATGCTTTTGTGCAGAGCAATTCCTGGGGCTCCAATCGATTTATGCGTCTGTACACTTTACTGCTCGCCGGGCTGGCAGCCGTGTTTGCCGCCTACTTGCTGTTTGGCCGAAAGAAAAAGACTCCAGCGGAGATCGAACGCGAGCGCCGCGACTGGCTGAATCAAATCGGCCGCATCACCGACGGAACCGTCATCGATGTTCAGGAGATCACACCCAACGGCCATCCCGCCGCCACCATGCTGATCTTCCAATACGACGTCGGCGGCGTCTCCTACGAAGCCTCGCAGGACGTGACCTATCTCAGGCAATGGGTCAACCTGCACTCCTGCCGCCTGGGACTGCCAACATCCGTGCGCTACGATCCACAGAATCCGGGAAACTCTATCGTTGTGTCGGAGAAGTGGATGGGGCTGCGGCAGTAGGCCCAAAACTGTCCTTGGTCGTTCGTCGTTGGTCGTTGGCCTGACACTGAACAACCATAATGTTCATTCGTCACAGACAACTAACAACGCCCTCAGGCAGGATTGCTCGTGAGAGGTGTCCCATGCCCAATTCATCGTTTCGTGATCTCCGAGTCTGGCAAGAAGCAATGCGACTGACCCGCGAAGTCTACGAGCACACTGCTGGCTTTCCCAAAAGTGAACTTTACGGACTGACCCAACAAATTCGCCGGGCGGCAGTTTCGGTTCCCAGCAATATCGCAGAAGGTAAGGGTTATCGTTCGGATAAGGATTTTGGTGTACGCTTCCTGCGACATGCGCGAGGATCACTTCTGGAACTGCAAACGCAGTTGTTGATCGCTGGAGACTTGGCCTACGCTTCCAGGGAAAAGAGCCAGGCGGTTCTCAACAGGGCTGAGGCAGTCGGACGCGCACTCAGCGGCTTAATTAATTCCATGACCGGGATTGCTGCGTGAGGCGGTTCGGCCAACGACCAACGACCAACGACTAACTGCCTGCCGCAAATCCCCCCACATGCGCATACGTCACTCGCAAATACTTGTGAGGATTCACTGGCACATCGTTGATGCGCACTTCGTAGTGGAGATGGGGGCCGGTGCTGCGTCCGCTGTCGCCGACGTAGCCGATAGTGTCGCCCCGGTGGACGTGCTGTCCTGGAAATACAGCGAAGCTTTTCAAATGCCCATAGCGAGTCGTGATTCCGTGTCCGTGATCGAGCAGGACCGCACGACCATATCCGCCCATGAAATCGGCGAACTGAACTACGCCTTCGGCAGGCGCCACAACCGGCTGCCCGTAGATTGCGCCAATATCAATTCCCGAATGGAAGGCGCCTTCTCCGTTGAAGGGATCAATGCGCTCGCCGAATGATCCGGTAACTGGTCCTTCAACCGGCCACAGATTCGGAGCGGAATTCGCGCGCACCCAGTCGGCAGTCGTTACGTTGCGAGTCAGGCCAAGTGTCAAACCTGCGGTGGTTGCGCCGCTCAGCGCAGTATCCTTCAGCGTGTAGAGCCGGTTCATGGAAGAGTTGACCTGCTCGTCTTCCACTTTGTCCGAGGCCGCCGCCGCGACCAGGATGGGATCGGCTTTCAATCCGTACAGTGACGACACTTCACTGGCCAGCGATCCCAGCGACGCCACCTGAATATCTCGTTCTTTCGCTTCCTGCTCGAGCTTGGTATAGCGATTCTTCAGGTCGTCTTTTTCTGCCTTGAGTTCGTTGTACTGCGAAGTCTTCAGCAGCATGCGCATGTAGGACCGCGCAATACCGGTCAATCCCAGCATGCAAATTAGCGCGCCCGCAGCAAACACATATGCGTAATGAACGGGAATAGGAATCTTGCGCAGCTGTCCGTCGTCGCCGCGAGCCACAAAAAGAATGTAGAAGCGCTTACGCAATAAATTCCCTTTCTGAATTTCGATTTCCCGAACCGGTTACTGCTCGACCTCTCAAAGCCTCAACGTCCAGCCCGTTCCGGAACCCCTAAGAGCGTTTCCCTTGCGGGACAAGGCCGAAACGCGTCTTTCCCAAACCCGGAACCAGAGAGCGCTTAAAACCCGTTTTACTGCAATCCAAAGCGGATGCAGCACTTAGCTCGGCCAAAGGTATTTAGGATGCTCGTGAAACCCTAACAAAGCACCTTTGCCCGTGTCAACGAGCTAAGGGCGATTTCTTTAGTTACAAACGCAGGGTAATAGTTCATGACCTTTCGGCCAAATTACCATTCCGGGACGAGGTGACGAAGGTACTCTTGGCCTGCCATCTTCCACAGGCAGTTTCCACTAGTGGCAGCGCACTTGCGGCACTTTCTAGATGGGACGCGGGTTTCGCGGGTTGCCAGCGTGGTTTGTGTAGCACAGCCGGCCCGGCTGTGCAGGAGGTTTCGAGTTCCGGGGATCGCATCTCGTCCCACGGCCGAGCCGGCCGTGCTACACGATCCCTTCTCCTTTATGATTGCCTCGCTTTGCCTTTACCCGAACGAGCATTGATTTCGCGCATTCGGCGCGCCAGCGCAACGACCTGGCTTTCAAGGAGAAATCCCATCGTCGTCGGCATTGGCGACGACGCCTCCGTCCTGCGCATCACCAAGAACCATGAAATCCTGGTCACCACTGACTTCAGCCTCGAAGGCATACACTTCCGCCGCGAATGGCATCCGCCGGAATCAGTCGGCCATCGCTGCCTCGCCCGCGGTCTGAGTGACATAGCAGCCATGGGCGGAGAACCCATCGCTGCCTTTCTTTCGCTCGCGGTTCCGGCAAAGCTACCGCAAAAATGGGTGGACGGGTTTCTGAAAGGGCTACTCACGCTGGCAAAACAATTCAACGTGAACCTCGCGGGCGGAGATACAGCCGAATCTCCAGGCGGAGTGCTGGCTGACATTGTGGTCATTGGTACTGTTGGGAAGCTCCCCACTTCTCGCAAAGGCGGCGAGAAGCGCGGCGCCCCGGTTTTGCGTTCCGGTGCAAGACCTGGAGATCGCATTTATGTGACCGGAGAACTAGGCGGTTCTGCCGCCGCTCTCGATGTGCTGTATTCCGGGTGGAAGGCCAGGCTGAGTCCCGCTCAGTTTCGCAGACACTTCTTCCCCGAGCCGAGAATCGTGGTCGGGCGCGCTCTTCGCGAGAATCAAATCGCCACCTCGATGATTGACCTCAGCGACGGCCTCTCCACCGACCTCGGCCACATCTGCGAGGAAAGCAAGTGTGGAGCAGAAATACGTGAGGAATTGATCCCGCTGGCCCAAGTGGGCAAAACTCCGCGCCAGGTTGATCCGAAATTCGCCTTGCACGGAGGTGAGGACTACGAACTGCTGTTCACCGTCTCTACCGGAACGCGGGTGCCGCGGCAAATCGCCGGCGTACCGATCAGCGAAATCGGAGTAATCACTCGCGCCACCAAACGAACTCTAGTCACTGCAAAGGGATCCATCGCATTTAAACCGCAAGGATGGGAGCACTTCCAGTCGCGCGGTTAATTCCATCTGTGCAGCGCCAAGCCGCCCTCTGTGCGCCTCTATGCCCTCCGTGGTTAAGCTTTTTGGGCCGAACCAAGGAACCGCAGAGGACACAGAGGTCCACAAGGAAACCCGCACAGAGGTAACCTGTCACCTCCTTAATCTCTGTTTTTGCCAGGATAGCCCGAATAAAGTAGCAACATGAGGCTACTCGGTTTAGTTCTGATTCTCACCGCTCCCCTGGTGTGCCAACAATCCTCGGCACCCGATAACGATTACGTGCAAGAGCAGTTCGGCGCGACCTGCACTTTGGATCCGGGATTCAAGCCATTCGTCGGCGACCTCAATGCCGATGGGATTGAAGACATCGTCATGGTGGCCCGTTGCAGCAATCCGCTGGTCGATCAGGACGAGAAGGACTTTAAGGTAATCGATCCCCTGAATTCCTTCTATGGCTACGGCAACACAAAGATCACCAGTGGATTCGGCCAAGCCGACCCGCGCCTCAAGGGAATTTCCCTGCTCATCGTGCACGGATCCGGGGCCGAGGCCTGGCGGTCCAAGACTCCGCAGGAGAAGTTTGTCGTCATCAACATTGCCCTAAAAGCCGTGACACTGAAGAAAATGAAGATGAAGAGAAAAAAATCCGTCACCGCAATCTACGTGGAAGAATCGACCGGCGATCAAATGACCTCGGCCCTCTTCTGGGATGGAAGGAAATACAAGTACGAACCGATGGGATCCAGCATGGAGTAAGGTGGCTAGTGGTTATTGGTTGTTGGTTATTGGGGAAAAAACGGCAACCTGAATGCAATTGCGAAACAGCAAGCTTTGAACAGTGAGTTGAACGAATGATCGCTAAGCAAGACGCGCCAGAGCCAATCGACGAATGCGACGCCAGGAATACAAAGGACCCTCGTTTGCACAAATCTGCTTTGCGAAAGCGGATGATGGCAGTTTTCGTCCTTGTATTAGGCGCGGTGATGCTCACCGTATGCTGTCTCTATCAAGCCAAATTGGTGGAAAACGGAAGTAGAGGGATTTGGTCTGGATTTTGGGTAATCACAGCATTCATTGGTGTTTGGCTTGTTTTTCGGATTGTGCAGGTGCTCAGAAAGAAACCTAAATCATAGGCGGGACCTGCCATCTCTCCATTTTTGGTCCTTTGTATTTTTCAGGTTATCGTGGTGACTGCACTGCAATCTCTTGACGGGGACAGTCCTGCGGCAGGTTTCTAGAGTCAGTAGTTTCATATCACTATTAGGTGTGAAGGAAAAGGCGCGCACTGTGCGCGCCTTCTAACAACCAACAACTAACAACCAACAACTGCTTCTAGAGTTCGAAGTGAAACACATCCATCACGAAGAAACTGCTCTTGTTCACCAGAACAATGTTCCCGCCAATCACCGTGTGCATGTAGCCCACGGGCGCAGGTGGCAGATAGTGAACAACCTCGATCGGGCATGGATGCATGTAGCCCCTTAATCCCGGCGGCAACGTTCCACGTACTACCAACTGCCGCTCCAGTCCAGGAGGCAACCGGTCCTTCTTCGCCAGCCCTGGCGGCAGATGATCGTGGTGAGAGCGATACCAGTCGTGCAGCTCGCGATCGTGCTCCCGATAGTAGTGCCGCTCCTCTTTAGCCTCGTGCTTCGCTTCGTGTTTGGCTTCGTGCCGGTCCTCACGGTATTCGTCGCGGGCGCTTTTCCCGTGTCCGTTGCCGTGTCCTTGCGCGACCACGCTTTGGGCGCCAATCACGAACGCTCCAGCTGCAACCAGACTGAGCCACTTCTTTGAAGACATGAGACCTCCCCAGGTGAATTTGAAATATCAGCTTAGGAGTCGATGGGTGAGTGCGGCAAGTGACCAGAGTACCGGAGCGCCGTTGGTCGTTGGTCGTAGGTCGTTGGCCAAGCGCTTTTCGAACCACGTGGGCACGGGCGCCCCACCCGTGCGTCCGGCGCGGTTTTTGCGCCGGAGATTTTCGGCTGAGACCTCCAGCGCCGCCGCTTGCTTTGCTTCGCCGGACGAGTGAGGCCGTCGTCGCTTCGCAGTCTACTTCGCCGCGAACGCCTTCCGCGCGGCCTCAATCGTCTTCTGCACATCTTCCTCGCTGTGCGCAGCACCCAGGAACGCCGCCTCGAACTGCGAGGGGGGAAGATAAACGCCAGCATCGAGCATGGCGCGGAGGAACTTGCCGAAGGCCGCAGTGTCCGCCTTGGCAGCAGAGTCCCAGTCCGTGACAGGATCATGGGTGAAGAACCAGGTGAACATCGAACCGACGCGGTTAAAGCACAGCTTCACTCCAGCGCCTTTCGCAGCCGCAGCCACGCCCTCGACCACCTTCGCGCTGAGAGATTCAAGCCGTGGATAGATCTCGTTTTTCTTGTCCCGCAAATGTTTCAGCTGCGCGATCCCCGCCGCCATCGCCAGCGGATTCCCCGACAGCGTTCCCGCCTGGTACATCGGTCCGACCGGTGCGACCAGATCCATAATCTCGGCACGACCTCCGTATGCCCCGACCGGCAAACCGCCGCCAATAATCTTTCCGAACGTCGTCAGGTCCGGCTTGATCCCGTAAAGCTCCTGCGCCCCGCCGTACGCCACGCGGAATCCGGTCATCACTTCGTCAAAGATCAACACGGCATTTTCGCGCTGCGTAATTGTTCGGAGGTTGGCAAGGTAGTCGCCGCTTCCCGGCACGCATCCCATGTTGCCCACCACCGGCTCCACGATCACGCATGCGACCTGATGTTTGTATTTGCTGAACGCCTGCTCCAGAACTTCGGTGTCATTGAAAGGGAGCGCGATCGTAAACTGGCTTACCTCTTCAAGGACTCCGGCCGAACCTGGAATACCGAGCGTCGCCACGCCGGAACCGGCCTTGACCAGCAACGAGTCCGCGTGCCCGTGATAGCAGCCTTCAAATTTGATTATGTATTTGCGTTTGGTGAATGCGCGCGAGAGCCGTATCGCCGACATCGTGGCTTCCGTCCCGGAGCTGACGAAACGCAACTTCTGCACCGTCGGGAACGCCTGGACGATCAGCTCGGCAAGATCGGCTTCCGAAGGCGTGGACGCGCCGAAGCTGGTGCCGTTCCCCGCGGCATTCAGGATGGCATCGAGCACGCCCGGCTCGGCGTGTCCGAGAATGAGCGGCCCCCACGATCCCACGTAGTCGATGTACTCGTTCCCATCCGCATCCCACATGTGCGAACCCTGACCTCGCACGATGAAAGGCGCCTGACCCTCGACCGCCTTAAATGCGCGAACAGGAGAGCTCACCCCGCCAGGCATAAGCTGCTCGGCACGTTCCTGCAGGCGCCGGGATTGATCAATTTTGCGGGACATAACTTTTTGCGATCGTGGCGGGGACACTACATTCCCACTTCCTCGCAAAACGGCGACAAGTGTGGCACCCACGCAAGGTTTAGCGAACGACGTACGACGAACGACGATCCTGCGAATTCATAAATATAGCAGCGTCGGCCCCCAAGTCACCGTATCGAAAGGGCAAACCGCGTTTACCAAGTTTTCACCTGTACTACATCATGCAGCAATCTCGTGCATGTAGGCTGAGTCTCAGTAAGGCCCCTTCTAACCGGAAGGGATGAGGATGATCCGGGCCAGCCCCCGATCATCCTGCGCTTTTTGGAGAATCTTTTCAGACGATACGTGGGTGCCCCACTTCTCGCGGTTTTCGAGAAGTGGGGATTTAACATCCTGTCTCATCGGCGAAGGGGGCCTTCATTTACCCATCAGAAATCCTTCGAGAACCCCAGCTGCAACCCGTATCGCGGGCTCCCCACCGCCTGCCCCGCCACCACTCCAAAATCCACCGTCAGGCCTTTGCTGATCTCATAGTTCCCGCCCAACTGCTCCTGCACTTCGTCTCGCCCCAGATTGGCCTCAATGGTGTGGCCGCCATACAGCTCCACGCCAAGGTCCAGCCTGCGAGTGAACTGCCGCGTCAGCGACGTGCCCCCGGTAAAGACTGTTCCCCGCGTCGTGATTCCAACCACGCCCGTTGAAGTGTTGCCCGCGAACGTAGCGCCCGCGTTGATTCGTAAAACATTCTTCGGCGAGAGCGTCTTCTGAAACACGCTGTTCAGGTAGTAGTCGGTCAAGCCCGATCCCAGCTTAAGCTTCACGTTTCCCGTCGGCGGCTCGATGTTCAGGCTGGCAGTGATCGCCGGCCAAAGCGATCCCTGTTTTTCTTTTCGGAAGTTGTATTTGACCGAGAAGTCAGTGTCCCCAAGACCGAACGGAGTTCCCAACGCAGAAGCCTGCGAGTTGAAGATCGCAAGCAGCGGGAAATCCATGCCAACTTCGCAGTTCGTGAACAGCCCGTAGCTGAACTTGATGGTCTGCGTGTCCTGGCGCTCCGCAGGATATGAGGAGTTCGGCAGAAAGTCGTACTCGTTGTTGGTCTCCGCATGCCAATGATGATAGAGAGCAACGTCGGCGTCATCGTTGAAAAACGGCTGCTGCGCACCCGAGACGGAAGCGCATGCAACAACAGCAGCGAGAATAAAAGTTCGAAGCGCCAAGCAGGTTCCCTGGCGCTTTACCCAGCTTCGACGTGGAGGATGGTTCCGGGAAAAGGGCCTCAGCAGAAGTTTCTATCAGAGGGCAGCGCGAGATAAAAGAGCACTCAATTGAGGATTTCGTCCAAGCACAGCCGGGAAGGGCACGACTTCCAGTCGTGCCGGAGACGCTGACTCTGAGGCCCTGATCGGCACGAGTGGAACTCGTGCCCTTCCCGGCTGACTCAATTCTGCGAGAGCTCCGCGTTGATGTTGACGTGGCCACTCGAGACTGACACTTTTCTGTTC